>JAVEZE010000135.1:0-7425 GCA_034003145.1 Spirochaetia bacterium
CATATAATCGCTCTTGTCAAAGCCATCGCAGTTCCGTTAAGCATATGAAGATATTTATTCCCGTTTTCTGACTTATATCTTATTCCAAGCCTTCTCGACTGGAAATCTGTGCAGTTTGATGTGCTTGTAATCTCGCCCCAGTCCCCTTCATCTCCCCTTCCCGGCATCCAGGCCTCAAGATCATACTTCCTGTAGGCTGATGCTCCCAAATCACCGCTGCATGTGTCAACCACGCGATAGGGGATATCAAGCCCCTGAAATATCTCTTCTTCTGTTTCAAGAATAAACTGATGGAATGAATCAGACTGCTCGGGAAGGCAGTATACAAACATTTCAATTTTTGTAAACTGATGCACACGGAAAAGTCCTTTTGAATATTTTCCCGCAGCTCCTGCTTCCCGCCTGAAGCAATGGGATATGCCTGCCATTTTTATCGGGAGCTTTTCAGGGTCAAGTATTGAACCGGCATGGTATCCGCCGAGCGTTATCTCCGCGGTTCCTACAAGGCATGTGCCTGTCCCCTCAAGTGTATAAATATTGCTTTCCTCTCCGCGGGGATTAAAGCCGATGCCGGCAGCGACCTCTTCCTTTGCGATATCCGGTGTTTCGACAAGGGTGAACCCTTTTTTAATAAGTATATCAAGTGTATAGCGGATAAGCGCAAGCTCAAGAAGAACTGCCTCGTTTTTAAGATAGTAAAACTTTGGCCCTGAAACTCTAGCGGCAGTTTCAAAATCGACAAGGTCAAGCGATTCGGCAAGAACTACATGGTCTTTTGGTTTGAAATCAAACACAGGTATTTTTCCAACCTGTTTTACCTCTGTGTTATCCTTGTCTTCCTTTCCGGCCGGAACATCAGGATGGGCCATATTCGGAATTGTGAGCATCTCCGCGTTAAAGGCAGCATCTTTTTCCGAGAACTGCGCCTCAGCCGCTGAAATCTTTTCCTTGAGGGATTTTCCCTCCTCTATAAGGGAATCCCTTTCCTCAGGGGAAAGCTTTCCCTTCATTTTGGCCGCGTTTGCGTTTCTCTGCTGCCTTAAGCGTTCTATCTCCTGCTGCAGTGAGTTTTTTTCTTCATAAAGAGATACAACAAGATCTGCATCCGAGCGCATGTTTCTGTTTATTATGTTCTGTTTTACTGAATCCAGATTTTCTCTGATAAATTTTATATCAAGCATAGTGATGCAATTTTATAATAAAAAGACTGTTAATGACAAGACAGGTTAACAGTTCTTTATTTACAGTCATGATTATTATTGGTATCAAGGAGATCTGCCGCGATTAACTGCCAAAGCATTTGACATTAAACCATAAAAATATTTTAATCATATCCAGATGTCAGAAAATAAACCTGTAATAATCCAAAGCGACGCAGCTATGCTGTTAGATGTTCATAACCCTGCCTTTGAAGAGGCAAGAAATGATATTTCTGTTTTTGCCGAACTTGAAAAATCGCCGGAACATATTCATACATATAAACTTTCTTCACTCTCACTCTGGAACGCGGCTTCTGCGGGAATTACGCCTGAAGAGATGATAGAGAGGCTTGAAAAATGGTCAAAATTTGAAATTCCTGAAAATATTATTTTCAGGATCAAGGAAAGCGCGAGCCTTTTCGGCAAGATAGTACTCACCCAGTCAGACAACCCCTACAATCTTCTCCTCAAGGTAAAAGAGACAAGGCTTTATAACGAAATCAAATCAATCAGAAGACTGTCAAAGATTCTCTTTCCCACAGGAGATAACGACCAGGCTTTTACCCTAAATCTTGTTGACAGGGGAACAATAAAACAGGAACTTATGGCTTCAGGCTATCCAGTCAAGGATGAGGTGCCTCTTAAAAAAGGTGCCCCGCTTGATATTTCGCTGCGGGAAAAGACTCTCGGAGGATACCCCTTTACAGTCAGGGATTACCAAAGAGAAGCAGCCCTTGCCTTCTACGGAGACGGTAAACCAGGCAACGGGTTCGGGACAATTGTCCTTGCCTGCGGCTCAGGTAAAACAATTGTCGGAATGGCAGTAATAGATATATATAAAACACAGACACTGATTCTTACAACAAACATCGCGGCTGTGCACCAGTGGAAAGATGAGCTTCTCGATAAAACAAACCTTACTGAAGATATGATCGGCGAGTACAGCGGAGATAAAAAGCTGATACGTCCTGTAACAATCGCTACCTATCAGATTCTCACATGGCGGCCAGACAGGGAATCGGATTTTCCCCACTTTGATATTTTCAGAAAAATGGACTGGGGACTCATCATTTATGATGAGGTGCATCTACTCCCCGCCCCTGTATTTCGGGTAACAGCCGAGATCCAGGCGATAGGAAGGTTAGGCCTTACAGCTACCCTTATCAGGGAAGACGGCAGGGAAACTGATGTTTTTTCCCTTGTGGGGCCAAAAAGATATGACTGCCCATGGAAAGAGCTTCAGGAAAAAGGGTGGATAGCAGAGGCAAATTGTTTTGAAATAAGGGCAGAGCTTCCAGAAAACCTTGAAGTTCCCTATGCTGTTGCGGATAAAAAAAATAAATTCCGCATTGCAGCGGAAAATCCGGCCAAATTCGAAATTGTAAAAGAGCTTCTTGAGAACCATCCCGAGGATTCAATACTTATAATCGGACAGTACATATCCCAGCTGAAAAAGATGCAGGAGATGATAGGGGTGCCTATTATTACAGGGCAGACCCCCAATATGGAGAGAGAGAGAATTTACGATCTTTTCAGACAGGGGAAAGAGAGGGTGATAATAGTCTCAAAAGTTGCCAATTTCGCGATTGACCTGCCTGATGCTTCTGTTGCGATACAGATTTCAGGAAGTTTCGGCTCAAGACAGGAAGAAGCGCAGAGGCTGGGAAGAATATTAAGACCCAAGGAAAAAAACGCCTTTTTTTACAGTATAATTTCCCACCGCACTGTAGAGGAAGATTTCTCTGCAAACAGGCAGAAATTCCTTACAGAGCAGGGATATAAATACCACATTGAGCTGTGGTGACATTCTTTCAGGGGATTAACCCTGGTACCTAAACGTTATACGGCAGGTGAAAAAACATGCTGCCCGGTCAGTCCGGACAGCATTATTAATTTCAGATAATATTATTATTCAACTATTTCTTCTGCTTCAATAATTGCTTTTCCTGTCCTGGCTTTTTTAATAATATTGATTATTGGGAAAACCAGAAGTAGCGCAATAACCCCCCAGAGAATCCAGGCAATAGTACTCCCAAAAAAGATTGACGCAGAACCGTCGGAAATCGTCAGAGCTTGGGCAAATCCGTGTTCAGCTATCGGTCCTAAAATCATTCCCAGAACTACGGCGCTTGTAGAGTAACCTGTCTTGCCGAGGATAAGACCGATGAGCGCAAATATCAGCATGATCCAGATGTCAAAAATACTGTTATTCATCGAATACGCTCCGACAACTGCAAACATGGATACAGCCGGAATAAGTATTGCAGAAGGAGTCAGCGATATTTTGGAAAAATAAGGGGCGAAAAAAAGTCCTATTACAAGGAAAACAATATTGGCGAGAAAAAGCGAAAGTATAAAACCGTATGTGATTGTACCGTGCAGCGTAAAAAGCTCAGGGCCGGGAATTAGTCCATGGATCATAAGCCCGCCAAGGAGAGCCGCAGCAACGCTGTTGCCCGGGATTCCCAGGGTGAGGGTAGGAATAAGGCTTCCCCCTACACATCCGTTATTGCCTGCTTCAGCCGCGGCGATCCCTTCAGGATTACCTTTACCGAATTTATCCCTGAATTTCGACATCTGCTTTGCAAAGTTATAGGAAATAAAAGCAGCGATTGTTGCTCCTTCCCCTGGAAGTATACCTACAACTGTTCCGGCAGCTGTTCCTGCCGCGATAAATTTCCCGAGCCCTTTGGGCATTTTTTCCCTTTTTATCGTTTTTAGATCAACCTTCCCTTTGACAATGTGGTCAAGGCCTGTAAGTTCCATCATCTGCGTTATGGAGAACATCCCGATAAGTGCCGGCATGAATGAAACACCGTCATAGAGGTCCCTTACTCCCATTGTATAATGCAAATGCCCTGAAATCAGATCTGTGCCGATAACAGCGACAAGAAGTCCCATAAACCCTGAAAGCAGTCCCTTAACCAGGTCCTCTTCAGCTAGGGATACAACACCGGCAAGACCCATCAGGGCAAGCAGAAAGTACTCTGCAGGTCCGAATCTGAGTGATACAGCAGCAAGAGGCTGTGCAACAAGCAAAAGCAATAATGCCGAAAAAGTGCCTCCTATAAAGCTGGCTATTACAGAAACCTTAAGGGCAAGCCCTCCATGACCCTGCTGGGAGAGGGGATACCCGTCAAGGGCTGTGGCTGCCGCGGCAGGGGTCCCCGGTGTAAACAGAAGGATAGCGGGGATTGAACCGCCGTACATCGCGCCGCAGTAAACTCCACCCATAAGTATAAGCCCAGTCAGGGGAGAAAGAGAGAATGTAACCGGGATTAAAAGGGCAACTGCCATGGTTGCTGTAAGACCAGGTATACCACCGACAACAATACCGGCAATACTTCCAATTACAACTGCCAGCAGGTTCTCCGGCATTACCAGCGTTAATATAATTTGTAAAAAATTTATTTCCATAATTATTCCTGTTTCCTAATAGCCGAAAATCATGCCGCGGGGCAGTGGAACCTGCAGTATACTTACAAATAATCCCTGCAGAAACAGCAAAAGCCCAGCTGATGCGAATATGATTGTTTTGATTTTTCTGTGCCCCATAAAAAACATGGTTACAGGGAGAAATAAAGCTGTTGAGAGTATGAAGCCGAAATAAGCAATCAGCAATATATACACAATAAGCAGAAGAAGAAGCGAGAAAAATCTTTTTTTATTTGTGTAAAACTCAACTGCATCATTATCATTTTTTCTGTAACTGTAATAAATCTGGAGAAGGGAGAGAATCCCAGTACTTAAGGCAAGAAATCTTATATAGTTTGCTGTGCTGTTCTGACTTACCGAAGGGAAGCCCGCAGTACTGCGGTAAAGCAGCACTGCGATAACAACACAAAAAAACAATATGATAAAATCAACTACTTTTTTTGTCATTATACTTCCTATGATTTAATTTCCCCATGGGTTAGCGTCGTAAACAACCTGTGTCTGAGCCTTGAATTCTTCAAGATGTTCCCTGTATTCCTTGCTGTTCATCGGAGCAAGAGATATAAGCTGCTTTTCCATCATCTCCTTGAATTCAGAATCAGCAAGTACTTTTACAAACAGTTCATCAAGCGCTTTTCTTATCTTGGGGTCAACATCTGCCTGGCAGACAAGCCCTCTTGTAGCTGTCATGTAAAACTCATATCCCTGTTCTTTTGTTGTGGGGATTGATTTTTCCATTTCAGATCTTTTTCTGGTAGTAATTGCTAAAATTTTAACCTTGCCTGATCTGTAATTGGCAAGCATCTGGGAAAGGTTCATAAAAGCGACATCAACATGTCCTCCGAGAATTGCTGCTTTCTGTTCTGTTGAGCCGTTTGTAGGCATGATGTTAAACTCTACCCCTGCTATTCTCTCAAAATTCTTTGCCGCGATATAATCATCGCTGCCTATTCCGTTTACAGTCGCCACAAGTTTACTGGCTTTTGCTGCTGCTTTAAGTTCATCAAGGGTATTTATTGCGCTTTTCTCAGGTACAACAACAATACCAGGATCCTCAACAATGTTTCCTACATAATGAAAACTGTCGAGGTTGTAGTGAGCAAGTCCTGAACAGATATGTGAAACTATCTGAGGAGTAAAAAGCATTCCAAGGTTGTACCCGTTGGGTTTTGAATCAGCAATTTCATCAAACCCTTTAAGCCCGCCTGACCCGCCGATATTGATAACTACAAAGTTTGCATCCGGCCAGTATTTTTTGGCGATCTGTCCGAACTGTCTTGCTGTCGCATCAGTTGATCCGCCCGCATTGGATGGAACAATAATGTTGATAGGTTCTGATGGATATACCGCACCCTCTTTGCTTCCTGCCGCGTATACAGGCAGAATCATTGCAGCAGCAAGGATCAATAAAACAATTGTCTTTTTCATTTAAAAAACTCCTTTTGTGTTTTATAAAAAACTATTTCTATATTGTTATTGCAAAAAGAGTGCCAAGTTAAATTATTCACAAAAGATGGGTATATTACGCAGTTATATGCAGATTTGATAAAAATATTAGTTTGTAAAGTGTGCTATTTTACACGCTTTTCTTAAGATTGTGTCTTTTTTGGCACACTTATATTATGCTTGTTAAGTCTGTTGTAAAGCGCTTTTCTGTCAATACTAAGAAGTTTGGCAGCCTTCGATTTGTTCCAGTCTGATTTTTCAAGAGCTTCAATCAATACATTTTTTTCAATATCTGAAAGGTTATAGCTTTGTGCCTCTGTCCGGTTTAAATGGGAAGTATTTTTAAGTTCATCAGACAAAAGCTCCTCATCAAGCTCCTCGCCCTGGCTTATGACCATAAGTCTTTCAATACAGTTTTCAAGTTCCCTTACATTACCTGGCCAGTTTAAGCTGATCAATTTATCCATCAATGATGCTGAAATCTTTTTTGGTGGGATTCCGTTTTTTTCAGAGACACTTTTTATAAAGCTCATCGCAAGGAGCGGAATATCTCCTTTTCTGCTGCGAAGCGGGGGAACCGTAATATTTATTACATTAAGACGGTAATAAAGGTCTGAACGGAATCTCTTCTCCAGAACCTCTTTTTTGATATCGCGGTTGGTTGCGGTGATCAGACGGAAATCCACATTTACAGATTCAAGTCCGCCGATTCTCTGAATCTGCTTCTCCTGCAGCACCCGCAAAAGCTTTGCCTGGAGTTCCAGGCTCATCTCTCCGATCTCATCAAGAAAAAGGGTCCCTGTGTCTGCAAGTTCAATTCTTCCCTTTTTTCTTGCGGCAGCGCCTGTAAATGCCCCTTTTTCAAAACCAAACAGTTCGCTTTCAAGCAGACCTGCCGGCAATGATGAGCAGTCTACCACAACAAACGGGGCATCTTTTCTTCTGCTGTTGGCATAAATACTTCTGGCGACAAGTTCCTTGCCGGTGCCGCACTCCCCTTCTATCAGAACGCTTGAATCAACAGGCGCTACTGTTTTAATCAGCGTAAACATTTTAATCATTGAAACATCTTTGCCTATAATACTGTCAAGACCCCATTCTTCTTTAAGTTTTTCTTTCAGTTCAGCATTTTCTTTTCTGATTTTTTTTTCAGAAACAGCTCTGTTGATTTTTATCTTCAGGAGATCATAATCGATCGGTTTTGTAATATAGTCATATCCCCCTGATTTGATTGCATCGACTGCGCTTGAAATTGATCCGTAGGCAGTCATGATTATTACAGGTATTGACTCATCTGTTTCCCTGATTTTTTTTGTAAGTTCTATCCCGTCCATAACATCCATTT
>JAVEZE010000136.1:0-7405 GCA_034003145.1 Spirochaetia bacterium
GAATATTCTCAATGGAAACTGTATTCATCACCGCCACTACGCTGTTTATAAACGGAATCTCGGTTTGCTGCTTCTGTATCCTTTTAAGAAGCGCTATATGGGCAGGGGGGAATTTATTGGGATTTGGTGAAAAGGATTTGTGAACATCTTTCCAGTCTGTAATTCTCCTGTCATTTTCAAGATCAACCGGGTTTTCAAACCGCCTGATCAGTGTTTCTTTCAAAACAGAGTAAAGCGCATCTTCCTCTGTTTTATTTTTCATCCCCCGCGCGATTACAATCCCTCTCCTGAATGAGGGATGTTTTTCAAAGATTTCCTTAGCTATAACTATAGAACCCATTTCCGACCCCTTTTTGCATAATTATTATAACCTGAATATCATAATAATTAAAATCTTTTTTATTCCTGTTTTTACTTATCTTGGGTTATTGTACAATGTAGATTATAATTATATTAAGAATCAGGTTATTTTAAGGCGGTGAAAACAGATGAAAAATACCAGAATAATATTATATATAGTTATCGCGCTTTTTTTGACCGGCATCTCTTCCTGCTCATCTGCCATAGAGAAGAAACTTGTCGGGAAGTGGAAAGTGACAGAAGCCCATCTTCCAAGCGGGCAGATTCTTAAGAACCCTGATATGAAGATTGTTTTCACAAAATCGTCATTTACCATATACACAAACGGCAAACTGAACCTGGCGCTTGACTACAAGGTGAAAAAGGATTTTGTAGGCTACTATATTGAAACTTCATCAGACAAAAAATTACAGGGACAGAGGCTTGAGTTTGCGGATAATGACAGCCTCTCTCTTGAGCTTTCTGATTATATTGGCGGACAGCCGGTAGAGCTAAAGTATTACCTCAAAAGGATAGTGGAAAAGTAGATATTTTACCAGAAACCGGTTGCAGATTGTACCAATTACACAGCTTGGGGTTCTGGGGCAGGAAATATCTTGTTGATTGAGATATTTACACTTTCTCCGTTGACAGTTCCGGTTACTCTACCGGTTATAACTATATCATCTGTATCATCTGGAAATGATAGGGTTAAAGAAACTGTCAGTTTAACATTATATGTACCGGAGAGGCTTCCCCCTTCGATAGTAACATCGCCGTCAAATGATATTGAAAGAGCATAAGGCTCACCTTCTGGAGGAGTATACTCACAGATTAACTGTCCGTTAAGAATATACTGATTGTCATCATAGGAAACATGGAAGTCAACAAATTGAATTTCATGTGGATCTGTTGAATTAGTATAAGTCGCAGTACCACCTTGACCATCTTCATATTCTACATCGACAGGAACAGGAGGGGGTTCGAAAGAATCTCTTAAAGGCGGAGAGGAAAAAGCAGGAGAATTAGGACGAACTCGACTAGAATCCTGAGCACCCATTACAGTTCCGGCCGCTCCAAGCGCTCCAGCCGCTTCGGATAGATTTTCACTGTCATCTGAACCGCTCCCGGCAGAATCGCAGGAAAGAGTAAAAATCAGCAGAAGGACAGCCAATACAGATAAAAATTTATTCATATTAAATACCTCCTGGAAAAATGATATAAATAATTATATAACCCGCTATTAAATTTTTCAATTTTTTTCTTCATCAGTGAAATGAAGAGAAAACTTCTCTTGACAGCGTAGATATAAATATCTATATATTAAATATATGCAATATATAGGAGGAGCTATGAAAATTCCCCAAAAGGCAAAACCTTATTTTTACGGCGCAATGACCGGGCTGCTTTTAACAGCAAGCGCGGGGCTGACAGGACAGTTTTTCGGCACATCAACGACTTTTCCCCGTCTGGCGACTGGTTTTCTTGATTTAATCGGCCTTGACTTGAGTAAAACAGCATTTTATCAGGCAAAGGAGGGTAACTTTACTTCATCAGCGCTTCCAGACTGGCAGCTTTTGTTTGTCATCGGAATCGGCATCGGAGCTTTTCTTTCTTCTATAGTATCTAAAACCTTTAAAAGGGAAGCGCTCCCTCCAATGTGGGAAGCGTATATGGGAAATAAAAAAAGTAAAAGAATCATCTTCTCGCTCGCAGGCGGGGCTTTGGCAATGCTTGGCGCCAGGATAGCAGGCGGATGCCCGAGCGGACACGGTATAAGCGGGATGAGCCAGCTTGGTGTAAGCAGCCTTATCGCCATGATCATGTTTTTCGCAGGCGGTATCATAACAGCTCGCATATTATACAGGGGGATCAGATTATGACACTATTTTTCGCTCTTCTAACAGGGGGTTTATTCGGGTTTTTCCTTCAGCAGACCGAGGTTATCAGGTTTGAAAAACAGGTGGGTGCGCTGAAGCTTAAAGACATGACAATAATAAAGTTCATGCTCACCGCGATAGTTACCGGCTCTATCGGCATATATATTCTATCAGATATGGGAATCATCTCTTTCGCGCCAAGGCAGCTGAGCCTGGGACTTCAGATTACAGGCGGGCTTCTTTTCGGGGCTGGCTGGGCTGTTATCGGCTACTGCCCCGGAACAAGTATAGCAGCGTTTGCCGAAGGAAGGTTTCACGCGATCTGGCCGATCATTGGAATGCTGGCCGGAGGTATTCTTTACGCGCTTTTGTATCCGTGGATTGAGATATATTTAAGATATCCCGGTGAATTAAAGGCAGTATCAATACCTCAGCTGCTTGGAGTCAGCCACTGGATTGTAATCACGGTCATGGCAATAGGCTCTTATTTCCTCTTCAGATTTTTCGAGAAGAAAAATCTTTGAGCTGCATCATGTAAACTGTGGAATATAAGAAATAAACTATAATATTCTTATTGACAGATACAATATCTCTTTCTATCATGAGAAACGGCTCAAAAACCGTCAATTATGTGCGATTTTTTTGTTTTAAACTTCAATGTTAAATTTTACGAAAAATCAGCTCTATTGGTATATTTTTTAATTTTTAATAATTCATTTTTATCAGGAGGCCAATTATGGCAGCAGCCAGATTACGTAAAGGATCATTATTCATTCTGTTTATCCTTTTGGCAGCAAGTTTTACACTTAATGCTCAAACACTTCGGGTAGGACTTGCGACAGAACACGAGGCGCTTGATCCCCAGTTCTCAACCACAGGGGCGACACAGCAGGCATCTCAGCAGATTTTTGAAACCATAGTTAAAAGAGACAGCAACCTGCAGACAAAACCGGGGCTTGCGCTCTCATGGAAGATGATTGATGATCTTACCTGGGAAATCAAGCTCCGCAAAGGTGTAAAGTTCCACGACAACAGCGATTTCAACGCAGATGATATAGTATTCACACTGGAAAGAATTCCAAAGGTTTCTGACAGCGCATCAAGCTATAAAAGGAATATCGCTTCCATCAGGGAGACAGTAGTTGTAGATCCATATACTGTAAGATTTATACTCAGCAAACCATCTCCCCAGCTTCCAATTGACCTGAGCTTTATCTATGTTATTTCAAACTCAATACCAGCTGATGCTACAACCGATGATTTCAACAAGGGAAAAACAGCTATCGGCACAGGCCCCTACAAACTGGTTGAGTGGGTCAGGGGCGACCGTTTTGTTGTTGAACGTTTTGATTCCTACTGGGGAGTCAAGCCTACATTTGAAAAGGTAATTTTCAAGCCTATTTTAAATGATCCTTCCCGTGTCGCAGCACTTCTTGCGGGTGATGTCGATATCATAGCGCAGGTGCCGCCTGTCGATATCGCAAGGCTTAGAAAAGAGAGTAAAATATCAGTATGGGAAAAAGCTTCAACCAGGATGATGTATGTTCATATGGACACAGAACGTGATGTTACTCCGTTTGTTTTCGCGAAAGACGGAAGCACTCTCACAAAAAATCCGCTTAAAGACCTCCGCGTCCGCAAGGCAATTTCACTTGCGATCAACAGGGATCTCCTTACGGAAAAAGTACTATTCGGCGCAGGAGAGCCGACAGGCCAGTTTGTCTCGGAAGGGATGACAGGATATATTCCAGATGTTAAACCTGATCCATATGATCTTGCGAAAGCTAAAAAACTACTTGCGGAAGCAGGCTATCCTGACGGATTCAGCATGACAATACACAGCACCAACGACCGTTATCTTAACGATGACCAGGTTGCCCAGGCAGTAGCGCAGTTCCTCGCGAGAGCAGGCATTGACATGAAAGTTCAGGCATTACCTGGAAACGTATTTTTTACACAGGCAACAAAACGGGAATACAGCTTTTTCCAGCTTGGATTCGGAAACACTACCGGTGATGCTGCGCGCGGCCTGACAGCAGTTCTTGCGACAGTTGACAAGGAAGCCGGAATGGGTGCCAATAACAGAGGCGGTTACACAAACCCTGAGGTTGACCGTTTAATAAAGGAAGCTTCAGTAACTTCTGATGAGGGGAAAAGGGAAGAGCTGCTTCAAAAAGCAGCACAGATTGCGATTGTGGAAGACAAGGGAATAATACCGCTTTATTTCCAGAGAAACCTTTGGGCAACACAGAAAAACCTTAAATATCTGCCCCGTACTGATGAATATACAATCGCGGCAGATGTAGTTCAGGTGAGATAGTCATAAATGACAGTTTTTATTGTCAGAAGACTGATTCAAAGCATTCTTCTGATCCTTATTATGTCTGTAATTGTTTTTTTCAGCATCTACGCTATAGGCAATCCGGTAGATGTTCTTGTTCCGCCTGATGCGACTCAGGCGGAGAAGGACCTTGTTGTAAAACAATTCGGGCTTGACCGGCCTATCTGGGAACAGTACGGCCGGTTCCTTTTAAACGCTTTAAAGGGAGACATGGGCAAATCTTTCAGATATAACGAGCCGGCGCTCAAACTCATTATTGAGAGGGCCCCTGCCACACTTGAACTGGCTTTTTCAGCGCTGCTTATTACCATTGTTGTAGGTATTCCGCTTGGAATACTCGCAGGTTACCGGCCAAACGCCTTGTCAAGCAAATTCATTATGGCAGGTTCTATCTTCGGCTTCTCTGTCCCGACATTCTGGCTGGGACTCATGCTTATAATGGTTTTCGCTGTAATTCTCGGCTGGCTTCCTGCCGGGGGCCGGGGCCAGACAGTAGATCTTTTCGGGATTCCTGTAAGCTTTTTAACATTAAACGGCCTTAAACACCTTATCCTTCCGGCTCTAAACCTTGCAGCTTTTAAATCCTCACTTATCCTCCGCCTGACCAGGGCTGGAGTAAGGGAAGCAGTTTTAACTGACTATGTAAAATATGCCAGGGCAAAAGGGATATCAGGCAGCCGGATTGTTCTTGTCCATGTACTTAAAAACATTATGATCCCGATTGTTACAGTCCTCGGGCTTGAGTTCGGCCGGACAATCGCGTTCGCGGTTGTCACAGAAAGCATTTTCGCCTGGCCGGGGATGGGCAAACTGATTATCGACAGCATCGCAATGCTTGACCGGCCTGTAATTGTCGCATACCTCATGGTAATAGTTTCAATGTTTATTGTTATAAACCTTGTTGTGGATATTCTTTACTCCTTTCTCGATCCTAGGGTCAGGCTCCAGGAGCTCCGGCAATGAAAAAAACACTAAAATTCAAAGACACTCCGTTTGGACTTATAATATCTGAATACTCAGAAAGTACTCTGGCTGTTTTCGCTTTTTTTGTCGTGATTATGATAATCGCGATAGCGTTATTCGCTCCAGCTTTATCGCCGCAGGACCCCTACGATCTTTCAAAACTAGACCTTCTTGACGGAAACCTTCCCCCGATGTCGGAGAGCTTTTCAGGCTCCATATACTATCTTGGTACAGATGATATGGGCAGGGACATGCTTTCCGCCATACTCTACGGATTGCGGACAAGCCTCGGCGTCGGAGTCACGAGCGGGCTGCTCGCATTTGCAGCAGGAACTTCGGCAGGGCTGCTCGCAGCATATAAGGGAGGCAAATTTGAAACTCTGCTGATGAGATTGGTAGATCTCCAGCTGAGCTTTCCAGCCATGCTGATCGCGCTTGTCCTTCTCGTTGTCCTTGGGCAGGGGGTGGAGAAAATAATAATGGCGCTTGTTATTGTACAATGGGCCTATTTCGCCCGCGCATCGCGGGGCGCTGCCCTTGCGGAGCGTAACAAGGAATATCTTGAGGCAGCCCGCGGCTTAAGGCTCGGGCCCATGCGGATAATATTCCGCCACCTGCTTCCCAACATCATGCCTTCAATGATTGTAATAGCCGCTATCCAGATAGCCCGGGCCATAACACTTGAGGCTACATTGAGTTTCCTCGGTATAGGGCTTCCGATAACAGAGCCTTCACTCGGGCTTCTGATTTCAAACGGATACCGTTACATGCTTTCAGGAATGTACTGGACAAGCTTTTACCCGGGAATTGCCCTTGTTATCACGATTGTAAGCATAAACCTGGTCGGCGACCGCTTAAGAGATATCCTTAACCCGAGGCTTAAAAGATGATAAGCGACACAACAATTTCTGTTGAAAATCTAAAAACCTTTTTCTTCACAAAAGCCGGGGTAGTAAAAGCAGTTAACGATGTTTCCTTCAGCCTGAAAAGGGGAGAGATAATGGGGCTTGTCGGGGAATCCGGCTCCGGCAAAACTGTGACAGGTTTCTCAATCCTCCGCCTTATTGACCGGCCGGGAAGAATAGCTGGGGGAAGGATACTTTTTCAGGGAGAAGACCTTGCCTCATTTTCAGAAGAGAAGATGAGAACTGTCAGGGGCTCAAAAATCTCATCAGTATTTCAGGATCCCCTTATGACGTTAAACCCTGTGCTTCGAATCGATACACAAATGATGGAAACAGTACTTGCACACGATAAAGTATCAAAAGAAGAGGCCAGGAAGAGATCGCTTGACGCGCTTGTCAAAGTCGGCATACCAGGGGCCCAGGCCAGGATTACTTCCTATCCCCATCAGTTTTCTGGAGGGATGAGGCAGAGAGTATCTATCGCTATAGCGCTTCTTGGAAACCCTGATCTTATAATTGCGGATGAGCCGACTACAGCCCTTGATGTGACAATACAGGCGCAGATATTATATGAGACAAAAAAAATGTGCCTTGAGACCGGCACTTCAATGATATGGATAACACATGACCTGTCAGTTGTCGCAGGGCTTGCAGATACAGTAAGCGTTATGTACGCGGGTAAGATAGTTGAGCAGGGATCAGTTGATGAGGTTCTTGATACTCCCCTTCACCCCTATACAAGGGGGCTTATAAGTTCTGTCCCGTCCCGTACCCCGAGAGGAAAAGATCTCTATCAGATTCCCGGAATGACACCGTCTCTGCTTGATATAGGAGAAGGGTGCTCTTTCAGGGAGAGGTGTCCAAGGGCGGGATCAGAATGCGAAGCAACACCAGAGGTTACAGAGCCGGTTTCAGGAAGAAAAGTACGCTGTTTCCATCCCCATACAGGAGAGGCATTATGAAAGAACACTCATCCG
>JAVEZE010000137.1:0-7370 GCA_034003145.1 Spirochaetia bacterium
TGATAGATCAGGGACGCTGTTTCCCCCTGATGCTGGTAAATCGTGATATTCATGTTTTATGAAGCGTTTTTCGCGGGGAATATTGTCAATAAATAGCCAGGCATGGGTTTTGTTTAAATACTTAGCTGTATTTTCCAAAACAGATTTTAACCGGGTTTCAAAGTCTTCTGAATTAATCAGTGATAAAGCTGTTTCAGAAACCAGTTCAAGGCTATTCATCTGCCAATTATATTATACTATTATGATTTTAGGTTCAATTAATTATCAATAATTGTTTACTATGATGTTCTTGATGATAAAGAAGATGAAAAATGGAGGAGGAAACAATTTTAAAACTCCCCTTGATAGGGAGATATCGTTTAACAGGAGATCCAGATGATTATACTTTATTCAGTTACTGTTTTACTTCTAATCACTTCTGCTATATTCAACATTAATAAAACAAAACATGCTCTTGCCATTGCCGCGAAAAAACTGCTTAACATATTGCCGGCTTTTCTTTTGATGCTTATTTTTGTCTCCCTGATTTTAACACTATTGCCCGAAGAGGTTATCCTTAATCTGCTTGACAATCCAAACCCCGCAGTCTCTGTACTGCTGGCATCACTCATCGGGTCAATAACATTAATGCCCGGGTTTGTTGTTTTTCCGCTGTGCGGGATCCTTCTTAAAAAAGGGGTGACATATATGGTCCTTTCCGCTTTTACAACTACTTTAATGATGGTCGGTATTTTAACTTATCCTATAGAAAAAGAATATTTCGGAGCCAGGGTTACCATAACCCGGAATATCCTGAGTTTTCTGATTGCAATTGCTGCCGCAATTGTGACAGGCATCTTTTTTGGAGAGGTATTCTGATGAAAAAGATTGCACTGATCACCACGGTAGTCTTTTATGTTCTCTTTATATTATTCTCTTTAATCGCGGGTTTTGAGCCTGGGATAAGGAGTTCGGAAAATTTCAGGGATTTTTTGCTTGATATGGCCAGGATAGTCCCGTGCGCTTTTATACTGATCGGATTGTTTGAAGTCTGGGTTAAAAAAGAGACAGTGGAAAAACATATGGGAGAGAAATCCCTGATTACAGGGTATATCTGGGCTGTACTTCTCGCAGGTACAACTGTCGGAGGGATGTATGTGGCATTTCCTGTCGCTTATGTCCTTTATTCAAAAGGGGCTAGGCTGAGCGTTATATTTACCTATATAGGAGCAGCTGCTGTATGCCGGATTCCAATGATGATTTTTGAGGCATCTTTTTTGGGGATTAAATTTACCCTTATAAGGCTTGCTGTTTCACTTCCTCTTGTTATCCTGACATCGCTTGTCCTTGAGGCTTACCTTAAAAACAGAGGGTATACAATCAAAAAAGGGAGATGAGAAGCGTTGTTTTGGAAAAGGTTGACAGTATCGATGGTTTTATGATATCAGTAATTTACTAACACACTAAATTACTAAAACACTGCATCCTGTATTCCGCTATGAAGCGTACAGCTGCAGCAGGAGGAAGGATGAAAATTCCGTCAGATTTAAAGCATAAACCGGTTATTGTCTCTGAAGATTATAACCTGGTTGACGGCAGGTATGCTGGTGACCCTAAATCAGATGCAAAGGGGCTTTCCCTCGGCCTTGCACAGTGGAACGACAGGGGAAAAGTAGAGATCTCAGCCAAAGTATGGCGTCATACAGGGGAGAAATGGTCGCGGCAGTCGGAAGAAATGCCTCTGCACAGGGTGCTTGATCTTGCGATTCTGATAGTAAGGAGCAAGATCTATTTTGCAAACCGCTATCATCAGAAAGAGAGCGATAACCCCTCATTCCCCCGGATTGACAGGATCGGACTTCAGGGAGGGGCGATGAATGCTTCTGTCTGTCTTGATAACGAAAATATTGAAGAAGATATTAAGCTTTTTGATGAGTGCCTTCATCAGGATGATGAAATTATAGGGGAGCGGATCCGGGTATTGCGCCGCCTTCTTGCGGAGCTTCCCTGACCGGCGGATGAAGCATCGCAAATACAGATGGGGTGTGGTTGATGGATAAATGGAATAGTATCTACAGAAAGTACGACTACCGTCCCCTTGTTTACGATGACTGGCTTGATAAATTCTCATCCCTTATTGAAAAATCACGCTCTGTTCCGATAATCGATCTCGGCTGCGGTACCGGCAATGATACATTATACCTAAAAGATAAGGGTTACAGGGTAATTTCCTGCGATTTTTCTTCCGAGGCGCTTAACAGGCTTGATTATTTTATTGAAAACCCGGAAAAAAAGCTCTTTGATATGAGAGAGAAGTTTCCTTTTCCTGATAACAGCGCCAGTGTTGCAATTTCAGACCTTTCGCTTCACTATTTTTCGAAGATTGAAACTGATATGATAATAAGGGAATTGGCACGTGTTCTTGAAAACAGCGGGACTCTTATCTGCAGGGTAAATTCAACAAACGATATCAATCACGGAGCAGGGCAGGGGGAGGAGATTGAGAAAAATTTTTATAATTACAATGGCAGCCTTAAGAGATTTTTCGACAAATGCGCAATAAAATCTTTTTTTGATGGATGGAAAATTAATTACATAAATGAGTGTGAGATGTTAAGATATAAAAAGAGAAAAATTGTATGGGAATTTACTGCGGAGAACATAAAGCCATGAAAATAACAATACTTTGCGAAAACCAGGCTGGTCACAATAACGCAAAAGTGTGCCTTGCTGAATGGGGATTTTCTGCTTTCATCCGGATAAAATGCATTAACATACTTCTGGATGCGGGCCACACTGATGTATACAGGCATAATGCTGAAATGACAGGGATAGATCTTGAGAAAACTGATTTTATTATTCTCTCGCACCATCACTGGGACCATATCGGGGGCTTGCTCAAGAATACTTTTCATGAAAAGAAAAGGCTGATTTTCCACCCTGACATTATGGGTAAACTTCTCAAGGCAGAATCTGATAAGATAAACAATGATTTTTTGATTACAGCATCATCACGTCCGCTTGAATTTGCACCAGAGATATTTTTTCTCGGGCAGATCCCCCGAACAAACAGTTTTGAGAAAGGGAGACACAGGGATGATGCTATGCTTGATGATACTGCTTTGGCAGTAAAGACAGATAAAGGGGCAGTTGTAATAACAGGCTGCTCACATTCAGGAATTTGTAATATCTGCGAATACGCAAAAAAGGTTACAGGACAGAAACTTCATGCAGTTATCGGGGGGTTTCATCTCTTTAAAGAGGATCCTGAAGCTGTAGAAGGGACAATCGCTTATTTTAAAAAAGAGGATATTGAAAATCTCTATCCGATGCATTGCATAGATATGGCTACACTTTGCCGCTTTTATTCTGAATTTGCCATTGAAAAACTTTGCGCCGGAGACAGTATTGTCTTGAATTGTTAACCTGATCACAATAAAGCTTATTTTGGAAAATGAGATATAAAAGGAGAAGGGAAATGGATAATGAGCTTTTTATACTCTGGACAGATGACAACATCATTACAACAGAAAAAATGGTTTTCATGTATGCGCAGAATGCTGTTCTTAAAAAATGGTTTGGCTCTGTTACACTGATTATCTGGGGCGCCACTGCGCAGCTTGTCACTGATAATAATGAAATAGGTAAAAAAATAGAGGAATTGATTATCCGCGGAGTAAAAGTCTCTGCATGCAAAGCCTGCGCTGATCAGCTTGGCGTATCTGATAAGCTTAAAAATCTTGGTGTTGAATTAAAATACTGGGGAGAGGATCTTACAAGGCTGATCAGGGAAAAGAAAAACCTTATTACAGTTTGAGGCTCCGGGAGTAATTTGTGAAGAAGTTTGAAGGAAAAGTCGTAATTGTTACAGGTGCAGGTCAGGGAATAGGGCGCGAGATTGCGTTTGCTTTCTCGGCTGAAGGAGCCTTAATTGTTATAGCGGAAATAGTTCCTGAAAGAGGGATGGAAACAGAAGATATAATAAACAGAGCAGGAGGAGAGGCCTTTTATGTTGAAACAGATGTAAGCAGCCCTGATAACTGCGAAACTCTTATGAGGAAGGCTTTTGAGAAATACAGGCGAATAGATGTCCTTGTAAATAACGCAGGTATTTCAAAAAAAACCCCACTCTGCACTCTCACTGTAAAAGAGTGGCACAGGATAATAGATACCAATCTAGGCAGCGTGTTTTTTTTATCACGCGCGGCAGCGGAATACATGAAAAATGCCGGAGGGGGCATTATAATAAATATTGCATCAACCAGGGCATTTATGTC
Source organism: Spirochaetia bacterium (assembly GCA_034003145.1). Lineage (GTDB taxonomy): Bacteria > Spirochaetota > Spirochaetia > CADAEX01 > CADAEX01 > JACKPD01. Next base: position 4,257 of record JAVEZE010000137.1, read on the forward strand.
AGAAAGCGGAAGCGAAGCCTATGCCGCATCGAAAGGGGGGATTGTATCAATTACCCATGCTCTTGCCTCATCTCTTTCCCCTGATAAAATACGGGTAAACTCTATTTCCCCGGGATGGATTGAGACAGGCGATTACAGCATGCTTACCGGAACTGATCATCTCCAGCACTTCTCCGGAAGGGTAGGCCGCCCTGATGATATAGCAAGGGCATGTCTTTTTCTTGCCTCTCCTGAAAATGATTTTATAAACGGAGCAAACATTGTGATAGACGGCGGGATGACAAGAAAAATGATTTACGAAGAGTAAAATATGATTAAGTACATTTATAACCCGCCGCAAAAATCAATGCCTGGAATAAAAAAGCTGTTTATTGAGTATTCAAAGTGGCTTGGATTTGATCTTTCATTTCAGGATTTTGAAAATGAGCTTGAAAACCTTCCCGGCAAATATGGCCCGCCTGGCGGAGCTATAATTCTTGCAGAGGAAAACGGCATTCCTGCAGGATGTGTGGCGCTGCGGAAATTCGGAACTGAAGGGAATAAGTGCGAGATGAAAAGGCTTTTTGTCCCGGACAATTTCAAAAAAAGGGGAATCGGTAAGGAACTTGTGTGCAGAATAATTGCCCAGGGGCTCTCTATGGGATACGATTCCATGCTTCTTGATACTTTAAGCACAATGGGAAAGGCACGGGGACTGTATACAGCAGCCGGTTTTAAGAAAACAGATCCCTATTATCACAATCCTCTTGAAGGGGCTCTTTTCATGGAACTTGATCTTAAAGAAAAAAATCTCATAAGGGATAATTTACGCAGCCTTTATAATTTTTCCGGCAGGGATGAGAAACCTTTTGTCTCTTATATTTTTGATTTCGGCGGAGTAATAGGGTTTCACCAGAAAAAAGAGGAGCTTTTTGAAATTGGAGAAATGTCAGGGGCAAAAGATTTTAATCTTTTTGAAAAAGCGTACAAAACGAACCGGCATGGCTATGATGCCGGCATAATTGACGGAAAACATTACTGGGGAAAAGTCATCTCTGATGCGGGAGTTTCTCTCAATGAAAAAGATTACAGGAAACTTATTGATATGGATACCAAAAGCTGGACCCGCATCAACCATGAAACAGTTGATATAATCCGCACACTTAAAAGCAGGGGAGCGTTTCTCGCCCTTCTTTCCAACATGCCGCATGAGATGCTGGCCTTTATACGGGAGAATAAAAACAAAGAGTTTTCATGGCTTGAAAATTTTGATTTCCAGCTTTTCTCGTGTGAAGTAAATATCTGCAAACCGGATCCTTCCATTTATGCGCTCTGCCTTGAAAAAAGCGGTATTGACCCGGAGAGGTCAGTTTTTATCGATGATATGGAAGACAATATCAGAGGCGCAGGAAAATGCGGAATCAGGGGGATTCATTTTGACGGAACAGACAGATTAAAAGCAGATTTGGGGCTGATATCATAGAGAGGCTCTTTTCTGTGGAAAGAGCATTGAAGTGCCTGGAACCGCAAGGAGAGATGCAGGCGAAATTGCAGGCGGAAAAGGCTTTGACTTGACATTTGTCCTGTCAAAAAGGTATCCTGAGTCAATTTTGATCCGGGTATTCCGGCTGTAAAAAAACATACTCCCGATTCAAAATAAATAATTTGCGTTAGTTCTTTTTAATTGTGTAGATGTGTTGATGTAAATATCTGCCATTGCTTAAACAGCAGGCAAAGCATGAATAAATATTGGATAATATTACCTAAAATTATGAGTCAAGGAAGTGTTTTGTGTCTGTAAATTTTATCTCTGCCGCGATTGTGATTTTTGCCTCAAGCGGCCTTGCCGCCCTTTTTCTGCGTCAAGGCTCTCCCTGGATTGGGCGCATTCAAACATTTTTGATTTTATCAGGCGTTATCCTGGGTTTTACTGGTGCTTTTGCCGGGTTTATGGTTCCTGACACAGCTTTATATCTTTTTCCATGGCCTTCGGTTGGGGGCTCGCTGATCGGGGTTGATGCCTTAAGTTCCTTTTTCCTTTTTCCTGTATTTATTATCGGTTTACTTGGTTCAGTTTACGGTCTAGGGTATTGGCCGGAACATACCCATGCAAAGACAGCCGGCAAGCTAAGATTTTTTTGGGGACTTATCATTTCAGGAATGACATTGCTGGTGATAAGCAAACACGCTCTGAGTTTTCTTCTGGGATGGGAGACAATGGCGATTGCAGCCTTTTTTCTTATCTCGACAGAAGATGAAAAGGCTGATTGCCGGAAAAGCGCGCTTATTTATCTGATTGCTACCCATCTTGGAACTTTAATGATTTTTGCTTTTTTTACCCTTTGGCGCAGTACAACAGGTACTTTTGAGCTTGACCCTTTACTGGCAGGTCTGATTTCGCCAAAAACAGGCAATATCCTTTTTTTACTTGTCCTTACAGGATTTGGACTCAAAGCCGGGATCATGCCTCTCCATTTCTGGCTGCCGGGGGCGCATGCCAATGCGCCAAGCCATGTTTCTGCGCTCCTTTCAGGAGTGATGCTGAAAATGGGAATCTACGGGATTGTCCGGATGTTAACCCTGCTTCAAGGAATTTCTCCTTTTTGGGGCTGGTTGATTCTGCTGCTGGGTGCATCAAGCGGGCTGCTTGGAGTTATATTCGCCCTTGCCCAGCATGACCTCAAGAAGCTTTTGGCTTACCACAGTGTGGAAAACATAGGTATTATCCTGCTGGGGCTTGGAATGGCGCTTCTTGGGCGCAGTTATCTCCGGCAGGAATGGGTTGTCCTTGGCATGGCAGGCTGTCTGCTCCATGTGTGGAACCACAGCCTTTTTAAGTCATTGCTCTTTTTCGGGGCAGGCTCAGTGCTGCACAGAACCGGGACCAGAGAGATTGACAGGCTTGGCGGACTTTCAAAAGGGATGCCGTTGACAGCTTTTACTTTTTTGATAGGCGCAGCCGCAATCAGCGGGCTGCCTCCCCTAAACGGCTTTATCAGCGAATTTTTTATTTATCTCGGTTTTTTCAGATCTGCCGGATCGACTGTAAAACTGCTTTCCCTTTCTCTGCTTGCTGTTCCAGTCCTTGCCATGATAGGCGCTCTGGCTGTTTCGTGTTTTGTTATAGTCTATGGT
>JAVEZE010000138.1:0-7369 GCA_034003145.1 Spirochaetia bacterium
TAATATGCCATTAAATATAAAAAATGAGCAGGCCCATATTCTTGCGAAAGAACTTGCTCATCTTATGGATGAGTCCATTACCACAGCTGTTACAAAAGCAATAAGTGAAGCTCTTGACCGCAGACGATATCTTCGCAAGGAAAAGATTATTAAAATAATTGATCAACTTACAGAAGCTGCCGATTTTACAGCAGAACTTCCGCTTCGCGACAAGAGGACTCCCGAAGATATAATCGGGTATGATGAAAAAGGACTTCCGGTATAATGGTAATCGACACTTCAGCCATTCTCGCAATCCTGCTTAACGAACCGGAAAAGAAAAGATTTATACAAATAATTGCAGAGGATCCGGTAAAGCTGATATCTTCCGCATCCTATGTTGAAGCAGGTATAGTAATGACTGCCAAATACGGCCCTGCGGGGAAACACCAGCTGCTGGTATTTTTAACACTTGCCGAAATAACCATTGCTGATGTAGACAGGGATCAGGCAAAGCTGGCGCTTGATGCCTGGCAAAAATTCGGCAAAGGAAACCACCCTGCCGCTTTGAATTACGGAGATTGTATTTCCTATGCCTTGTCTGAATCAAGAGGAGAGCCTCTTTTATTCAAAGGAAACAATTTCTCTAAGACAGATATAAAATCTGCAAATAAAAATTTCAATGCAGTGTAAAGTCATTTTAAGCTGAAACTATCGTCATGAGCAGATAAAATTTTCAAAACAGATGAAGAAGTACAGGTATGTATTTAAAATACTATCGTACAACATCAAATAACAGCAGTCCTGTGGATTTTAAGTACAGCGTTGTTTTTCGGCAGATCAAACTGATCTTCTGCAAAATAATACATATTATTTTCAGGGACTTTAAAATAGGCTTTATCAAAAATATCTCTCTCAGCCCTGGAAATTTTCTTTTCCTCAAGAAGCAAATCAGCAGATGGAAGCCATTTGTTCTCAAAAGTTCCGGTATCTACCCTGTCCTGAAAGTTTATTTCACTTCTCCATCTGGCAAAAACCATCCCTTCATATTCACCTGTATCAGGGACATCATAAAAAAATGTTATTGCCGCCCCTTTCCTCTCCTGCCACGAAGCACCCCGGACTTCAGACTGCTGCAATGTCCTAAGACTATTGCTTAAAAGAACACCGGGATTGTTCACAGTGATTTCAAAAGAGAATGTGTCATCTATAACATTGCTGTATTTCAGGTTATCAGATTTAAGCCCAAGTCCGTACTGGAAAAATCTCCACCTGATGTAAGGTTCTTTCTGAAAATCCTCTGCGCTTAAAGCAGGGGCATAATACTGATGTTCTTTTTTTTCGGGAAGATGGGAATAAAGGAAAGCCCTTGAATCAGGAAAAAGATATTCTGTTGAATAATTTTTAATATAGCTTTTTCTGTCAAGATACCCCGCATCCCAGGTAACATCAAAAAGATACCACTTTTTATTTATATTAACTGCGTTCCATGCATGATCACTCTCCCTGCTCATATTTCCGCGATAGCCGAATCCCTTGGAATATCCGCTGATTACTATTGCCTCAACACCTGCAAGAGTGCACATCTGCAGGAAGAGTTCTGAATAACCTGCGCATACAGCTATTTTATTTTTCAGAACTGACTTGTAATCCTGAGGCTTAATTTTTCCGGAAAAATATGACTCTGCGTCATAGGCAATATTGTCGCAAATCCAGTCATGGATTATTTTTGCCTTGTAAAACTGATCAGCAGTTCCTGAGGTAAGCCTTGCAGCGACTTCAGGAAGGGCTGCTTCGGGATCAGTAAATACTCTTTCAGTTAGTTCAATCGGCAGCCGGCGGACCCTTGGATCCATTTTGGCTGTTCTATAACGGACCGTTGCCGGGTCAGGTGATGTATAACGCTTAATTACCGCTGAAGAAGCGGCATATAGTTTAGGATTGGTATTTTATTTGCCTTTTGAAATATATCCGTAAAGCATTGAACAATCCCCGTTTTCAATGGCGTCTGTTATCATCTCCTCAGGAGTTTTTGATATCTCAACGTTTTTACATTTTTTCTTATTTTCGCTGCCGGAAGATCCCTGGCTGTTTCTGAATCCTTTTTTTTATTTCGTTAGTTGCTGTACCAGAAAATAAGAAAAAAAAATAATCTGTAATAAAACTTTTTTACTCATCAAATTAGGCTTTTCCTTTTACTAGTTTTCTTCCCTTATCGGTAAGACGGTATTTCTGCATACGGCTGGTTGGTTTCTCCGGATTAGTCATTTCTATCAGACCGTTTTCAATGGCAGGAATCAGGTAGGCTTTTCTGAAATGTTCATCATTCTTCAGATTGATAGCAGCCATTATTTGCGCCCTGGACATTTCACCGCTTATCACTTTGAGCCACGCCACTTCCGTGGTGACTTCCGTGGTGACTTCCTTTTTAAACTCCACTTGGAAGGCATTGCCTGTTTCTTTCATGACAAGATTTATTTCCGGATACTTTGCTGTCTCTGCCTGCATCTTCTGTATACCGGTTCCCCATGCTTCTATAAGTTTAAGATCCTTGAATACCGGAGCAAGAGTCCTGTTTCTTATTTCAGATCTTCCTGTTCCAAGGGCAGACAGAGGCAGGTTGTTCGGCAACGGTCCGGGGCTTGTAATTTCAAGCATGTCGTCAAATATCGCGATTTTTATATCACTTCCAAGTATGGAATAATCTCGGTGAATTACAGCATTGATAAGCGCTTCCCTTACTGCTTCAAGCGGGTATTCCCACCTATCCTCCCGGTAGACCTCCCCTATTTTTGATCCAAGCGCTATATTGCGTTTAATAAATGCCATGCAGGTTTCAATTCCCGCATGAACAGGTCCATCTACCGTTATCTGATCAAGAAATATTTTTGTTTCTGTTCCCTTGAAACGGGCGCATTCGATTTTAGCATAAGGGAAAAGTTTTTTGCGTTCATCAGAATCAGACAATAGTATTGCAGCGTGTGTTGGATAGAGTATATTTCTTTCAAGTGAAAAAAGGCCTAAATTCTTAAGCTTTTTCCCGTCAAGGGTTTTTTCTGATATTTCACTGTAATCTGATTTAAACTTTTCAAGATCAAGTTTTTAAGCTTCGATATCATATACTATAACCTGGTCATAGGATATTTTTCTTTTCTCAAGTTCCAGTGTAAGTAATATTTCTTCCGAGGCAAGGCGGTTTACAGATCCTATCCTTACATAAGTCCCTTTTTGCTTTCCAAGTTTTTTTATATAATAGGGTTTCTGTGATCCTGGAAAGATTTTAACTACAAGGACTGATTTGCCTTCAATATTCTGGATATAAATCTCAGGTACTATTGGAGGTGTAGAAATATCAAATATGTTATTGGCAGCTTTTTCTTCAAGTGCAAATATATCTTCTTGAGGAATACCGATAACTTCACGAGGTTCGTTTTTGATACCAAAAATAATCTTTCCCCCTGCTCCGTTTGCAAAAGCAATAGCTGTTTGAGCTATCTTATCTCCTTTAGGCCAGGATTTCTTGAACTCGAGTCGCCGTGATTCACTCAGCTGCCAAAAATTGTCATAAGTCATATTAGAATTCATTCAACTCCCATTATATTAATATTTGGATATACATATTCAGCAATAATATTAAATATTTTAGACAAAATTATTACGGCAAAATCGAGATACCCTTAATTTATATTTTTAAATACGTGATCTCAAATGGCTTGCAGAATCTGGCCTCCTGGGATACTGCCTCTATAGAGTAAAGGCTGTGGTCATATCGCTGGAAAATATCAAGACCCCTGTCAAGAGATATCTTCCATCCGGTATCAGTTACAATACTTCTAGCGTGAATACTGTGCTTTTCAGCAAACTCATAGGTAAAACTGATATCTGTATTCATCAGGTTTTCCTGCAGCTGCTTTAAATTCTGTTTAATTTCATCCCTGCTGACATCACCGCTGTCTGTTACAAGGTGAACTGATATTTCCTCACCTTCTTCCTTAATCATCAGAATTACCTGAATGAATTCCATAAGGTTTCTTATCTGATATGAGATACGGATGTACGGATCTGTTATCTCTATTTTCTTTGCTCCGCGCAGGTAGTCTGCAAATAACTTGTAATAACTTATAAATGTCTGGTTTTCCATAACAATAAAATGTTCACCCGATTTAAGATCCTTTTTATGTACAGAAACCGTACCTGCAATGCCCTTATTTTCAGTTCGTCCTTTATCATCCCCATCTATCCCACCGGATGACTCAGCAGGTATTTTATGATAGAATATCGGATATCTTTTTTCCTCATTCGTCTCAACTTCCCTTACCCTGCCGTCTGAAGTATCCTTATACCTGAAAAAAACATCATCAAAAGTTGAGTCAATCTTCTGGATTTCGGATTTGATTCTCTTTCTTCCTTCAACCGCAAATGATAGCAGATTTTCAATCTCATCTTTTCCCGCCTGCCTGTGCGGATATATTATTTTAAGGAGCCCTGAAACTGTTTTGTTTATGCTGTCCTTGTCCCTTGTGGAAAGGGAGTTGTCAAGCTGGAAATATGAGCGGTACATATCAGAATAATCCTGGAATCTCAGCATTTTAAGAATCTGGGCAAGGTAGTCAACAATAAACCCGTAGCTTTCAGTAAACATCTCATTTCTTATAATATTAACTTCCCATCCGGGTATGTAGAAATGGAGCCGGTCAAGAAAAGCTGAATCCTGATACTTGTCGGGTAAATCAATGAAAAGGTGATTATGTTTGAGCATGTAAGAAACACTTTTACTTGTGTTTCCGACAAATACCATTGATGCGTCAGCTGTCATCTGCTCTGTTCCGCGCGAAAAACTTTTGTTAGCCATATAATTCTTCATGACATCCACAAGAGTTTTATCAACATTTTTGCCTTTGCCTGCAAACTCATCAAACGCGACAACATCCCAGTAGCCGACAAGGCCGAGACGGCCGTTGCTGTTGTTTACAAATAGTTTTGCAAGCGACACCTCGCTGCCTGATACAAGGATGCCGTGGGGAGAGAACTCTGAAAAAACGTGAGATTTACCGGTTCCTTTCGGGCCAAGCTCTATAAGGTTGTAGTTGTTCTCGCAGAACGATATAAGCCTTACAAGCTGGAACATTTTGTTCCGCTCTCCAAGCTCATCAGGATTGAATCCGAGACTTTGTATAATAAGGTCTATCCATTCAGGAGTTGTAAATTCCATTCTGGCAGCAGAAAAGGAATCAAGGTCGGCATGGGAAATCTGGATAGGTTTTAACGTATCAATAAACCACGGATTATGTGTCGGATTGTCCTCATGATGATATTCCATATCAAGAATACACCACACGCCGCCGACAAGCAGCTTGGGATGCTGTTTTATATATTCTGAATCAATTACTACTTTTTTGATTCCTAGATTTGAAAAAGATGCCTCGTAATTCCCGTTAGTGTCATTAAGGCCCGCAGTAATCCTGTCAATAATCTTGTGCCTGCCTGATTCCTTGATCCTTGATTTTACAAGCTCTGCCTCATTGCGGTTGACATAATGCTCGTGCAGTATGTTTTTAACAGTTTCAATACCTGATTTTATTGATGCCTCATCGCTTGTTGCGCAGTACTGGCCTAAAAGATATTCAAGGACATAGGTTGGAACAAGGGCGTTTCCTTTTACAAGTTTTGATAAATCCTTTCTTACAACAAGCCCTGCGAAATGCTGATTTATTTTATCTTCAAGTGTCATTAACACCCTCCATTTTATGATTATTAAAAATCAAAATCACTTTGAATACTTTTTTTAAACCTGTATGAATAATCCTTGTAAAATACCTTTGTATTTCCGGATTTAAGGTCATAAAGCTTAAGATTAATAATTTTTCCGTTATAGTCATCCGCATACTTGTTGAATATAAAAGTTTCACTGCGGCTCCGGTTCTGATCATTCGGGTTACTGCTGTCAAAAATAAGCTTTCTGACATTTGTAAGTTCAACCCCTTTTTCCCCTTCGAATACCGCAATAATTTCACGCGGCTGGACCTTATTGTCAACAGGGCTTTCCTGAAGGAATTTAATACTGACCTGCCCCGTGGTAATATCGCTTTTTCTGTCAATTACAGATATTTCAACGGTAGAAACATCATCAGTTCTTGATTTTTTAAGAACAAGAAGAGGGACACAGATTTCCTGAATCATTCTGCCTCCATGGACATATCTGCTTCCTCCTCCAGGCCGTCTGATAAGGGAAACGCCGCGTGCTGTCTGAAGCCCGAAGGGACCTTCCCAAACAAGTTCATCCTGCTCAATAATATCTGCTCCTGAATTTTCTGAAAGTTCTTTAGCAATCATAAACCTGTGATCTTTTTTTATCTCCCCTGATTGCGCTTCAAGCTTTATCCACTCGGTCTCAGGTACGGGGTTATAGCTGTAAAGATATCCGTGGTCTGCAGTAACAAGGATATGGGTCCTGTTTAGATTTACAATTTTTTTTGAAAGATCGCATATAAAATCAATTTCATCTTCAGCCGCCCTGGGCAGGTTTTTCTCGGTTTTAGGGTTCTCTCCGACTGAATCTATACCGGGAGAATATAAATAAAAAAGGTCTATACCCTTGATAAGCTCTTCCTGTTCCGGCATGGGAAGTTCAAGGAATTCACGGGCCTGCATGGCTTTGGCTTTTTTGCCTTTGTATTTTGCGTCAAGATATGACTGCAGTATTTTACATCTGTTTTCAAGTCCTTTAGTAGTTTTTCCATCCGCAAAAACTGTATCGCCGTCATCTGCAATTGCAAGAGTCTCATGGGGCAGAAGAGAGGCCATTCCAAGCTGGGTATATGCGGGGACTGGTGAAATAATGGAACCTAGTTCCACTTTAAATCTGTTCTGCCTCTCAACGGCATCAGAAACTTCTGCTCCCACCTCATAACGGAGACCGTCAGAAATAATAACAAATAGGAGCTGATCCTGATCAAGGTAGGGCACAACATGCTTTTCAAAAAAATCAGTCATCTTAACTGATGATATTCCGGAAAGGGTTTTTTCCCTGTCAAGCGCCTGCTGCCAGGAGAGAGATAATTTCTGCATGAAGCCTTCAGTATATTCCCTGTCAAGTTTTTCAAGCAGATTTGTAAACCTTTCAGAAGAACTGCACAGCTGATAATAATAAATAAACTTCCTGTAAGCCATGTCAATCTGATAAAGTTCAGATGTATAGCTTTCCCATCCTTCCCTCAATGTCTTGAAATCAAGAGATGTTCTTTTGTATAAATCTGTAAAGTTGAGATACTGATACAGTGCTTTATAGTGATCTTTGAGTTTGTTATCTTCCGAGTTTTTATACCAGTAGGTTTCCCTTCTTTTTTCAAGAATATGGAGGGCCGAGGTATGGTCAATAATATTATTTTCA
>JAVEZE010000139.1:0-7365 GCA_034003145.1 Spirochaetia bacterium
CTGAAATCTCCTGAATTGTCTGGCCGTTTCCCGTCGTCACAGGAAACCGCAACAATAAAAACAAGGATAAATAAAAATAATTTTTTCATGGTAGCTACCTCCCCCCATATGATTTAAGCATCCAGTCGAAACCTATATAAAAATTGAGTTCAAAGAAATTGGCATTATTAAGATCGTGATTATAGACAAGCTCCAGGTTCAGAAAGAAAAACCACCAGACCCGGCTTGTAAAATCAATTCCGACCTGAAAATTCAGTGTTCCGTCAGTATATGACCCCTTGTCAAAATCAGCATACAGTTTGTTGCCGTCAATATAAAACTGTCTGTCAGTGAAGGTTTCAATATTGTTGCCCATACCGACAAAGATATGCGGAGCGAAAAAGGGATATCCGGGAAGCCAGTTATAACGCAAACGGGCTCCGATGTTGAAATGATGATAATTGAAATACTCTCTGCCTGAAAGTCCGTTGTATTCTGAATTAGTATTTGTATCTGTAATACGGGTGAATGACCCGTAAAGTCCCAGGTCAAAATTGTCTGTGATACCGAAATAAAAAGTAAGCGGTATATTGTAGCTTGTGTAAACATACACTGTTTTGTCCTGCGTATACTGTTTTAACGGAAAGTATGCTCCGACCCCTAGACCGAACTGAAACTCCCCCTCTTCCGCTGAAACAGCGTTCAGGGAAAAAAGGAGCATCAGAAGAATTATAATTTTTTTCATAATCTCCCCCTTAAAATCCGACTGTGACAGATATAATTCTTTTCTTTCCGGCTTCCTCTTCCACTTCGATCTTATACTGCGTATAGTATTCATCAAGTTCAAATCCGACCGCTCCGTTAAGGACTTCATCAAACTGTATTCCGAATTTCTCAAGGAATACCTGTGAATTATCAAGGGGAATTTTTGAATCACCTTTGACACCGTAAACTTTTATATCCTTGATATAGAAAAAGTTCCTATACCGGTTCTTGATATAGAAATTGATATAGACATCACCGCCTTTATCTTTTTTTCCGCCCCATTTACAAATCCTTGTACTTGTCAGGAAAACAAGGTTTTCCTCGGCTCTGTTCACATATTCATTACACATATAAAACTCGGAAAATCCTTTTACATTGCCCTGAACTCGAAGTTTATTTGATTCAGCTTTCACTTTTTTCATTGCATCTTCGTGTTCCTTCTGAAGTTTCAGCTTCAGATCAAGAAAAGCATCTTTCTCCTTTTTGTTCTTTTCGGTAAATTCGGGAAAAGTGAAAATTATCCTGTTGCTTGCCTTTTCCGGAAGAGTGATGCGGAAATTAAAAATAACAGTTATTCCGCAGTTAAGTTTTATCTGAAGATTGCTGTTCAGATCAATTTCATTCAGCATGGCTGTAACTTTCACGACAAGAGGACTCGGTACAATATCTGTCTTCAGTATTGCATCATGGCCGACTGCAACCGAACTTGAAGGGTCGCCGTCTAAAAGCACTCCTTCAGGGAATTCAAGCACCACAATTTCAGTGGGTGTGATATTGACAGTTCTGTAAATAACGGTGTCGGTGTTTTTAATAACGATAAGAGAAACTTTCTCCGTTATCTCAATAATTTTTCATCAGCTTTTTTAAGTTCTTCCGGCTGTTTCTCAACCAGTATTTCAGTCTTTACAGCTGTTTCGGTTTTTTCCGCTTTAAGGGGTTTCTTTTCCTCTCCAAGGATAGGAAAAACAAGAAAAATAATAATTGCTGAATAAAGTAGTTTCATCGGTAACATCCTCCGTTAATAGACATATATAATAAATGCTGTTTTTGCCGGGACAAAGTATTCATACTGTTTTTTCTGCTGTTCCTGTTTTTCCTGAAGGTCGCTTGTCGGACTTGATAAAACGCCGTCTGTCGCACCGCCCGTTACTCTTGAAAGAGCATTATCCGCAACTTTTCCGGCTGCTCCGAGCACCCCTGATTTTAAAGATGAATTAGCGTTGTCAGCTGCAATTTCGGAAACTTCGGAAGGAATTCCGGGGTCTTTACCCATCATTGCATTTCCTTCAAGCTCGATCTTTTCGTCATTTACTATCGCATGAGTGAAATTGATGAATGTCCGTTTGTTGTTGAAAGATGCCGTGCCGTAAAAAATAGCACCTTCCGGAAATTTTCCTTTTGATTCTTTCACTATTGCCACAACATTAGTTCCGCTCGATGATCTGACACCGAATTTCAGGACTGCCCTGAGTTCAAGATTAAAATAACTGGCTTTTTTCGGAACAGCTGCACCGGATGAAATTATATTCAATCCGCCCTGACCTGTCCGGGCCGGAACATTCAGAAGACCCTGCCTTGAAGCTGTTCCGCCCTCAGCCGCAAGTTCGGGGTTGATGTCGGCGTATTTATCAAGTATATCTCTGTCTTTCTGACAGTTGGCGCCGTGACATCCTTCAAACCGGCTGTTTCCCGTAGTTCCCGGATTTCCGGAATTTCCACGGGAAGATCTGTTTGTTTTTTTCCCCTCTTTCTCATCTTTCTTCTCTTCCGGAATTTCTGATTTAATAGGGGTGTCGGGCATTGCCTCCCTGTTTCTTCGTTCCTGTTTCTTTCTGAGATCGTCACCTGAATACTGCTTCATTTCACGGAGTATTTCATCTGTATCTATCCGCTCCCGGCTTTCCGCTTCGTCCTCTTTCTTTTCTTTCTTACCGGCAGGAACTATCATTATAATAAGAAGAATTACCGCTCCGGCGATCGCCGCAACGCCCTGCATTGTCTTTTTACTTTTATTCAGTTTCTTTGAAGCTGTGAAAGATTCATCCGGATTTTTTGTGATTTCAGGAAGTTCATTCTCCTGTTCTTCATCATCTTCATCAAGATCATTTACCAGATCACCTGAAGTTTCCGGTTTATCATTCTCTTCCTCTTCGTCTTTAAAGGGTAATTCAATATTTCTTTCTGTTCTGTTCTCAACATCTTCGTCAAGGTCATTTACCAGATCGTCTGAGTGAAGGTTTTCATTTCCGGAAGAGATACCGCTTTCGTCTTCTATCAGATTATCAACAATATCAAGAATATCTTTTTTATTCTTATCACTGTTTCCCATTATCAACCTCTTCCCCTTCTTCATTTTTTACGGTTTCTTCGGCATCTTCTGAGAATTCATTATCATTTTTTGAAAATTCGATCTTTGTTTTAAGAAGAAAAGCTTTCAACAGTTCATCATCTTCAAAGTAATCAATTTTGTAATAATCCATGAGCAGTCCCCACGGAATTTTAATTCTCTGCTCATGCACTTCTACAGATGCCTGAAAAAAACACGGTATTTTCTGAAAATTTTCATAATCACCGTCAAAACCGACTGCCGGGCGGAAGTACATTGAGCCCGTTCCGATTATTGTCAGTTTTCCGCCGATTTTTCTGTCACCGGATATTTTTATATTTTCAATGTGAAAGTCCGCTTTTATATTCTTTTCAAAATATTTCTGATGTTTTCCGGCATCAGCTCTTTCAGCATCAAGAATTGCAGTGAAACGGGGGGTCTGCATATTGCTGTAAACATACGCCTGATTAGAAGCGATGTCGGGGTCTTGTGCCGAGCGTTTCTGTATATAAGTCCTCATGAATTCGGTAATTGTTATTCTTGTCGTCTCTACGGGGGCGGTTGTATCTTCAACAAAAGTGACATGTCCGGTTTTTGAATTTGTGACAATTACCGGAACCGGTCTGATTGCATTAAACGCATTAAGAACAACGAGAGAGGCGATCATGAACATCATCACAAGATCAAAAAAAATGTGAATGATAAAAAACCTCTTTCTGAGTACACGGATATCCCTGTTTGTTACCACATCAAAAAAAGCTGTTGCCTTGGAAACTTTTTTCTTTTCTGTCATTTATTTTTCCCCCGATTTTTTAAGATTAGTTCCGAATTTTGAATTTATATTGGAAATCTGATTGTCAATTGCCTTTTCGTTAAATCCGTCCTTGCGCATTCCCTGAAGTTTGCCGAATTCGGCTTTTGCTTCCGGATTACCTGAAAGCTTGCTCATTGCCTGATTCTCGGACTTTGTGAGATTGGGGGCGTTGTAGAATCCTTTTCCGCCGTGTGCGGCTCTGCCTCCTGAACCTCCGCCGTCTCCGGCCAGATCGGAAGTGATCTTACTTCCGCCTGATGATTCCGGGCTTGCTGAACCTGTTCCCGATGATTCTGAACCGCCGCCGGAACCGCCGCCTGATGAGCCGCCGGAACTTGAGGCGGAAACTCCTGAACTCCCGCCGGAAGAAACGGCACTTCCTGCGGCTCCTGCCGCTCCCGAAGCTCCTTTAGCCGCTTCCGCTGCTCCTTTTGAAGTCATGCCCATCATACTTTTGCCGGTTGAAGCGAGAGCATGACCCGCCATTCCTCCAGCCTGTGTCGCCATATTCATTAACTGACTGCCTGTTGAATAAGTGAGAGCGGATGCCGCAATACCGACAGATTCATTTCTAACTATCATACGGCAGAAAAGCGGTGTAAGGAATCCAAGTCCGATAAGAAAAACAAGGTGAGCCACAAGGTTTGCAAGGAGAGGAAGATCTGCAAGGACTTTTGCGACTGCTGTTGCGGCAATTTCAACAGCTGAAATATTTGTGGCAACCGGAATAAGATTTACAAAAGAGTCCACAACTTCAACCATTGAGCTGACGGTAAGATTAAAGGCGAGACTGTAAATTATCGGCCACATAGCAACCTCAATCATGTTAATCCCGAATTTCTTGATCGAGTCCATCCCGCCCTCAAACGATGCAAAAGGTACAGCAAAAACAAAACCGACAACCACCAATTGAAAGAATATCGGCCAGAAAATATCTATCATCAGATATTTTGTCATAAGGGCTATAGTCATCAGCCCTTTTACCGTAACGGAAAGAATCATCGACATAATCATCTGGAAACTGAAAATTCTGCTTAAAGAAAGAAATGTGTCTTTAATTGAATCAGTAATTCCGGGGTCTTTTTTCTTCGGACTTATCTGTTCCGGGTTACCCATTGCAAGCTCAACAAGTGCGACATCCAGACGGGAAAATGCTTCGCTCACTTTTGTTGAATCCGTTGTAGCCGTTGAAACTATGATTTTGTTGGTGAAAGTAGTAACAGCAAAAACGGCATTATTATAAAGCAGAAAAATTATTGCAAATTTTGCAAGCAGTCCGAACCAGTCAGGACTGCCCTGTCCGGAAATAAGTTTGAACATATTTTTTGCAAGCAGAGCGAAAAAAATAACGAGAATAAAATACCTTCCTGCCGACATAAGCTGCTGTACTGCCGCATTGCTGAAAATTGCACCGGCTGAAACTCCGGGCTTGAAATCAGCTGCATAAATATAATTCGCTGTTAAAAGAATAATTGAGATCACAAGAGTCTTTATCCTGAAATTTTTCATTTCTTTATTTCTCCGCTTGCTATCATCTGACATGCCCGGATAATTGAAACTTTGTATTTTTTTGAAACAGCTTCAATATAGTCATTCTGTTTTCTGTCCGACTGAGCGAGCTGAAAACCGAAAGGTGACAGCTCCATTCTTACAACTGCCGATTCCTGACCACTTTCAGAAGTGGTCAGGAAGAGGGCAAGAGAGTATTTTCCCTTTTCCATGCGGAGAGATTCAAAGGCCTCTTTCTGCTGCTGCGTGAATCCGAAATCAGCGGCGACAAGCCGTTTCGCTTCGGGGTCTTCGGCGTGGGTCAGGAATATTGTAGTTGTGGTATTTATCTTTATTTTTGAGGACAGGTTAGTTTCTTTAAAGCTTAAAAAGTTTTGTGTAACTGTCCAGACTCCTGTCCGGTATTTTCTGGCGGTGGCGAACATTTCTTCAACGAGATCAGCCATTGCAGGCTGTTTAATGAGCTGTGCGCATTCGTCCATAATCAGGAATTTAAAACCGGGCGTTTTAAATGCGGTCTTTTTTGCTTCCTGAATTACAATGAAGGTAAGAAGCTGTTTCATTCTGTCGGTCAGTCCGGTTATTCCCTGAAGATCGAAAATGACGAACGGATTATTTGAATATTCAATATTCGAGTTTCCGGCTATGATCTTTGAAGCCGGGTTACTGACATCAAGGAAATCCTCAAGAAGTTTGTATATCTCGCTTTTAAGCCTTGTATCTTCAGAATCAACATTCTGAACATATCCGGGAAGATCTCTCAGCGAAGGGTTTTCAATGTCCCTGTACATTCCCGTTATCGCCTTTGAAATTATTCCCCGTTTAAGATTGTCCGCAGTGCCGTCACCTGTATTTCCGACAATCATGTCACATACAATAGAAAGGAAAGTGAGCTGTGAGGCATCGAATTCGCCGTCAGCAATGATCTGGGTACGGGAAGGAAAGGGGTTTATGGAGTATTTTCCTGTTGAATCTATGGGGATAAATGAACCGCCGAAAAGCTGAGCCATTTTACGGTATGAGGAGTTTTCCGCTCCTGCAAAGTCAATGATGAATATTTTCCCACCTTCCGCTTTTATTCGTGAATACATTGTAAAAGCAATTATCATATTCATTGTTACGGATTTTCCCGAACCTGAAGCACCGTAAACGGAGGCGTTCCAGTTTGCACGGAGATCACTTCCGGCATCAAAACCGTAAAGCTGTCCCGTTGTTGTCCGCAGGAACAGCGGAAAGGGCTGATTCAAGTCACCTTGAGCAATTCTTGACAAGGGAAGCAATGCAAGAGCGTTCGGGGAGAGAACACGGTTTCCCCGTTCTGAAAGTATTGTCTGGGCTGGAAGTGATCGGAAAAACTCCTTATCATGGAAAAGTTCTTCAGGGAAGAAGAACATTTCTCTTTTTTTAAATATGTTCTGGATATATTCCGCTGTCTGTTTCAGGGTGTCAATGTCTTTATTCCAGATCACAATTTTCTGCGTTGAAAGAACTATTGAATAACCCTGTGCGGTTATCAGTCCTTTTAAATCTTCAGCTTCCTGATATTTCTGCTCCGCCTCATGATCTACATTCTGTGATTTGTATTTTGCCGATTTTGCCGTATTTCTTAGAATGGTAAGCCGGGTCTTTTCCTTCATCTGATTCGGTACCTGAATTGCGGAAACGAACATGTATTCAAACTGAAGAAAATCCAGAATATAATCAAGATCAAAATAATTTATATCGTCCGGCAGATTCTTTAATGTCAGAACTGCAAGAAACTGATTCCCGATCTGGAAAAATTCCGGAAAGTACCTGATCTGTGACTGAATCAGTTCTTCACGGACAGACATCGAGGGTGAAACTCTGAATTCATCGTCCATTGATATTATGCCGTAAAGCAGTTTCTTAATTTCCGGGGTTGTAAGCTTTCTGAATCCTGTACCGAGGATGTTGAAAAAGCTTTCATGAACTTTTGACTTTATTTCAGTGT
>JAVEZE010000140.1:0-7350 GCA_034003145.1 Spirochaetia bacterium
ATGGATGGCAATAAGGTCGGTACCTCCCCACGGAGGGTATGATGCTGCTTTCGCCGCGGATGGCGTATAAAAGCAGCTCAATGCCAAGGATGGCGTTGTGCCGACCTGCCATGGATGGCAATAAGGTCGGTACCTCCCAACGGAGGGTATGATGCTGCTTAATGCCATTTTAATCCCGCATAGCGGGGCGGATGGCGGTAAGGCCGGTACATGTTTTTGCACCCTAGCAACTTACGTGCCAAAATGCTCAATATTTGTAACAGTTATAATTTTCAGTGTCAACCGGTTTTCTTAAAGAATTATTATTAAAAATCTATTAAAAAAACTGCAGGAAACATTCAGTAACTGCCGGCACTTAACAAGATTAGATCTCGTTTCGTGCAGGGATAAATATATGTTTTTTAAAAATTTTTGTCAACACAGAACAATTTATTTTAACCTGTCCCTACATCAATCAATGTCAGGAATTGCTGCCGTAGAATTTCTTTTTAAGCATTATAAGATAATCAGCAAGAGAAGCCAGCGCAGATACGGCAGAAAGGAGAAAAAACACTTTTGCCGCAAGAAGGACACTTCCTGCATATTCAGGGAAAAACCCGGTTCTTAAAATGGAAACATACAGCAGGCCTGATATGCCTGAAAAAGCATAACTCCATGCTTTTAGTTTTCCCCCTGCCCGCGCTCCCATAACAAATCCCTTTTTTACAGCAAGCATTCTTATAAAAAGAATACCCAGTTCCCTGTACATGATTATCGCAAATACAAGTACCGGCATAAAACCGCTTACAGTAAAACAGAGGAAATAGGTAAGGCGGCTTACAACATCAGCAAAAGGATCAAAAACCTTGCCAAGATCGCTCACCTGGTTAGCTGCGCGGGCTGCCATTCCGTCAAAAAGGTCAGAAAGCTCCATAAGAATAAACAAGGACCAGCAGATAACAACTGATTCAAATCCAAACCTTCCTGTCCATACAGGAATAAAATACACAATCAGAAAAACGGGAGACATTACAATCCTGCTCCCGGTGAGGATATTTGCCAGATTCATGATGAAAAATCTAAAACGTTACCAGTTTATTGTCAAGACAGGACAAAGGAGTGATATTAGTTAAAACCCGTAAACCTGCGAATACTTCCTGTCAAGATAATCAAGAAAGTATCCCGGAACAAGTGATTTACCTGTAACTCTGAAAAGCAGTTCATCAGGTGTAAAGATACTTCCAGACTTATGAATATTTTCACGCAGCCATGTGAGAATCACACCAAAATTCCCTTCAGCTGAAAGTTTTTCAGTTGAACCAGTCTCTTTTTCCATGACAGACACAAACTGGGCGCTGTAGAGATTTCCAAGCAGATATGTAGGAAAATAACCCATAGCTCCGAAAGACCAGTGGACATCCTGAAGCACGCCTTCCGAATCAGCGGAAGGTTTTACCTTTAAGAGTTTTCCGCTCATGCTGTTCCACGCTTCCGGCAGATCGGAGACAGATATATCCTCTTCAATTAATGATTTTTCAAGCCTGTAGCGCATGATAATATGAAGGTTATAAGTAACTTCATCAGCATTGATTCTGATAAGGGAAGGCTCAACCCGGTTAACTCCCCTAAAGTAGTCGTCCGCGGTTTTCCCCCTGACAGCTTCCGGAAAGAGCCCGGCAAAATGAGGCCAGATAAAACGGGCAAATCCGTCGCTCCGTCCGATAACATTCTCCCAAAACCTTGATTGCGATTCATGTATGCCGAGGGAGGTTCCCTCAGCGAGAGACGAGTCCTTTACCTGATCCCCAAAACCCTGTTCATAAAGAGCGTGGCCGCATTCATGAATAATGCTGTAAAGGCCGGAAAGAAAGTAATCCTCCCTGTATCTTGTCGTTATGCGGACGTCTGAAAAACCGAGTGTTGTTGTAAAAGGATGGGCAGAAACATCCATCCTGCCCCGCTCTTTATCATAACCCAGCCAGTCAAGAACTTTTCTCCCCAGCTTCTCCTGCCTGTCAATGCTGAATTGGCCATGAAAAAGGGAATTATCAACCTGTTTTTCTGCAACAATTTTTTCAAGAAGATTACCTGTCCGCATTTCAACAACTGAGAATATTTCCTCAAGAGCAGAAGAGGTCATCCCTTTTTCATACTCATCAAGCAGTGCATCATAGGGAGTCTTCTCATACCCCAGGCACTCTGCCTTCTCCTTTACAAGGGAAAGCATTTTTGAAAACTCTCCTGCGAATAGCGGATAATTGTTATCAGCCCTGGCTTTTGCCCAGAGGTGCTGTGTAACGCTTGCCTGCCTTGAGAGCTCTGAGACAAGTGATGCTGGAAGCAAAGCCTGTTTTCGATAAGTGTCAAAAAACTTCCTCACAAACGCCTTATCCAGTTCCCCGGTTTCACTTGAGAATTCAATATCATCAAAGCGCCCTGCTCCTGAGAAAACAGATTTTACGCTCTTTGAGGTTAACCTTTCATGAACAATACTGCTTAAAAGAGAAAGCTGCCTGCTCCTCTCATCAACTGCTCCGGAAGGGATATAAGTCTCCTGGTCCCAGCCGAGAAGGGATGCGGCATGCGACAAAAGAAGTACTTCGCTGTCAATCTTTTTAAGCAGAGCTATATCGCTTTTTTTCATAATCCTATATCAGTTCCTTTGCCGCGATTTTATTCTCTATAAAGGATACCGCCTCTTCAAGCGGCAGCCCGTTCATCTGCTCTCCAGTCCTTAGCCTTATCGAAACCAGGTTATTTTCAGCCTCTTTTTCACCGCATATTATCATATATGGTATTTTTTCATTCTGGGCGTTTCGTATTTTAGCGTTCATCCTCTGATCGCTAAGGTCGGACTCAACCCTTATCATTTTAGCTTTCAGCGCTTTTTCAACCTTTTTAGCGTAATCATCAAAAGCGGGAGCGACAGGGATTGTAACAGCCTGCACTGGAGAGAGCCAGACAGGAAAAGCGCCGGCATAGTTCTCGATAAGAACGCCGAAAAACCTTTCAAGCGACCCTAAAAGCGCCCTGTGCACCATATAAGGCCTTTTCTCTTTTCCGTCATGATCCACATAGGTCATATTAAATCTGTCTGAAAGGTTGAAATCAAACTGGATTGTCGTCATCTGCCATTCACGGCCTATTGCGTCCCTTATCTTAAGGTCAATCTTGGGGCCGTAGAATGCGCCGCCGCCTTCATCCACTTCATACTCAAGCCCTTCGGCTATTACCGCCTTTTTAAGGGATTCGGTTGCCTTGTCCCATCTTTCCTGGTCCCCGACGCTCTTCTCAGGCCTTGTTGAAAGATAGGCTTTTATCTCTGTAAATCCGAAAGCTTTCCATATACTCAGTGAAAACCTTAATACCTCAAGTATCTCATCCTCTATCTGCTCAGGGGTGCAGAAAATGTGCGCATCATCCTGTGTAAAACCCCGCACCCTCATAAGGCCGTGAAGCACACCTGATTTTTCATATCTGTAGACAGTTCCAAGCTCTGCCCATCTGCAGGGAAGCTCCCTGTAGGATCTTTTTTTATTGTTGTAGATCAATATATGAAAAGGACAGTTCATCGGTTTGGAATAATAATCCGCGTTATCCATTTCCATGGGGGGATACATCCCGTCGCTGTAAAAATCAAGGTGCCCTGAAGTTTCCCAGAGCCAGGATTTGCCGACATGGGGTGTAAAAAGCATCTCATATCCGTTTTTGATATGCTCGCTTCTCCAGAAATCCTCTATTGCCATCCTTATACGCGCTCCTTTCGGATGCCAGTAAACAAGCCCTGGACCTGCCTCCTCGTGCAGGGAAAACAGGTCAAGCTCCTTTCCGAGCTTTCTGTGATCCCGCTTTTCCATCTCCTCAAGATGCTGAAGATGAAGACGCAGATCCTTCGGGTTTGTCCAGGCGGTTGCGTAAATCCGCTGGAGCATAGGACGTTTTTCATCCCCTCTCCAGTAAGCACCCGCCACAGAGAGGAGCTTGAACGACTGGGGATTAAGCTTTGATGTGTTTTCCACATGAGGCCCGCGGCACAGGTCTGTAAAGATACCTTGAGTATATGTAGAGATCTCTTCATTTTCAGGAAGATCTTTAATCAACTCTATTTTGTAGTCCTGACCCTTAAACATTTTTAAGGCCTCTTCGCGCGAGACCACATTCCGCACAAAATCAGATTTTCCTGCAATTATTTTTTTCATCCGCTCTTCAATCTCTTCGAGATCTTCAGGCTTTAAAGCTCTCGGCAGGTCAAAATCATAGTAAAAGCCGTTTTCTATTGCAGGGCCGATAGCAATTTTTGCTTCCGGAAACATCTGCAGAACAGCTTCCGCCATTACATGAGACATCGAGTGCCTGATTCTTTCAATCTGTTGTACTTTCTCTTCAGCCATTTATTTCCTCCAAATAGTATGACAATCTTTAAAAATGAGGATGATTTGAACATTGTCGGCTGTTGTCCCCGTCCACGGGGATATTTACATCCATGTATCACAGCCTTCCGGCCTCCTCCCCGCTTCACGGGATAAATGCCTCGGCTGTTGTCCCCGTCCACGGGGGTATTTACATCCATGTATCACAGCCTTCCGGCCTCCTTGCCTCGGCTGTGTATTTACATCCATGTAAATAAAAAAAGCCCTGCATGCCAATCATCCAAACACAACTGCATTAAGCCAATACTTAAACAATTGTAAGGACGATAAACATCAAGACTTTGAATGTTTCCGCGGTTCCACCTTACTTCAGCATCAAATGCTGCTCTTTAAAAAGCCTTTTTAACGGAGGCAATGCCGGCCAAATCTACCAGGCTTCTCATATTAAACTTTGCAGTTTAAATCTTGCGGTTTAAGAAAAAGCCTTTCGGATGGCAGCTCGGGAGTGGTTTTCATCTGCACTTGCGCCGGAAATCTTCCAGCCTGCCTTATCACATGCTCTCTTAGGACAGACGCGACAAGAACTGAATTTCCTCTCTTATGACACAGCGGCGCAGCTACTTTTCTCCGTCAATGCTGTTAAGTAAAAAATAATATCGGTCCATACAAATGTCAAGACCCTGTTTCCGGATGTATTCCCAAATGAGAATAAAAAGCATTGTACTTCCGTTTTTATCATAACCTCAAGTTATCGATTGACAAATTTAAAAAATCAGTAGTAATATAATTTTATGGAAAAGCTTGAAAATTATAATCAGAAACTTAACAGCTGGATATCTGATGAAAAAACAGCTGCCGAACTTATAAATGTATCCAGTATGCTGAGATTTGATAAAACAATTGAACTTATTATTCTTGGAAGGCCTCTTAACGACATAGGGGCAGGAAACATCCTTGCATCCCATCTTTTTGCCGAAAAAACCATGAATGTGCCGATGCAGGTTCAAAATTCATTAAAATTCGCAAAATCAATACTTGCAAATAATGTTGCGCCCGCAAGAATTGATATCGCGCGGCTTAACAGGGAATGGCACAGCGAAAAAGATATTTTTGAAAACGATCCGGAACAGTTTATTAAAAACAAGCTTGCCGCACTTATTGGCGCAGGCCCGAGAAACCTGAAAGACCAGGATGTTGTTATTTACGGATTCGGCCGTATAGGCAGGTTAGCGGCAAGGGAACTTATAACCCAGTCAGGCAACGGAACACAGCTCAGACTGAGGGCTATTGTAACCAGAAGATGTTCCAGAGATGACCTGGAAAAAAGGGCTGAACTGTTTCTTCAGGATTCTGTTCATGGAAAATTCCCGGGCGTTGTTACTGTTGACTATGATAATATGTTCATGAATATTAACGGCCACAACGTTAAAATGCTTATATCTGATTCACCGGAAAACCTTGACTACGCAAAAGAAAATATAACGAAAGCCCTTCTTATTGACAGCACAGGAATGTGGAGAGACAGGGAAGGCCTTTCAAAACACCTTGAAGCTAAAGGTATATCAAAAGTAATCCTTACAGCACCTGGGAAAGGGAACATTCCAAATATTGTTTACGGGGTAAATCAGGAGCAGGAAGGGATTATGGATGAGAAAATTGTATCATCTGCTTCATGTACTACAAACGCTATTGTTCCGGCTCTTTCCCTTTTAGAAAACAAACTTGGCATTGCAAAGGGACACCTTGAGACAATTCATTCCTACACTAATGATCAAAACCTTCTTGACAACTACCATAAAAACATGAGAAGAGGAAGGTCTGCTCCCCTTAACATGGTAATCACAGATACCGGAGCAGCTAAAGCTGCTGTCAAAGCTATTCCTTCACTGCAGGGTAAGCTTACAGCCAGCGCGATCAGGGTGCCGACTCCCAATGTCTCTTTGGCAATACTCATGCTGACAATTAAAAAAGAAACTACACTGGAAGAAGTAAACTCAATATTTTATAATGCTTCAATAAAAGGGGAGCTGATTGAGCAGATCCGTTACAGTAATTCGGCGGGATTTGTATCATCTGATGGAGTCGGGGAAAACTGCACTTCAATTTATGACAGTCCTGCCACACAAGTTTCCGCAGATGGTAAATCCATAGTTATATATCTATGGTATGATAACGAATACGGGTACACCAAACAGGTAATAAGGCTGGCAAAGCATATATGCGGAGTTAAAAGATACAGATATTATTGAGAAAAGCTCTAAATCTGCCTGTTATGCCTGGCTTTTTTTCCGGATTTTTTCAAAAACTTTGATGCTGCATCAAAAATATATTTATATTCAATTGTCAATCTCCTATTGCCAAAAAATATAAAAAAGGCAAGAATATTTCCAACGGAATACTGAAACAGCATGTGTATTTTTTCTGCACAAACTCCCGGATATTCCTCAAATTCATTACAGATAAGGAGAATATTTTGAAAAAATTAATTGCTGTACTTGAAGGCGACGGAATAGGGCCTGAAATAATGGGGGAAGGGATCAAGGTACTCAAGGCAATAGAGAAAAAATACGGACACGATTTTACCCTGGAATATGCCCCTTTCGGAGCATCAGCCTATTTTTCTGAAGGATCTCCTTTTCCTGATAAAACAAAAAGAATATGCGACAAGGCAGATGCGATCATCAAGGGACCTGTAGGCCTTTCTGTTGAAAAAATGAACTCAATTCCCCAGAAGATGAGGCCTGAGGCAGGGGCAATCCTCCCCTTAAGAAAAAGATACGACACTTTCGCGAACTACAGGCCGGTAAGACTGCCTGAAGCACTTGCACATTTTTCTCCGCTTAAAAAAGAAATAATCGGCAGCGGCGTTGATATACTGATGATAAGGGAGCTTGTAGGGGGGATTTATTTCGGGAAAAAGTCTGAGGGCGAAGATAACAATATGAAATTCGCAAGCGATGACTGCGTATATACAGAAGAACAGGTAAGGCGCATTGCTGTT
>JAVEZE010000141.1:0-7297 GCA_034003145.1 Spirochaetia bacterium
CAGTATAATGTTTTTAATACTTGTGTAAAGCAGCAGGCTGGTGTTTTCATCAGTGTTGTAATTAAAAGAGATATTAAGCCTCTGGGCTGTTTTCTCGTTTACAATAAGGTGAATAATGTAGCCCTCTTCATGCTCCTGAAAATCATATCTAATATAATTATAGTTATTTCCGGAATACAGCTTGTCGATTGCCTGAAAAAAATCTTTTTTACTTGTTTCAACCCCGGTTTTAAAATCAAGTGTTTTCATGATCTGCCTGGAACTCTGGCTTTTATTTCCTGAAATATAAATGTCCTTAAAAATGAAATCTGAATCAATGTCTCTTGAAACACTTTCCCTTTTTTCCCTATTGCCAGATCCAAGTTCTTTCAGCTTGTCAGAAATCGCCAGAGCTGTTTTTTCTCCGATTCCAATTATTTCGGAATTCCTTTCAAACCCAAGAGATCCGAATCCCTTAAGACCGGGAGTAAGTACAATATCTGCAGCATCAATCTCTTTTTGTACATTTGCATCCATAAGAATCTTTATACTCTGGTTTGCGATTGCTGGAAATGAATCAAGCTTGTCACGTTCAATCATATCGCTTCTTGTATCAATTGCTATGATGATATCTGCTCCCATTTTTTTACATTCAAGAACAGGGAAATTTAATTTTAATCCGCCGTCAACAAAAAGTTTTCCATCTATTTCCACAGGGGAAAAAACTGAAGGGAGCGCCATGCTTGCAATCGCAGCATCTACAATGTTTCCAGATGAAATTATTTCAGTGTTCCCATTTTCAATATTTGATACAGCGCATCTGAACGGGATAGTCAGATCATTAAAGTTATTAATGTTTTTTACATGCCATAATTTTTCAGAGAGAAAATTATAATTTTTCTGGCCGAATATCAGCCCGGATGGCAGTTTGATTTTATAATTTTTGAAATCAAAAGAAATAATTGATTTTTCATTTATTTCCCTTTCGCTGATCTTCAGATCTTTCCTGTAGGGGCTGTCGCTAAGCATTCCGCTCCAATCAGCTGAAAGAACAATGTTTTCAATTTCAGATGCGCTGTATCCTGAAGCATAAAGTGCCCCGATAACAGCACCAATGCTTGTTCCTGTTATATAATCGATTTTGATGTTGTATTGTTCCAGTACTTTAAGCACACCTATCTGTGAAAAACCTCTTGCCCCGCCTCCGCTGAGTACAAGGCCGATTTTTTTTCTGTTCTCCGGATTTTCCTGACTGTGCAGAGAGGCTGCTGCGAGAATAAGCAATAAATAAACTGTAATAATCTTTTTAATAATGTCTGCCTTCTTTAAGATTTAATTTCCATTATTTAGCACTTGCCTGGTAACAGATATAACCACCATCTTTAGCAAATACGATTATGACAATCTGATAATCCTGCCTGCAGCTGTTTTGCCTGTAACGCTGTTCACCATACTAAAAATCAAGTCAGTTGGATGATTCGAAATTTGTAGAATCGACCTTTAAAGCCCTGAGATGATTGATATCTCCCCAGTATTCAAGCTTCCACTTGAAATTATCAGTTATTGTAAAGCTGTTTATCGATGCATTGTATAGGGAATAACTCCTATCTTTTCTCATGGGTATGCGCAATGTTTTTGCCAGAAAACATTCCAGGACTCCTCCATGCGTGACAAAGAGTACAGTTTTTTTCGTATTGGATGATGCTATTTCTTCTGCATAACTTACAGTGCGTGCCGAAAGATCATCTATTGATTCTCCGCCTGGGATCCTGTAGTCATTTTTACGTGATTCATAAAGTTCTGCATCATCAGGATAGCGGCTTTTAACATCATCTCTGGAAAATCCCTCAAACATTCCGAGAGCCCTTTCCCTCAGTCTTTTATCTGTGCTGAAACCAATACCAATTATTGATGAAATAATTTCCGCAGTCTGGGCCGCCCGTCCAAGATCACTTGAATAGAATGAATCTATCCTGATATTGCACAGCCCTTTTCCCGCCGCTTCTGCCTGTTTGACTCCCAACCCGGTAAGCAGGCTGTCACGGTGTCCCTGCAGCAGCCTTTTTTTGTTCCATTCAGTTTCTCCGTGCCTGACCGCTATAATTCTGGTTTCCAATTAACACTCCCCACATGATGTACGCATTTCATAAATATAGCAGTATACATAGAATTAATTAACTGCTCTTAAAGCTATTCAGAGTGCAGATTGTGAATGAATTGCCCCTGTTTTCAGAATAAGTAAAAATACTGTATTAGTGGGTTTAAGGTGTCTTTCAGCTTTTTACTTCTGTCAATTTTCCTGTAATATATTTGTGAAGAATACTTGTTACAAGAGTTTGATAAGGGATTCCCTCTTCAAGTGCTTTTGTTTTCAAAGCTTCAATATCTCTCTTTGAAACTCTTATATTCATACGATAATCTTTTATCGAAGTTTCAGATGCTGCTTTTTCAAGCGCCGTCTTGATTTTTGCAAAATTTTCAACAGGCTGCCATTCATTATTTTCTATTGAATCAATTAAATCTTTTTCTTCTATGTCAGTCATTTTTTTTTGCTCCTTTCAGCTTAAACATCTTTGTATATTTTCTGCTCGGATAGATTGTTTTTAAAAAAAAATCACCTGATTTTTCAGATACAAAGGGGACACAAAATGCATACTTTTCTATTTCGACTATTAAAATAAGCTGATCCATATATTTTTTTTTATCCGGATTCTCTAATACGTTTAATAAATGTCCTTCTTCAATTGCGACAACAATTCTTTCAAATCCAATCCCTCTGGTTGATTTAAGATAGTTGTTTTTTTCATCATTCCAGTTAAAGGCCATATAATAAATATAATGTGAGGTATGCCGTATGTCAACACATAATGGCTTTTATCTGCAATTCTTTACTTTAGTCAATATATTATTTATTTTAAATATATGTAAAAATGTATGTAAGACCACAAAATTAGATTTCTCCCCCATTCATAAGCTCCATTCTCTTTTTCAAAGGATTTAAAATTATGAAAAAATACTATTTAATTACGATCGCTATTTTATTAATATTGGAAGTTATCGGCTGAGACCTGGCAGGCTCTGCAAGCGCAGATTCTGTCGCAGCAGATCCGGCAAAGAACTGGACAGTCCGAACTCTCCCTGATTCCGCCGGCTGGTCCGCAGCTGCATACGGAAACGGTGTTTTTGTTACAACTGCATACCCTGGCGGGGGCAGCACAACCTCGGCGACTTCACCTTAATCATGTTACTGGATTTTTGTTCGCGCTGACAGTATATGCCTGAAGTGCGGGTGAATAAAAAAGGCCTTCAAATTATATGAAGACCTTATATTGTGCCGGAGTATGTTTCCCTGCCGGCAAAAGATAAAAAAAAATTAAACAGGTTTCGCGATAATATTCCTGATTCCCGGGAATTTTTTGATATCTTTATCAATGTTTTTCATCCTGTCCTTGTTGACGTAATTTTTGCTCTGGAAACTGTAGGTGAATTTTGTATGGACATCATAAGTCCCTTCAAGAAGCGCTTTTGTATCCTCAGTCATTACAAGTTCCTCGTCAGTCGGAATTACAAAGATTTTAACCTTTGAATCTGAAGTGGAAATCTCGGTTTCAGCGTTTCTTGTCATGGAGCTTTTGTTCTTTTCAGGGTCAATCTTGATGCCGAACTCTTCAAGGCCTGATGTCGCAAGAAGCCTTGTGACAGGGCCTCTTTCCCCTACGCCTGCCGTGAAAACAATCGCATCAACATGCCCGAGCGCGAATGAGTAAGAGCCGATATATTTCTTGATTCTGTATGCTTCCATATTCTGGGCAAGGATAGCTCTTTCATTTCCCTCAGCAGCCGCGATTTCTATATCCCTTCTGTCGACCCATTTTTCTGTTATACCGAGAACTCCGCTTTTTTTGTTAAGAGCGTTTTCAGCCTGTTCAGGGGTCAATCCGGCTTTTCTCATCATGTAAAATGAAATCGCCGGATCGTGGTCTCCGCTTCTTGTTCCCATAATCAGCCCTTCAAGAGGGGTAAGCCCCATAGAGGTATCCCAGGATATACCGTTCTTCACCGCATTAATGCTTGATCCGTTTCCGATATGGGCAATGATAAGGTTGGTCTTGAAAGGGTCCTTTCCAAGCAGGGCGGATGCCCTTTTTGCTGTGTAGAGGAAGGATGTTCCGTGAAAACCGTACCTGCGGACTCCGTAATTCGAGTACCACTCATAAGGCAATGCGTAAAGGTATACCTCTTTTGACATAGTCTGATGCCATGCGGTATCCATTATTGCGCAATGCTTTACATTGGGTAGTTCTTCCTGGGCAGCCTTTATCCCGATAATGTTGGCAGGGTTATGAAGAGGGGCAAGGCCCTGAATGGAATCGAATGTTTCAATTATCTTTTCATCAATAATAATTGATTTGTTGAATTTTTCTCCGCCGTGAACAACCCTGTGTCCTACAGCCTTGATATCGTCTATCGACTTGATTGCCCCTACTACAGGATCAACTAGTGTGTTCATGATAAGGTCAATCGCTTCCTTGTGGGTCGGGCACGAATGTTCAATTTTGTATTCTTCTTTTCCTGATGCGTTATGCTTGATAAAAGAACCGTCAATTCCAATTCTTTCTACAATTCCGTTTGCGAGCACTTCCTGTTTGTCAAAATCATAAATCTGATATTTTAATGAAGAACTACCGCAATTTAAAGTGAGTATTACCACAAATTCCTCCATGAGAGTTTAATATGTAATTATTCTGAATTAAATTTGCGAAATATTCAATAGAAGATCAGCTGCGGTAAAGTATTGTGCTGTATTGTGTCTAATTGTCAAGAATTGGTAACAATTGTGAAGTAAAAGCAATACTGATGCAGTTTCCTCTTTTGTGGCACCTATTAAAAAATGTTTCCCAATATTCATTTTTCTGATTATTTGCAGCCTACCGGAGTGCGCAAGAGTGTACTCCCAGGAACAGGGAAAACAGCTTAACCATATCCAGGTGAAAAAATGGGAAATAGAGGCAAGGGGTGAATATGATTCCGAAGAGGGAAATTCATCCATGCTTAAATGCGGTGATTCAGTTTACTTTATTTCAGTCATGAAATTTGATGAAAAAGGGAAAACCTTTTTTAATTTTTCAACCCCGTATGCTGTTTTCGGGAAGGTAAAAGGAAAAGGACTTTTAAGGGAAATCAAAAATCCGGCATCCCATTCTCCCGGTTCTTCGATATTTACGGAGAAAACAGAGGTCGCATCAGATAAGATTTTTGAAAGTTCTGGCAACTGCGGAATCAGATTAAGCGCGGGAGAGTGTTTTTCTGTTTTTAATGAGATCAGCAGTTCAGAAACAGGCACGCTTGACTGGAGCGGCGCATATGGCAGGTATAAAATTAATGAGTGGCTGGTTGTTTCCTGCGCAGCAGCAAAATACACGGAAAAAGATGACAGCGAATCTGAAGTCTGGTATACAGAGCAAAGAACCGGTTATGGCCGAAAGGTCATGAACTCGGCGTTTTCAGTTTCTGCCGGTAAAAATACCGCGGGTGCGGGTGCTGCTGCCGCATTAACCTCCTGCCATGGAACTCCTTCCGGTTATTTTTACCGTTTTTCACCTTACCTTGCCCTCTCTTTTATAAGAATTGATTTACTTGTTTCAGGAACAAATGAGAGTTACATAAAACCGGATGGAACATTGCCGTCATCTGGGTTTCGTAAAGGGGTGAATGCATCTTTTTTCCCTGTAAGTATTTTAAAACTCACAGGAAGGTTTGTTTCTGACATATATCATGAAAAATATTCTGATAAAAATTATTGCGCCTATTCAGACGAGACATCTGCTGTTCTGGTATTTGATCCCGCATTTTTGATATTTAAAACAGGGTTGTCAGATAAAAACATGTTTAAAGATGATGTGCTTGAGAATACACAGGATGCCTGGTTTTCCGCAGGAATTAAATCCCGCAATTGCAAGATAATTATTGAAAAAAAAGAGAGGTACATCGACAAAGAAAAGTATTCCGACAGCACCAGAGTTGAAGCTGGAATCAGAAATAAACTGATGAATATTTATCTTCTTGGCAAGCTCTTTCATCAAGCAGATACAGAAAAAAGCATTAAAGCTCATCTAACGATCCATAGCGGGGGTGTATCGGTTTTTGGCGAGTTTACATCCTTTTTAAAAGAAGACATATCCGGAAAAGGGGATAATTACAGTGAATACAGCACCGGCTTTAAGGTAAAATACTGAAAAAAAACAATTTTCTATTATTGCGTTTTTAAATTTTAAGCAGATTTCCCTGAAGTCCTTGCGCTAAATATGGAGAAGATATTTGGCAAGCTCAAAATATATTGTAAGCCCGCATACATCAATTACTGTCGCCATAAGCGGGCCTGACATAACTGTCGGGTCATGCCCTGTTTTATGTATCAGTAGAGGCGCGATAGCTCCGATTGTAGTTGAAAACAAGACTACAAAGCAAAGCGAGAGCGAGATCGCGAAAGCCTGGAAAAAATTTATCCCCGGGGGCAGAAGAATTCCCCTGGCAAATACAACAATTCCTGTTCCTATCCCCATTATGAATCCTACCATCAGCTCTTTTCTTAATACTTTCCAGACATCCTTGAAATAAAGCTCTTCAGTGGCAAGCCCTCTTATTATAAGGGTTGTAGACTGGCTTCCAGCGTTGCCTCCGGTTTGTGTAATTACAGGCATAAACATGAAAAGGAATGCTGCTCCTATTATTATGTCTTCATAGTGATGCAGTACGTTAGTTGTAATTGTTCCCACAATCAGAAGCACTGTAAGCCAGGGTATCCTTCTTTTTACAAGATCAAATACTGATGATTCAAGATAGGGCAGCGGATCCCCTCCCATGGCAACCATCCTGTAAACATCTTCAGTCTGTTCTTCATGAATTACCTCAATAACATCATCAAATGTTACAATACCAAGCAGAACATTATTCTTGTCAACAACCGGTACCGCGAGGAGGCTGTATGTCTGAAGTGTTTTGGCAACCTCTTCCTGGTCTGTATCTTCATGAACAGATATGATATCAGTTTCCATTATTCCTGCTATTATCTGTTCATCACTTGCCGCAAGAATATCACGCAGCGATACAACCCCTATCAGCCTTTTAAGCTGGTCAAGAACATAAAAATAGTAAACTGTTTCAATTTCCTCAGCCCCTTTTCTTACAAATTTCAGGGCCTGGGCTACAGTAATTGAGGGTTTTACTGCAATATAACGGGGAGTCATCAGTCCCGCGGCATCATCTTCATCAAATCTTAAAAGGAAAAGAGTCTCTTTTTTTGCCTCAGCACTCAGGT
>JAVEZE010000142.1:0-6987 GCA_034003145.1 Spirochaetia bacterium
CAGAAACATAATTCCTGAAAGCTTGATTGAAAAAAACAGCCTCTTAAGCCGGCCGGATGATGTAAAAAACATTCACTTTCCGCAAAGCAGGGAACTTCTTGAAAAAGCTGTAAAAACCATCAAGTATGAGGAGTTTTTTCTTTTCCAGAAATCAATACTTGAGCTTAAAAAAGAGAAAGAATCCAGATTACGAAAAAAAAGGGATCTGAAACGATCGCTGCAGCGGGAAATTATAAAAACACTTTCGTTTAAACTTACTGAAGACCAGATAACAGCAATAGATGAAATCCACAGCGACGGCATATCAGAAATACCAATGAGCAGAATACTGCAGGGCGATGTCGGTTGCGGTAAAACAATAGTGGGATTTTTGGCTGCCCTACCCTATATTGAATCAGGATATCAGGCAGCATTCATGGCGCCGACAGAACTGCTTGCGAAACAGCACCTTGAATCAGCATCCCGGCTTTTTTCCGGCAGTAAGATAAAAATCGCGTTTCTTTCAGGTAAACTGCCTGAAAAAAAGAAAAAGCTTGTCCGTGAGGCGCTTGAAAAAGGTGAAATTGACCTTATAATAGGGACCCATTCCCTCCTTTCAGATCCTGTAAAGTTTAAAAACCTGGGGTTTGCCATAGTTGATGAGCAGCACAAATTCGGGGTTGCCCAGAGAAGCGCACTCACGGGGAAAGGGGTTGAGAGTGACTTTCTGATGATGACCGCCACCCCTATACCCCGGACCCTGCAGATGACATTTTTCGGCGATATTTCAATATCAACGATAAGATCAATGCCTGCCGGACGGGGACTTATAAAAACCCATACCGTACTGCAGGAAAATATTCAAAAGGTTTATGACTGGGTAAGAAGGGAGATAGAAAACGGTTTCCAGGCCTATTTTGTCTATCCCCTTGTTGAGGAATCAGAGCATCTGAATCTTAAAAACGCAGAATCAATGTATGCTCATCTTGAAAAAGATATTTTCCCTGAATATAAATGCGCCCTTCTCCACTCCCGTGTTCCGGAAGAGGAAAAGGAAAATGTGATGCGCGGCTTCTTTAATGGAGAGATAAAAATACTTGCAGCCACAAGCGTAGTTGAAGTCGGCATTGACGTACCTAAAGCTACCTGCATGGTGATAGAACACGCAGAGAGGTTCGGCCTTACAGCGCTTCACCAGCTGCGGGGAAGGATAGGCAGAAGCAGCTATCCATCATACACCTTTCTTGTTTTTAACAGCGAAATGACAGAGGACGCGAAAGCAAGGCTCAGGATTATAAAAGATACAACAGACGGCTTTAAAATAGCGGAAGAAGATCTCCGTTTAAGGGGGCCTGGCGATATTACAGGACTCAGGCAGTCAGGCTTTGCCGAGTTCCGCCTCGCAGATATTGTTGAAGACCAGGTGATACTTGAAATTGCCAGAAAAGAGGCGATAGAATTTTATGCTTAAGATATGTTTTGTTTTTTAAAATTATCAGGCAGATAACTGCCTGATAACTGCCTGATAACTTGATTTAATTATTACCTTCAAACTTGAACGAGATTTTGACCTTTGCCCTATAGGTTTCAACTTTTCCATCCTTGATAGTCATATCAAGAGTTGAAACTTCAGCAATCCTCAGTTCCCTGAGGCTTTTTGATGCTTTTGCAATAGCGTTGGCTGCTGCCTTTTCCCAGGATTCAGCGCTTGTGCCTACCAGTTCAATAATTTTATAAACACTTTCTGACATAGTTTTCCCCTTTTTGATTATTATTTTCTTTTTAAAACAGCATAAAGCTTTTTTAATTTTTCAATACACAAATTCTAAGATTATAAAGCCTGTCTGTCAAATAGATTCATCTTTTAAATGTTTTTAAAGTAGTTCATAAGCTGGAGAGAGTTTTTTATTTTAAGGCTTCAAATCCCCCTACAATGTCAAGAAGCTCTGCCGTAATGGCTGACTGCCTCTTTCTGTTAAAAAGAGCTCTTACTTCATCTTTTTTCTCATCAATGTTTTTTTCCGCAGTCTGCATTGCGGCAAGACGCGCGGCATTTTCAGCAGCCAAAGACTGAACAACAGCAGAATAGAGACTGATAAAAAGATATTCCCGGGTGATTTCAAAAAACATTTTTTCCCAGCTGTAACGGGTTAGCGGAATACTTACCCCTTTCCATGGTTGTCCGCTTAAAATACCAAGAAGTTTTTTATCCAGAGGAAAAACACGGCGGCTGACACTCTTATACGAGGAACCCCCTTCAGGTTCATTATAAACAAGCCATACCGGCTTAAAAGCCCTCTCCCCGCTTGATACATATTCCAGCAGATCGCGCACAGTTTCAACAGCATCTTCCAGGTTCCCTGCCATGGTGAACTCTTCCTCAATTTCATATCCAATCGAAAGCAGGGAAGATGCGACCCTCTGTCCAAGAGCTAATATTTTATCTTTATTTTTTTGGTTTTGATTTTCCGCTTTTCCAAATTTTTCATTTATTTTTTCTGCCACAGTTTCGTTAAACCTTCCAACCATCCCCTGATCAGAACCGATAGCTACAATTATATTACCTTGCAGGTTCTTATCAGGAAAATCAATTTTTTCAGGCTTGTTTATAATAAGGACATGCAATGCGTTCATAATATTACTGTAGTATTTTCCCGCGGCTGAAGATGCATGCACAAAATGATCGATATTAACCGCGGCAAGTGATTTCATTGTAGAGACTACTGAACCCAGATCCTC
Source organism: Spirochaetia bacterium (assembly GCA_034003145.1). Taxonomy (GTDB): domain Bacteria; phylum Spirochaetota; class Spirochaetia; order CADAEX01; family CADAEX01; genus JACKPD01. The sequence continues at coordinate 2,719 of JAVEZE010000142.1, forward strand.
AATCTTTCCAAGCCTGCTTTCGAGATCCTGCAGTGTATCAGCCGGCATTGCTTTCCTCTCCTGTTGTCTCTTTTACCGCACGCTCAATCGAGGCTATTATTTTCTTTTTATCCTCATCTTCCAGCGGTTTTCCCTGAAGAATTTTCCTGGATTCTTCCTTTAGATCTTCCTCGACAACTTTGGCAACTGCTTTTTTTGTTTCGGAAAAAACATTAACAGGATAATTATCATATACCCCGCCTGTAATCCCCAAAAGAAGGGCAATCTGAAGAGGGACATTAATAGGTTCATACTGGGGCTGCTGCAAAGCCTGCCTCACCCTTTTTCCCCGTTCAAGGCGGTTTCTGGTATTTTCGTCAAGGCGCATGCCAAACCTTGCAAAACCTTCAAGTTCTTCAAATTGTGAATAGGAAAGACGCAGATCTCCTGATACACTCCTGTATGCAGGAAGCTGGGTTTTGCCCCCTACCCTTGAAACAGAAGTCCCTACATCAATTGCAGGCAATACCCCCTGTTGATAGAGTTTCGGGGAAAGTAAAATCTGACCGTCTGTAATGGAGATCAGGTTTGTAGGAATATAAGCAGAAAGATTCTGTGCCTGGGTTTCAATTATAGGCAGGGCAGTAACTGAACCTCCACCAAGCTCTTTTCTTAAATGGGTAGCCCGTTCAAGAAGCCTGCTGTGTAGATAAAAAATATCGCCAGGATAAGCTTCTCTTGCCGGAGGACGGCGGAGAAGAAGGGAAAGCTCCCTGTAGGACCTTGCATGTCTGGTAAGATCATCCAAGACAACAAGGGCATCTTCACCCTGATCCATAAAATATTCAGCAATTGTCATGGCAGCAAAAGGGGCGGCAAAAGCCAGTCCGGGAGGATCCTCTGCAGGAGAGCTTATAACAATAGTATTGGATGCGCCATGTTTTTTAAGATCTGATATAACTTTTGCAACAGCTGCTGATCTCTGCCCTATCGCGCAATAGATGCAGATGACTCCAGTTTCGTTCTGGTTGATTATTGCGTCAAGCGCAATAGCGGTTTTGCCGGTCTGCCTGTCTCCAAGTATAAGTTCCCTCTGGCCGCGGCCCAAAGGAATAAGAGCATCAATAGCCTGTATTCCGGTTTGAAGAGGAACCTTGACAGGAGCCCTGTCCATGATTGCGGGAGCTTCTCTTTCTATAGGCCGCCATTCTTCAGGAGAAATCTTTCCCTTTCCGTCAAGCGGCCGCCCGAGAGGATCGATAGTCCGTCCGAGAAGATTTCTTCCGACAGGGACTTCAAGTACACGGCCGGTTCTTTTAACCTCACTGCCAGCATGGATTGTTTTGCCTTTATCAAGCATAACCAGATCAACCCCGTCAGGTTCCAGATTAAAACAAAAAGCTTTTGATCCCCCTTCAATCTCAACTACCTCTTCAGATTTTACACCAGGCAACCCATCTGTCCGGGCGACACCCTGCCCTGATGATATGATCCTGCCGTATTCCTCTTTCGCGATTTGGTAACTGAACCTGTCAAGGTTTTTTCCCATTGCATCGGAGAGGGGCTGTTTTACTTTTTTCAGAAGAATATCTTCAGACATGATTGAAACACCTTATCAAGCCGGCCTCTCTTTATATTCATTCAGACTTTCTTTCAGCTCACTGCCGAACTCTTCAAGCCAGCTCTCGATTGTCCATCTGATTCTCTTTCCTTCCCATTCAATTGTTATCCCGTGAAATGAATCACTTTCCTTAAAAGAGGGTTTGCCCAGGATTTCCCTGAATTGCTCTTTCAATTCATCAGATAACGGAAATGAGCTTACAACTTCAGATTTATCAGAATCAGAATTACCCCTGATTCCAGATAAATCCTCTTTTTTAATAACAGTGATAAGTTTTTCCGCTATTTGCTTTTCAAGCTCCTTATCCGCAAGATCACTCAGCACCTGTTTTGCCATTTTAATAATTTCTGTAACTGCAAGCTCTTTTAGTTCTTCAAGAAAAGCAGATTCCTCTTTCGCGATCTGTAATTCCCAGCGCTTTTGTTTCTCATCAGTTTCTTTTCTTGCCTGATTCAAAAGCCTTTCTTTTTCTTTCTGTGCTTCATGTTCAGCTTTTTCCATAAGCTTATCCCGTTCTTTTCCAAAACTGGAATGTTTTTCATCCAGTTCCTGCTGCCTCTTTTTTGCTTCTTCTTCATTTTTCTTTACTTCTTCATTACGGAAGGCAATCTCATCTCTCCGCCCGTCAATAGCCGCAATTATTTTTTTAAAAAGAACCAGCCTCAGTACAAACACAATAATTAAAAAATTCACTATCTGGGCTATCAGTGTAAATAATGAATCTGGCATTTAATCAGCCTCCCGCAGCAATAACATGCTGCCAAAAGGGATTTACAAAAATAAGGATAATGGCAATTACAAAACAATAGATTGCAGTAGACTCAATCATGGCAAGTCCGATAAAGAGTGTCCTTGTTATTGTACTTGATTTGTCAGGCTGCTGGGCAATAGCTGTCATTGCCTTTGCAAGTGCCATCCCTTCCCCTATAGCCGGCCCAATAGAACCAAGCGATATCGTAATTCCTGAAACTATTATCGAGACAGCTCCTATAATGGTGATGCTATCCATCAGATTCCTCCTTTGATTTTTCATTTATCTGTTTTTTCAGCTTCTCTTCCTGCTTCCGCTGAACCTGTGTTGCTGACGCAATATAAATTGCGGCAAGAACAGTGAATATATATGCCTGAATAACCCCTACTATCAGCCCAAAAACCTGCATAATAACCGGAACAAAGAAAGGGGCAATTGAAAGCAATACCCCGGCAATAAGGGTTCCGCTCATAATATTTCCAAAAAGCCTTACCGCGAGGGCAAGAGTTCTTGATAGCTCGCTTATGATATTGAAGGGAAGCATAACCGGGCTAGGTTTGATATAACTCTTCAGATATCCTCCCAAACCTTTTTCAGTAATCCCAAAAACCGGCACTGACACAAAAACAACAATGGCAAGCGCCGCTGCTGTAGAAAGAGAGCCGGTAGGCGCTTCATAAGCCGGCATTATTGTAAGAAGATTTGCTGTTAATATAAACAAAAAAAGGCTTCCAAGAAACGGCAGATATCTATCAGGATCGCTGCCCATCATTTCCCTGATTTCACCCCGGATAGCATCAACAATAACTTCCATCGCTGCCTGCCATCTTGATATTTTAACCCCTTTTTCTATTTTCCTTGTAGCTATCCAGGAAACTGTAAACAAAATAGCCATTATTATCCATGTATATAAAATTGTAGCGTTTATCTCGAAAAATCCCCATGAAAAAAACAGTGTGTCATCAGGGCTTATACTTAGATTCATCTTTTACCATCCTGCCTTGAAATCAGCCTGAAAAGAAAAGGGACAACAGCAATACCGGCAGCTCCGACAAGAAGGTGAATAATTCCCCCTTTCAGCGCCATCAATACCATCCCTGCGAAAAGGATAATTATCCTCAAGAAATAACTCCCGATAACCAAAAGTCCCGGATGCTTTACCTTACCGGCATATCTCAAAGTCAAACCAAGGCCTCCAAAAAAAAGGAACCCCAGAACAATGCCGGAAAAAATAGATACAGCATACATAATTAAATCAATAAAACCAAAACCGCTACTCACTGTCATTATCATCCTCTGAGTTTTTTTGTTCATTCACTATCCAGTACCAGGCAGACATGCATCCGGCAGCTACACCTCCGGCTAAACCTGTCAAGGTCCAGGATATTTTTGTACTCATAAACCCATCCATCCAGATACCTATGGCAAGGCCGGCAATTGTAGGAACAGCGACTGACCATCCGATAATTCCCATCATCCCCAACCCGAACCACAGCTGCTTGTTCTTGTTTCGTCTTTCTGCAAGGCGCCGGTTTTCTGCTGCAGAAATATCATTGCTGAATGATTTACCTCTTTCGCCTTTTTTGTCATCAGGCTTATTCATATCTGGATCAGGTTCCGGTTTTTTCATAGATTCCCTTTAAGCTCGACCATCCTTCTTATCAGGTCGGTTTCCATCCGGAAAGTTTCAGTTTTAATCTGATCCGACTCTTCTTTTAGTTTTTTTAAGGTTTTTTCAATTGATTCTGTAATCCCCATTTCAGGATTGCTGTCAGAGACAGGATCTCCCTTGACTGCCATTGGAGTTGAAATCATTACCTGATCATCCTGTTTTACAAGAACACCGCCATCAGCCGCATAAACAGAAGTACTGCCGTTTTCCCCCGAAGCTGTTACGATACAGCGGACCAGTACTGAA
>JAVEZE010000143.1:0-2485 GCA_034003145.1 Spirochaetia bacterium
CTTGAAGGGTTAAGGAGACTTGAATACAGGGGGTATGATTCCGCGGGAATATGCGTTGGAACTGCTTCCGGGTTTGACGTAATAAAAAGAAAAGGGAAGATAAAAGACCTTAAGGCTGTGGTTCCTTCTGAGCCGTTCGGGATTAATGGAATAGGGCATACCAGATGGGCGACACACGGGGGAGTTACAGATGAAAACGCTCATCCCCATACAGACTGCACCGGCAGAATTGCCATAGTGCATAACGGAATAATCGAGAATTACACTAAAATCAAGGAAATACTTCTTGAAAAAGGGCATGTTTTCAAATCAGAAACAGATACCGAGGTTATTGTTCACCTTATTGAGGATTTATATGCCGGAGATCTGACTCAGGCGGTAAGGGAGGCAGTAAACCATGTTAAAGGGACTTACGGCATTGTTGTGATGCACGCGGATCACCCTGATCTTCTTGTCGGAGCAAGGAACGGGTCTCCCCTGATCCTCGGCATAGGTGAAAATGAGATGTTTATAGGATCAGATGTAACTGCAATGATCTCCTATACAAAACAGGTTGTTTACCTTGAGGACGGGGAAGTGGTAACAATTAAAAAGGATACGTATCGGATATCAGACCTTAACGATAGAAAGATAAACAAGGATGTCAATGAGGTAGACTGGGAATTTGAATCTTTTGAGAAAGGGCTTTATGACCATTTCATGCTAAAGGAAATATATGAGCAGAAAGAATCAATAACCCGGGGAATGCTGGGCCGGCTAAACCTTGATCAGGCTACAGGGCATCTGGGCGGGCTCAACATGACAAGCAGGGAACTCCTTAATATAGAACGGGTAATAATTGTCGCGGCAGGAACTTCGTTTCATGCAGGGCTTGTAGCTGCGTATCTTCTTGAGTCTGTGGCAAGGATTCCTGCAAATGCTGAACTGGCATCTGAACTAAGATACAGAAATCCAATTATTCAAAAAAACGCGCTTTACTTTGTTGTTTCACAATCAGGTGAAACCGCGGATACCCTCTATGCAATGAGGGAGCTTCAGCGTAAAGGGGCGAAAGTGATGGGAATCTGCAACGTTGTAGGCTCTACAATCGCAAGGGAAACAGACGGAGGCGTCTATATCCACTCAGGGCCTGAAATCGCGGTTGCTTCTACCAAAGCATTTACATCCCAGCTTACAGCACTTTATATCTTTACACTTCTGATTGCGAGAATGAGGGATATGTCTTTTGAAGCAGGTGCCGCGTTTGTAAAAGAGATGCTTGCTCTTCCCGAAATGATACACTATACACTTGAAAAATCAGATGATATTAAAAAGCTTGCAGATAAATACAGTTTCGCAAAGAACTTTCTCTTTCTTGGAAGAGGTATCAACTATCCTGTAGCGCTTGAAGGCGCTTTAAAGCTTAAAGAAATATCCTATATCCATGCGGAAGGGTTCAGCGCGGCAGAGATAAAACACGGCCCTATTGCCCTGATTAATGAGGAAACACCATCCCTTTTCCTTGTACCTGACGACAGGCTGCGGGAGAAGGTAATTTCCAACATGAAAGAGGTAAAGGCCAGAAAAGGGCTTGTAATTGCTATTGCTGTTGAAGGGGATGAGGAAGTAGCAAGTATTGCGGATGATGTAATTACCGTACCCCACGCATCAGAGTATATGTATCCTTTTGTAATGATCGCCCCTCTTCAGCTTTTTGCCTATTACATGGCTTTAAAGCTGGGACGGGATGTTGACCAGCCGAGGAATCTTGCCAAAAGTGTTACAGTTGAATAGACACAGGAAACTGATAAAATCAGGAATTTTTTTGACACTTGCCGCGGTTTTTCTTTTGACTTTCCCGGAATTATCCTTTACACAGCAGAAAACTGCGGCAGCTTACCTTGATTCAGGCCCTTCACCCATTACAGGGATACCGGGGATAGGGGTAAATGTCCTTAAGGGGTGGAAAGGGGTATATCTGCTTCAGGGTGAGAAAAAAAAGAGCGGCAGCGATTCGGGGAAACCTGGTGAATCAGTTGAGGAAGAAAAAGTTACTGTATATTTTACGCAAAATGCGGTTCCTGTTTTTGAAAGCTGGAGCGAGCTTAAAATAGAATCAAATATTATCTATAAAACAGGCCAGAAAAATCTTTATATTTACCGTTATCCGGAAAACTGGACATTGCTGATTGAATTTCAGAATGACAATATCGAGTCTGCAGATTTTTCTTTTATGGATAACCTGATAAGGCAGATGATTTTTTTTGTCAGGGACGGAAGCAATTTTGTTAATTCTTCATTTCCCGCTGTAATAGAATATGTGCCTTGAGTTGACAGTAGTTGCGTCTGTTTTTTTAAAAAAGATGTTTTGGAATAGAGTCCGGATAAGTACTTAAAAATCAATTATTTATCCCGATAATTAAAATATGAAAAAGCTGATTTATCTGATCCTTTTTTTTATAAGTGTATGCTATATCAATCCTCAAGGATTGAATCCTCAAGGATT
>JAVEZE010000143.1:2585-6963 GCA_034003145.1 Spirochaetia bacterium
TCCGGATAAGTACTTAAAAATCAATTATTTATCCCGATAATTAAAATATGAAAAAGCTGATTTATCTGATCCTTTTTTTTATAAGTGTATGCTATATCAATCCTCAAGGATTGAATCCTCAAGGATTAATACCAAAGGAAGGCAGCCTTAAAATAGCAGCTGACGATATTCTGATTGAGGAACAGGCTGACGGAGGTTACCATCTCTGGATAAAACATAACGAACAGATCGGCTCGGTAATGATAACTGAATCCACGGCAGATCCTGATAAAAAAAACGCGGTTTACGCGCTCCGTTCCGGAGTTTACAATTCCATCAACGGTGATGAAAAAAGAATCCTTGACGGGAAAGAACTTGACCCTTCAAGAGGGCTTTATTTTCTGATGGATTCCACACCGGAAAAACATGAGAAACTGGGATCGGCTTTTCATATTTTCATACCATATGTTTCTGAATTCGGTTATCCCTGGAGCCGCAGCGGCGATATCTATATATCTTCCGGTACATTCCTTAATATCCGCAGTTTCTCAAAAAAATATGGGGATTACAGCGGCGGTTTTTTGGATAATCCGTTTGTTCTTGATATAATTCAGGTTCCGGTAGCTGTAATACCGTCCGGCGATTATATGAAGGAAGCTGTGGACAGTTTTACGGAAATTGCGGATAAGGGCAGCGGAGAAATAATTTACTCAAGCGCTGATAAACTGATTGATGATATAGGCAAAGTTCTTGAGTTATTTGCCGGACCTTCGGTTGATATTGTTTTTGCCATTGATACAACTGAAAGCATGAAAAATGATATAAATATTCTTAAAAAAAGTTTTATCAAACTGCTTGAGGAACAACTGGAAAGGCATGAGAAGGCAAGAGTAGGTATTATTTATTACAAGGACTACAATGAAGATTATTTGACAAAAACATTCCCTTTTACAGAAGATTTAGCAGTTGCTGAAAAACTTGTAAACTCTGTAAGGGTATGGGGGGGCAAAGACCTGCCTGAGGCGGTTTATGAGGCGCTTTATGAAGGTGTTTCCTCTTATCCCTGGGAAGCGGATGACAGGGTAGTTATCCTTATCGGAGATGCCCCTCCCCATCCAAAGCCCCGGGGAAGCATTACCAAAGAGATGGTATTTGAAAAAGCAGCGGCGGAGAATGTTAATCTTTATACAATAATACTTCCGCCGTGATTTACGGCAAGATCTGCCGCGGTTTTTAGTATTTGCTTTTTTCTTCAGCTTTTTTAAGTATTTTTTCAGAAAGAATTTTCGGCCATTCCGGATAATAAATACGCTCTTCTGTTTCGTATTTCGCAAGAATCTCTTTGAATCTTTTCTTTGATTCGTAATAATTTCCCTGCTTATAATAGATAAAGGCAATTTCGTATTCAGCCTCAATAACTTTTCCCTTCATGTCGGGAAATCTTTTTATGAATTCCCTGTAATAAAAGAGTGCTGCTTTTTCGTTGCCCCAGTCAACAACAGCGCTTTGAGCGTTTTTGAAATATTCCTCCGGCTGGAGATCTTCAGGAATACTTTTTGGTACGCCCATACAGCCTGAAAGGAGAATTAATAAAAAAACTATTGATGCGGAAAGAAGATTGATTGTACGGGTTTTCATTTTTCGCCTTGTTTTTATTTATTGATAAAGTTCGTCTTTAATAGGAAGTGTGTTTTTGAGTTCCTTGATATACTCTTTCGGATCACCCATCGGCACATAACTATCACAGGAGGAAAGACTTCTTCTCGCAACAGTAAAGTATTTATAGAACTTTTCTCCGCCAAGTTTTTTAACCCATTTTCCGGCAGCGCACCTGACTCTCAGGTAATATTGTGTTCCGTTGCCTTCAAGAGTTCTTACTATTTTGCAGTTGCTGCAGTTGGCACAGTAAATCTTGTCTGTTGAAAAATTTTCGTCCTGACAGAAAGTGTTGTGATCTTCCATCAGTACCTCCTTTGCTTAAATGAGATAATAACATGATCGTCTTTTTGCCGTCAATAGTTAAGTCAGAGTGTCTCCTCATGTTCATCTATTATGTTCAAATAAACGCTTTTCCCTTTGACAAAATCAAAACTGTCAATTTCTGTCATGGCCCTGCCGATATCTCCTTCTTTTGCCACGTGTGTTGTTATGATTATCGGTACATAGTTGTCGATGGAATATTCTCCGTTTCTTTTTTGCAGAACGCTTGAAATACTTATGCTGTGCTGCCCGAATGCGGAAGCGATTTTGGCAAGTACTCCAGGCTGGTCCTTTACATTAATCCTTATATAATATCTGCCTGATTCCTCTCCCGGAGGAAGCATTACCGCGGGATCTGTTATATCAGGCCAGATAGGGAGGGTTTCGAATATGTTTTTGGCAGTTCCCAGAAGAACAGATATGATATCTGATATTATCGCGGAAGCGGTGGGGGAGCCTCCTGCGCCTCTGCCGTAATACATTGTATGCCCGACAGCATGGCTGTAAATGCTTATTGCGTTAAAAGAGCCTGATATCCATGCAAGGGGATGTTCTGTGCTGATAAACGAAGGAGCTACCTTAAGCGAGAGTTTGCCATCCGAGATTTTAGCCATAGCTATGAGCTTGATTATATAGCCAAGTTCTTTTCCTGCGGCAACATCAAAAAGGTCAAGATTATCTATCCCTGATACAGGAATCGAGTCAAGATTTACCTGCATTCCAAACGCAATGGAACTGAGTATTGTCAGTTTGTGGGCAGAATCCATCCCTGAAACATCAAGGGTAGGATCAGCCTCTGCAAGCCCTTTTTCCTGGGCTCCCTTAAGAGCCTGGCTGTAGGTTGTGCCGTTTGAAGTCATTTCTGTAAGAATATAGTTACAGGTGCCGTTGACAATACCGTAAAGTGCCTCGTTTTTGTTTGCGATAAGCCCGTCATATAACGCCCTAATTACCGGGATCCCCCCCCCGCAGCTGGCTTCAAATGAGACTGTGACATTGTTTTCCCTGGCGAGGGAGAAAAGCTCTACTCCATGGTGGGCAAGGAGCGCTTTATTGGCTGTAACAAGATGTTTACCCGCTTTTAGTATTTTTTTCGCGTATTCGCGCGCTGTTGTTATGCCGCCCATAAGTTCCACAACAATAATTACTTCATTATCTGAAAGTACAGAATCCAGATCTCTTGTGAAAAATCTGCTGTCAAGTCCGATTTTTTTGGCGTGTGAAAAAGTAACACCTATAATATATTTTAGAAACAGATTAATATTTGTCCTTTTCTGAAGAAATTCAATATCATCAAGTAAAATCTTCGCAACTGCTCCGCCGACAGTCCCGCAGCCAAGTATTGCAATACCTTTTCTATCTGCTGTATTCAAAATTATGCTCCTTTACCGCGGTAATATTATTGTGAGGATGTTTAATTGTCAATAATAAATACAGATGAGCGGGAGCCATACCTTGGAAATCAATTTTTATTCTGTTAAGCTCATGGGCGATGGATATTAAAGAATTTAATGTAGATGATCTTCTCTCCTCAGAGAGGCTGATGGATTTTTTCACCCCTTTTCATGGGGATGGGCAGGTTCAGAATCAGCTGCCGGTAAAAAACGGATTATATGATCTTCCTTTTGTTGACGGTACAAATGTAGTCTGGGGATTTCATATTCTTGAAGCTGCGGCTGAAGAAGGGATGGACAGAATTTACTGCAGAGATCTTAAAAAACATAATCCCTCTATTAGGGAAAAACTTGGAACCGCGCTTTTGGCTGAAGGAAGAAAAGACAGCTATTCCTGGGCTGAGAAGGAAAGGATCTATCTGTTTATAAAAAATGTTCTCCCTGGCGATCCGGATGAGAGGCTGCTTGCCCTTGTTCAGGGAGGAGGTTCGTTTATCCCATCTGCTGTTATCTATTCCTCGCTTCCTCATTATTTGAAAAATCTGGTTGAAAAAGGGATGGTTGATCTTAAAACAGCAAAAAACTGCGTTAATATACCTGAAAAAGCTTTTAAACTGATTGAAGAGTATTTTAATAATCTTTCATTCAGCAAGAAAAGAATAATGCTTGTAAATATTTCTGAGATAATAAGCAGAAACACCCTGGATGAAAAAGGTTCCTGTAACCTGGCAAAAGAGATAATGGCAGGTGCCGAACCTTCCTCAGAAGCTGAAAAAAGAAGATATCCCGACCTTTCTGACAGTTTCAGTCAATTTGATGCTTTTTGCGCTGAAAACCTTAAAAACACAGGGATAACGCTTAAATCCCCCCCCTGGTTTGAGGGTGATTCTTTTACAGTTTCCTTTACCTTTAAAAGCGCTAAACAGCTTGAAAGAATTATTTCCTCACTTGAAAGACTAAAAGGTAAAACTGATGAAATTTTCAGATTATTATAAAAATTATTACGAAAGTATTTTTGACCGGAT
>JAVEZE010000144.1:0-6916 GCA_034003145.1 Spirochaetia bacterium
TGGCTGTTCTCCACTTTAAGAGAAAAATCTTTTTCCCTGTATCCTGGTACCTGTATCTTTATTATTTTTACACTGCCGGTCATTATATTTTCCGCATCAAAAAGAGGTTTCCACATTCTTCCTTCTTTAATTAAAACTGTTGATTTTGAAAGGAGGTTTTCACCTGTAACTGCATCCCTGACCTGGGGGATAATAAGCAGAGACCTCGCTCCCCTGTCATATCTGTAATATGTAACAAACTCACCCCCTTTCCCTTTTGAATCAGCAGATGAGTGAACGTTAAAAGAGCTCCAGAACACCTCCTGCAAAGCTGTGATTTTAACCCGGTATGATCCTTCGGGAAGAAACAGAGGCAAAGATGTCAGTGAAGAAAATGAATCCTCTTTTTTGGATAAAAATATAACAGGAGTCTCTTCAACAGGCGGTATTTTTTTATCATCATCATAAAATATGGAAATAGAAACCGCATCCGGAGAAAGGGAAGGGCGGTCTAGAGGTGTTTTAACAGAAAAAACCACTTTCCCGTATTTTTCAGGGTAAAGAATTCCCTTATACAGTCCCAGATGGAAAATCCCGATCCCTGCTGTCAAGACAACAAGTGTAAGAATTGAGGAGGCGGTAATTTTAACCCCTTCCCGTTTTGGTTTTTCCCTGGCCGGGATTTTTATTTCTTCCCTGTTAGCTGCTGATGCTGTGCTGTTTTTCAGTCCTTCGCAGTTCCATTTTTTTGTTGTTTTTTCCAGAAGTGAAATGACCGGATCCAGGTCTTGATACCGTTTTTCCTTTTTTGTCTTCATTGCTTTTTTTATAAAGCGAAGCAGATTAGGCTCAATTCCCGGCATAATCTTTTCAGGTGCAAGGTATTTGCCTGTCTGAATTTTATTCATAAGTTCAGGAGAGTAACTTCCGGGAAAAGGTTTTTTCCCGGTAACCATTTCATACGCTAAAACACCAAGCGAATAGATATCTGCCCGGAGGTCTACATTCCTTGAATCTTTAAACTGCTCCGGCGCCATATACCCTGGTGTCCCTAACGTCATCCCGTCAATTGTAAGCCCTTCAGCCTGGGTCTCTTCAGAAGAGGCAATACCGAAATCGACAAGTTTTATTGCCCCTTCACGGGATATAAGGATATTTGCCGGTTTTATGTCTCTATGTACTACTTTTTTTGAATGGGCATATTTTAAAGCGCGGGCAGTATTAAGCAGTATGTATGATGCCAGACTGCTGTGAACATAACGGTTATTAAGTATCATCTCTTCAATGGAAATCCCGTCGACATACTCCATAACCAGATAATATGATGAGCCTTCCTTGAAATGGTCATAAATACTTACAATATGGTCATGCCTGAACTCCATCAGAATTCTTGCTTCTCTTTTAAACCTTTCAGTGATATCTTTCTTTCCGTAAAGTGTCAGCTTTTTTATAATAACCGGCCGTTTAAGAGTAGGATGTTCCGCCTTGTAAACAGCTCCCATCCCCCCCTTCGCGATAAGCGATTCTATCTGGTATTTGCCGATTGTTTTTGGTATTTTTGCCATTTTATTTACTCTCTGCTAAAGTTTTGATTATCAAGATAGTGCAGCCCCTGATTTGTTTCAAAATCTGTAATGCTATTAAGGAAAACTGCAGCATACCGTTCTGGATTGTGGATTTGAACATACCTGCCTTCCGCCCTGAGCTGGTACAGATCTTTTACCGGTCTGTGCCCTCCATACATCCTTGCCTCCGGAAGGTGGGGGAAATACTCGCTTAGATAAGATTCTACTGTCCCTTTTTTTGATTCTCCGTTATCAGTCCAGGTAAAATCAAAAATGATTTCTCTATTCATGTAGCAGTTTATAATCTCATCTTTAGTGTAATAATTTCTCGGTTCCGCGTGGGTAACACAGCACAGGCTGCCGACCGCCATGATAGGGAGGAATTTTTCAAAATCATAATAACTGCTTAATACTTTATCACCCAAAAAACGGCGTGACCATACCTTGACCATCTCACCTTCTGCTGCAAATTTCGCGAATGCGCGGTTATCAGCTGTATTTTCATTCATAATATTTTCGTGGTTACCTTTCAGGAAGTGAAATAGATCAGGGTAACGGGTTTTCCAGTCCATCACAATAAGCATCAGTGTCAGGCTTTCTCTCATTTCATCATCCATTGCCCTGTGTTTCTCAAATCCTCCGATATACTCCTGGTAAGACTGGATCCACCTCTCCCGTTTTGCCCCCTCGCTGTGAAACCCGTCTCCTGCGCAGACAATCTGTATTTTACCTTCTTCAAGAAGCGAAAGTACCGGCATATCCATTCCAGGCGGTATCCAGCCGGCAAGCGTTTTCATGTAATCCACCCTCGCGTGAAGATCGGGAACAATTATAAGGGGAAGGTCTTTAAGCATTACCAACCCTCCCGGAGATCCTCCCCTGTCATAGGGGCGGATCAGCGGGTTTTCATTGTCCATCACTTTTTTTACCTGCTCCAGCGCAGTCAGAATTTTATCAGGATCAGGAATTTCATTTTCTTTTGTAAATTTTTCCAGGCAATGATATCTGCTACCCATCTTGCTTGTTCTATTCCTTTATTCGCTTATAAGGGTTTTGTTTATTTCAACAAATTCTTCTGTTAGCTGCTGTGTTATCTGAGTCAATAACTCATTAGCCTCTTCCTTTCCAAGAGATTCCTTAACCAGCGCGATTCTATAAACTGGTGAGCTTTTTTCGATAGGCCCGTTTTTAAACCTGACAGGTTCATCCTCTTTTACATCATCTAAAAGCACCGCGTTACTCTGTTCAAGGAAATCAGGAACATCAGTTCTGAAACCTATGCTTGTATATTCCACTTCCCTTCCATCCTTATCCAGAGGGCCGAGAGAGATCAGTGATCCTGAATAGGTCATAATTAATCCCCCTCTTGTTTCCAAAGCAGAAAATGACTCTGCCCCTTTCATTTCATTCTCATCTATAATGTTATGAAAAATCTCATCTTTTTCAAGCCAGCCCCCTGCCAGGATTTCAAGCGGATCTTCTGTTGTCTCTGTAAGCTTTATTGATCCTGAAAGTAATTTCAGGTGATTCTGCACTTTTTCCGATACTTTAAAAAAATTGTCTCCCATTTTATTTCTCCTTGTCTTGGATTTTAAAACCGCATCTCCGGTTTCCTTTCATCCTGTAAATTACAGATGATATTTCCGCAAAACAGGATTGTTGAAAACATAAAATACGGTCTAAAATGTAATTACATGTTTTTATGTAATTAATTTATTATATAAAGAATACATCTTTTTCCATAAATGTCCATTAAAAACGGTGAATTATGAAAAAAAATGTGTTATTATCAAATAAACAGGAGTTTTTTATGGAAATTGAGAACCTTCCAAAGGCGGTCCAGGCCCATCTTTTAAACCTGATCAAGAGTTCCCCGCTTCCCGATACACCGGAATTCCACTCCCGCCTGGCTGGTATCTGGGACAAGAAATGCAGGCTTTTTGAGCAGCAGACCAGCTATCTTGATATGGAATTGACTGAAAAAGTTGCTGTGGATGACTCCAGAGCCATGATAATTCTCACATATTCAGGATCAATTGTCAGTATAGGGCCGCTTAAGGAATCCAGAGCGGTTGAATATGCCAGTATCCATTTAAGGGGAGATGTCCCTAAATCTGTTTTAGTAACAGCAACCACACTTGATGGAGATGTCGCAAAAGATAAACCGGTTTGCTTTACTGCTGGGCAGATAAAGAAAACATCAGCCGCATATATGATAGCTGTCTGTAACATTGATCTTGCCCCTGCTGTTCAGGCAGAGAGGATCCGGGAGGCAATGATCTATCTTACCAACGGATTTCTTAAAATCAACCAGTCAATCCACATTGACAGGAAAAGTGTTCCAGATCATTTTACATCAAAATCCATGGCGCGGTATATTGCAAAAAGACATGATCTTACAGGAGCGCTTGTCCAGGATATTCTGGATGATTTTTTATACCTTGTTGAGACAGGGATGCTTCTTGGGGAATCAGTGCCGCTTGGTAAAATAGGGCGGCTTTCTTTAAAAAAGAAGGAAGCTCAAAAAGCGCGGATAGTCCGCCATCCGGAGACAGGCGAGGAGATTACAGTAAAATCAAAACCCGCGGTAGCTATACCCCGGATTTCATTCAGTCAGCATATTAAAGATAAAGCTGCTGAACTGCCGGTTGAAGGGGATTCAATAATTGAAACAGAATAACTATTTTGTTATATAAATTCAGCAACTTCTTCAAGCGGTTTGCGGATCTTGCTGCCGCTTTTGCTGAATCCTTCAGGTGTGTATCCGAGCGGTGTAATTGCAAAGACAAACTCATCATCATCAAGATTCAGCGCTTTTTTTAAAACATCAGGTTCAAATGCCGCTATCCAGCATGTCCCGACACCCTCGTTTTCAGCAGCAAGAATCATGTGGTCCATTGCAATTGTTAGGTCTGTCTCAAGCGAGTTATATTTATCATATTTCCTTGTCCATGCTTTATCCCTTTTCCCTTTTACAATGAGAATGTGGGGAGCTGAATGAAGCCACTCCCTGCTGTAGCATTTTCTTACTTTTTCAAGCATGGCTTCAGATGAGACAACAATAAATTTCCAGGGCTGCCTGTTTGCGGCGGAAGGGGCAATCCTTCCCGCCTCAAGAATTTTCTTGATCACTTTATCCTCTATTTTATTATCAGGATCGTAGGCGCGTATACTTTCTCTTTCTGATATAACTTTAAAAAAATCCATAATATATTTTCTCCCTGCTTTTAATTATATACTAAAATTATCTGTTGTTGTTGTCTCTGTTCATTTATATAAAGATACACCGCAGAAGGAGGCAATGAGTTCCCCGTTTTTTATTAATTTATCCAGTTCCCTGAAGTAAACTATTTCAAGCTCTTTTTCCGTATCATCAATAAAGACAAGCGACATTTTATGATATTTGGATGTCTGCTGGTTCATTTTTTTGATTTCTGATATTTTAATGTTTTTAAGCTCTTTCATATCAGAGGTTGTCCTGCTGAAATAAAACATCAGTCCAGTCCTTTTTTCTATGACTTTTTTATCTTTGTCAAATATCCATTTTTCCTCATGAAATACAGCAAAAACAGCTATAAGTAAAAGAAGAATCGAAATGTAATTTGTCTCACGTGTCCCCTCTTCGGCAGCGGGATAAAACATTGATATTAACATTAATATGGAAAAAAGGAGAAATATGATCTTTAAAAACAGAGGCACTCTTAATATCAGTTTGTTGTCATCAGTTTTTTTTATCTGGTGTGCGATTTTAAACATGGTTTTATAGTAACGCATCAAGATGGTTTTGTGTCAAAAAGATCCCTTGTTTTAAACTTTGTTTCCACAAAAACAATAATTAATGTTAAATTAATATTATGAGTACTATTCGAGAAATAGAGAATGCAATTGAGCAATTATCTAAAGAAGAATTTAAGAATTTTAGGACATGGTTTGCTCAATATGAAGCAAATGCATGGGATCTACAGATTGCTGATAATATTGAATCGGGTAAATTGGATGTTCTTGCAAATGAAGCGTTGTCTGAATTGCAAAATGGTAAAGCAACAAAACTTTGAATCACTATACTACATTCAAATATTGGCATCATTATAATAAGCTCCCTGTTTCGATTCAAAATATAGCTGATGAAGCATTTAGAATGTTAAAGAAAGATAAGAATCATCCATCCTTACATTTAAAAAAGATAAAAAATATTTGGTCTGTTCGGGTTGGAATAAAATATCGAGCTTTGGGAGTGGCTAAAGATTCAAATATTGTCTGGTTCTGGATCGGTTCTCATGATGATTATGATAAGTTGATTAAATAACTCATACTATGGCTTTTAACGTTGATGTGGAATTTTTCCATAATAAAACTGATCTATAACATTTCAATTGATGTTTATAAAAAATCAAAGACAAAATAAATTTTCACTTTACTGAATAATATTCAAGACTTTCCGGCGGATGCTGGTTCCTGTATAGAAAAAGCAATTGGAGATTCACCATTTCTCTCCCATATTCAATATAGCTGTTATCCCAGTCCAGAGGCTTGCTGTTTACAATTATGTTATACCGGTTGCGGTGCCCTTCCGGATAGCTCTTGTCGTGTTCTATAAACCAGGAGCAGACTGTTTGAACTTCTACAATTTTATATCTGCCGGAGCTGCCATTTTTTTCCATGAAACGGTTGTTTTTCAGAAGATTGATGCAATAAACCGCGCTTCTGCCATCAAGGGAAAAAGGTTCTGAGGCGGGAATTATTGTTGCATCAGAGGCAGTTGAGTCCTTGGCATATAGTTGATTGTTTGATACTAGAAAAAGAGAGAATATAAGAGTAAATATTCGAGGAAAATTTCTGACACCTTGTTTAAATTTCGACATAAAACTACCCCTGAATTATTTCATCTTCCGTATCCTTACGTCAATCCCTTTATCATCTGCAAGCAGTTTAACAAGTTTTGATGTATCTGTCTCTCCGAAGTGGTAGGGATAAAGGATCGCAGGTTTTAAGGTGCGGGCTGCCTCTGCTGCCATTTCAGGCGTCATTGTATAGGGGAGGTTCATCGGCAGAAAAGCGCAGTAAATATCCTTTATGTTTTTCATCTCCGGGATATTTTCTGTATCACCTGCTATATAAATTTTTTTATCGCCGAAGATGAGGATATAACCGTTTCCCTCTCCTTTGACATGAAAAGGCTCTCCGCTCTCCCTCTTGTGGGCTATGTTATATGCCGGCACAGCTTCGATGCTGATCTCTTCAAAGGACATTTTGTCGCCGTTATACATAACCATGCCGCCGCTTAACGAATTGGCGCATATAGAGGTAAGGATCAATTTTGTCCCCTTATCCTGAATATAGGATAATGCCTTTTTGTCAAGATGGTCTCCGTG
>JAVEZE010000145.1:0-6901 GCA_034003145.1 Spirochaetia bacterium
GCCGGTTCCAAGCTTTATCCCACCAAAATACCTTACAACAGCGCACAGAATATCAGTAATTCCGCTCCCTTTAAGTACCTGCAGCACAGGCTTTCCTGCTGTCCCTTTGGGCTCCCCGTCATCGCTCATCCCCATGTTCTGGCTGCCTGGTTTTCCGCAGATAAAAGCATATACAACATGTCTTGCAAGTTTATGCTCTGATTTAACTGACGCGATAATGGCGCGCGCCTCTTTATCATCTGACGCGTGAAAACAGTATCCGATAAATTTAGATTTTTTTATCTCAATTTCAGCTTCAGCCGGAGCTCCTGCCGGAACCTTTATTTTTTCAGGCACATTCTTCTCACATGCTCCCTTTTTCCTGATTATCAAACATGCTGTCTACTATTTCAAATACAAGTTCCATATTTTCACCGAAAATAACAGGGATAAAGAATTTTCCCATACATTGATTACATACAAAGTATCGCCCTGTGATTGATAAATTTTCTATCTGTTTCCTGATCTCTTTCAGGATATCTTTTTTATCCATTTTTTCAAGTTCAGCAGGGAAAGTTTTTACAGCCTGGCTGATCAGTTTTTCCGTATAAAGCCCTTCAGTAAACACTTCATCCATCCTGAGCATTGTGCTCTCCTCTTCTGTTATGAGGGCTGTGCATACATCGCAGTAAGCTTCCTTTATCCCGTGTTTTTTCCATATTCCTGATGCTTCGTAGAGCCGGTCAAGGTAATCCCATGCAAGAAGAACTGATGAAGCTTCATGCTTAGGCTGTTTTTTTGCCCACTCAAGGGGAGAAATGCCATCTTCTGTCAGGCTTGATTTTGATGCTCCATGGTTCAGCAATAGTTCTACAGCTTCAGGCTGGTTGCTTTTAAGCGCTGCAAAAAGGGGAGTCGCGCCATCATTTCCAGGTGTGTCAATAATATCAGAATTCGTGACAAGAAGAGTTTTAAGTTTATCTGTTGCTCCTGTTTCAGAAGATTTTATTATTTCAGTTAGACTGTCCATGTGAAGTTACCTCATTTTTACCATAAAAATATACAATCCGCTGGAAATAGGCAAGTTGATCTGTATAAAGGATTTTTTTAAAAGCTATTTATTCCTGCCTGAGCCACTCGCTCATAATGTTTTTTTCTTTTATAAGTTTGTACCTGATAAAGGCATTAAGGTATTTCATCGCCTTTTCCGCGCTGCTGAAAGAAGGGATCCCCCCCGCGTCAAGAATTTCATTCAGCATGCTGAAATTACCGCCTGATGAAGATTCAATCCCTGTTGATGCGATAACAGGTTTCTTGAATTTTTTTACAATTTTTACAAGTTCGGATGCGACATTTTTCTCATAGGATAATATTTCCTCGTTTGTTGTGTGAAGCGGGCCTGCCTGCGGGATGATGGAGACAAGCAGCGCGTCCACGCTGCTGCTCTCAAGAAGTGTTTTTACAGCATCAATGTATGCCTTGTCATCTGCCATCGGGGTCAGATCAAGCAAGGGCTCAGGTTTTACAAAATCAGGTATAATCTCTTTAAGCTTTGAAAGCGTTTCCTCATCAAGCTTTGTAATCTCAAGATCGCCGATATTATCCGCAGCATTCGCTTTTTCGTAACCCGCGTTCGCAATAACAGCGATTTTTCTGTCATGCACAGTAAGGCCGCTGAAAAGGGAGAAGGTTTTTATATATCCTGTGTGATCAGCCATAGAATCAGCTACAATAATGCCTGCCTGAATCATTGCAGCTTTCGCAACAGCATATTCGCCTGACATGCTTGCGGTATGCGACTGGGTAGCTTTCTGCCCCTCCTGGGTTCTTCCTGCCTTGTAAACTACAATTGGTTTGTGTATTTTTGAGACAAGGTCAAAAAACCTTCTCCCGTCCCCTTCCTTAAATCCTTCTACATATAGCGCTATTACCTTGATCTCGCTGTCATCTGCAAAATAAGGGACAAGGTCGCATGGCCCTGAATCAAGTTCATTGCCGTAGCTTATGATTGCGCGGGGGGCAAGCGCGTTCCTTAGATTGAATATTTCAACAATACCAAGCGCCCCGCTTTGGCTGAGGATAGCGACATTCTGCCTCCTGTGTTTCTGGACGGTGAATTTATTTTCAGGGATAAAGAATGTATTTATCTTCCCCTCTGAATGATAAATACCGAGACAGTTTGGCCCCATTATCCTGAAATTGTTTTTACGCGCGATTGAAAGTATTTCATCCTCAATATCCCGGTTTTCCGTTGTTTCGCTGAACCCGCCGGGGATCAAAAGTACAGCTTTGACTTTTTTATCAGCGCACTCTTTTACACTGTCCAGCACAGCCGCTGCAGGAACTGTGATTACAGCAAAATCGATATTTTCTGTAATTTCATTTATCGAACCATACATTTTAAGATTCCGGTTTTCAGCTTCTATAAAACCTCCCCGCGGGTTGACGCAGAAAACATCTTCTCTCCCTGCTTTAAGGAGGTTTTTCACAATAATGTTGCCGGATTTTAGAGGATTGCTGCTGCTTACCCCAAGAACAGCAATACCATCGGGATAGAAAAATGGAGTCATTGTTGAAACAGGGGGGTGGTGGGACGGGGCGGCTGAAACTGACAGTTTTTCTTTTTTAAGCCCAAAAGATGCGTATCCGTCAATAGCAAGAAAGCTGCCGTCCCTGTCAAAGATAAACGGGTTTATTTCAAATTCTTTTAGTTTGAACCTGCTTTTTCCAGGAAAAAAACCGGAAAACGCCATTGAAAGATCACTGAACCTTACCTGTGCCTTGTTGATAAGATCTATATGAATATCCCGTTTATCTGAGGTGTATTTTTTATATATCTCTGTTGATGAGAGAAGATCTCTTGCCCATTTGATTGTGACAGGGGGGAGAACAAGGTTTGGCGGTGAATAACGGGATGCAAAATGCTCGGCATCCGCCCCTCCCTTTGTAAATGAAAGTACAGGCCCGAAGGATGGTGTTTCCCGGAACCCGATAAGGATTTCGTTGCCTATCTCTTCTGAATAGTCGACAAATTCTGTAACAAGTATTCCTCTGGCAGGCAGATCCAGGCTTTTAAACTCATCAATCATTTTTGTAAATGAATATTTAACAAATTCCAGATCCTTGTGAACAATCCTCACTCCGCCGAGTTTCTTTTTGTGAATAACAGAGTCTGAAACAACTTTTAAGACTACTTTGCTGCTTCCGAATGAGTTTAAGGAAAATCTGTTTATATCTTCTGCCCTGGTTAAAAAAGAATGTATTGGAGTTGAGATACCAAGGTATTTAAGTATTTCATAGACCTCATGCTCAAAAAGCTGATTCCGCCCTTCATTCCAGGCGTTTTCCAGAACAAGATCAGTTTTCTTTTCCCAATCTTTATGTCGGTTTTGTATCATATATCAGATTATAAATCAGAGTATTTGGTAAGTAAACAATTAAAAAAGCGCTTAAAGCCGTTCAGTAAATTTGTAGTGGGTACTCTGCATTCCCCTGTTTCCAAGAAAGCTGTGGGTTTTGGTACGGACAATATTGCAGGCTGCTTCAAAATGACGGCACCCTTTTGCTTCCGCAATATCCCTGAGGTGGTTTAGCATTTCTTCGCCATATCCGCTGTTGCGGTATAACGGATCAATAAACATTTCCTGAATCTCGGCAACAGGGCCTGTATGGTGGAGCAGGGCCTGTATATGCATACCTGCAAAACCAATTATTCGGGAATTGAATTCTGCTATTATATAATAAACTGAATTATTATCGAGATTGGATAAAAATACCTTGTCGAAATCTGCCCTTACAGGATTTTCCCCTTCAAGATGGCAGATCATTTTAAAAACCTCATCCGCATCTTCTTTTAAGCATGCTCTTATTTTAAGTTTTTTATCCATAATCACTCTTCCTGTATTTTATAGTATTTTGATAATCTGTGTAAAGAAGCCTTCTTACATGGGCCAGATACACAGCTGTAATGAAAACAGATAGTTTATCCTTTCCTTCCCATCAATATCCCTGCTGTGATTAGCAGAAGCCCTGCAACAGATGATAACCTGATAGATTCCTTAAGTATGAGATTGATAAATATGAATGATAAAAAGGGAGATAGATAAATGAGATTGCCGATTTTTGCTGTGTTTTCCGCAAGATGCAGAGCCCTGCTCCAAAGAAAGAATGTTATCCCCATTTCAAACAAGCCGACATATAATGCAGGTACAATTTCAATAAAGCTGCGGGGCTGGAAAGAATTTTTAAACATCATATAAACTGTTATATAAAACAGTCCTGCCGCAAAGCTGCCGAACAGTTTGACAGATGCTTCTGTTTTATCTTTTTTGGTAAAAAGCCAGTATGATGCCCAGATAAACGCGCTCCCGAGTGCGAGTAAAACTCCGGGGATTTCATCCGCCATAAAGGCGGAAAAAGACCCTCCTGTAACAATTATCGCGGCGCCGGAAAAGCTGATTATGACAGATGTAATATCTTTTAATTTAAGTTTTTGCTTTAGAATAAAAGATGAAAGTATTACAAGAACTACTGCCCATGTATAATTAAGAGGCTGGGCTTTCTGGGCCGGTAGAATTTCATACGCTTTGAATAGGACAAGATAATATAAAAAAGGATTGAAAAACCCGAAGATCAGGGATTTATAAAAAACATCAGATATGAAAACATTTTTCCACATTTTCTGTTTTGTTAATATCAAAGCAATCGCACCGATGCTTGCGGGAAGTGAATAAAAAAGAAGTTCTTCGTATGTTAATGTTTTAAGCGCAATCTTGAAAGCAGTTGCCACAGTTGACCATAGCAGTACTGCTGATAAAGCGTAAATTTCAGCTTTAGGGTCTGTTTTCAGTTTACCCGTTGCTTTCATTGAAGTATCTGGTGTTGAAGCTGTTATAAAGGCATTTATTAATGTCAGGTTTCTTGTTTTTTGATGATGTATTTTCTACTGCCGGATAACCTATTCCGATAAGTGATAAAACTGAATATTCCGCCGGAATACCAAGGGTTTTTTTAACAAAATGATCTGATTCTGTTCCATCTTTTGTTTTTCTCTTTCTGATCTGTACCCAGCATGAGCCGAGCCCTATCGATTCTGATTCAAGTTGAATAATTATTGATGCTATTGAGCAGTCTTCAATCCAGACATCGCTTTTGGCATTATCCGCAATTACTGCAATAACAAGTGGGGCCTCGGCAAGAAAAGCAGAACCGTGTTCTTTTGAGAGGGAAAGTTCTTTTATTGTTTTTTTATCTTCCACTACAACAAACGACCATGGGTCGATCCCCCTGGAAGATGGGGAAAGCAGCGCTGCTTCAAGAATCTGATCAATAATGTTTTTTCCAATCAGTTTATCAGAAAAATTCCTTGTTGATTTCCTTCTTTTTAATATATCAATCACTTAAACACCTCGCTTGGGCATTTATCGAAATCAAATTCTGCCTGGGAGAGATAATGTCTGTCCGCGATTTCCATACAAAGATCAATCGATTTGTTTACATCCTCAGGATTATGGGCATCAGAATTACATACTACCTCAATTCCGTAGTCAGATGCAATTTCCCAGAATTTATCAACCGGATATGCATATCTTATCCCTTCGGCAGCTTCTATTTTTGGTTTCCTAAGCCCGTATCCGTTTATTTCAAGGGGAGTATTATAAGATTTTGCCGCTTCGCATATTGCCCTGCTTACAGCTGTAGTTTCCGCGGTCCATTTTCTGCTGAAAAGCCCGAAAAGGTCGGGATGGGCAATAAAATCAAAAGACTGTGATTCTATCATCTCAATCAGTAAATCGGCGTATTCCCTTGCTTTCCCAAACGCCTCAGGCGAATAGGTAAATATCCATTCTCCTTCAGATTTAAACCAGTGGATGCTTCCTATCAGATATTTATAATCCCTCTTCTCTCTGAACTCTTCTTTATAAAAGTTGTCAAATTCAGGAACCCAGTCGCATTCCATCCCTTTTATTATATTAAGGCCGGGAAAGGCTTCCTGTGCTTTGCTGATAGCCTCGTCATAGCTGTCAAGCTGATCCATATCCATTCTTACATTGTTCCATCTGTTGTCAGGAAGGGGAGTGTGCTCTGAAAACCCGAGCGTCCTCATCCCTTTATTCCATGCCGTTTTTGCGTAGTCTATAGCATCGCCTGTTGCGTGTTTGCATCTGAAAGTATGAGTATGATAGTTTGTTGTAATTGATTTGTTCATTTTCATTTGTTCTACCTGAATCCTGTTTTGGATTTACAGAATATCCCAAATAGGCAATAGTTACAATGCCTTGCAGGTTTCAGTATTTTTTGCCGTGTATTTTAAGAAGATTGAATTTACCGATATTGCTGATAAGCATAACTGCCATGACTCCTGCCTGTATAGGTTCTGTTACAACAAGATCACACTCTTTTGTCACTGAACCTGCCATATTAAGCGCTATTACAGGAATACCGTAATCTGTTCTGAGGTTTTTGACTGCTTCTGTAATCTTACCCCCCATAAGGGCACCGGCAAGGACAAGAATGCCAACCCTGTGGAGTTTTCCGACTGCTGATATTGCATTTGCTATCTCAAGCTCGCCTACTACAGCAATTGTATCGACAGAAATTGTCTCTCCCCGTATATTGTGCCTGTCTGCCTCAGCTATCGCACCTGATGCAACGCTCGCAACCTGGGCCCCGCCGCCAATAATAATTATCCTTTTTCCCCATGTTTTTCTGCTTGTCGGGATAGTTTTTAAGGATTCTATCTCTTTTATTTCCTCAAGCGATTTTATCAGTAAATCAGGGCCGTTGTTGTTTTCAATCTGGAGTGTTATGTGGCTTTTACCGTCATACTCAATCCATGACTGCATAAATGAGAGATTGCCTCCAGAGGAATGGATTTTTTCTGTAATTTCTGAAAGAAGCCCTTCCATGTCCCTGCTTATAA
>JAVEZE010000146.1:0-6874 GCA_034003145.1 Spirochaetia bacterium
GCCATTTTTTTGTCATATCCATTCTTAAGCATTACAGGAAGGCCGAGGAGACCCATGGTAACACACGCAGCGCCTGTAATACCTGTGCAGGCAGCAAGCAGCGTAGAAACAACAACCACGGCAATCGCGATTCCGCCCCTGACAGGACCGAAAAGATACTGCGCTGTTTTAAAGAGCCCTTCGGCCATACCGGAGGCACTCATAAGCTGAGCCATAAGGATAAAGAGAGGAATTGCCGCAAGTGTATAGTCTTCCATCAACCCATTAATTCTTGACATAAATAATGAAAAGACATCAGGACCCCATCCAATAACAGCAAATATAGTAGCCAGTCCTCCAAGAACAAATGCAAGAGGCTGTCCCAGAAAAAGACCCAGGAAAAGACCGCCAAACATTAATATTGTAATAACTTCTGGTGATATGTCGATCATATTTTATTCTCCTCATTTACAGGTATAATCACACATGTCGGTATTTCGTCTTTTTTAAACCTGCTTTCGTAATTTTTTCCGGTAGAGATAACCATGATACTCCTGATAAATGTTGCTAACCCCTGAATTAAAAGAAGAAATGACATAACAGGAATCATCGTTTTTACCGGATAAACCGGCATTGCAAAGTTGCTCCATGTTTTTTCATGTATCATCCAGGAAGCTTGTGCGAATTTTAATCCTTCTATAAAAACAACAATAAGAAACGGAAAAAAGAAGATTACTGAAGAGATAATATCAAGGACAGCCCTTCCTTTTATTCCAAGCATTTCATAAATAATATCGATAGAAACATGGGCTTTGTAAAGCAGGGCATAAGCTGCACCCATCATGAAGGTAGTTGCGTAAAGAGCAGTACTGATCTCAAAGGCCCAGATAGTCGGACTATTGAAAACATACCGCATAACAACTTCGTAACACATAACAAAAGCCAGCAAAACTATTGCCCACCTGAACAACTTGCCGACCCACTCATTGGTTGTGTCAATAATATCTAAAAATTTAAGCATAAAAACTCCAGATTCGGTTGTTTTAAAATCCCTGCTTCTAAGTTAGAAACAGGGATTGATTATTGTTATAAGATTATCTTATTTTGCGTAAGGTCTGATTTTGTCAAGATCAGGAAGTGGTTTATCTTTCCATCCATGGTTAAAAGGATAGGAAAGCTCTCTCCATGGTGCATAATGGTGTAGATATTCACCCATGGATAATGCAATTTTTGCAAATGAAGGATTTATAGCTGATTCTTTATAGATCTGTTCAAGAGAAAGATCTGCTATAGTTTTCAGATCTTCCATGGAAAGTTTGAATTCCTTGACTCCTGCTTCCCTGAATTTTTGAGTTCCATCTGCGGAGCTGTAATCCTGAAATGCCAGTGTTCTTGCAATGGTTGCTTTTGCAGCAATCCGGAAAGCGCTCTGAACATTAGCAGGAAGTTCATTCCATGCATCCTTGTTGAAAAGAAGGTTCCCCATTGAACCGGGCTGATGCCAGCCGGGATGGCTTGAGAACGTTGTAGTTTCGCCGTATCCGAGGCCCCAGTCAAATTCAGGTGTACATGATTCAGCTGCATCAATCAGGCCTCTCTGTAATCCCTGATATACTTCTGCACTTGAAATACTAACCTGTGATGCTCCAAGCTGCGCAAGGATGTTGCCCTGGTTTTTCCCTGACATTCTGATCTTTAGTCCTTTATAGTCTGCAAGGGATTTGATAGGTTTTGTCCCTCTGGGGCCTGACTCTACAGTGATAGGACCATGAGGAATCGGAAGAATGTTGAAATTACCATAAATTCTTTCGTATTCAGCCAATCCGCCGCCGAATTCAAGCCAGTTGATGTAGTCATAAGCATCCATCCACATTGGAAATGATGCTACAAGGTTAAAAGCAGTATCCTTGCCAGCCCAGTAACCCGGGAAATCACTGCCTATCTGCACAGTATTGTTTGATACAGCATCAAAAACTTCATTTGACTTGACAAGCTCGCCTGCTGTAAAAAGTTGTATTTCTACCTGATCTCCAACAAGTTCATGAACAAGACCTATCCAGTATTTATCCTGTTCAATGAGTGCATAGTTAGGTGTCCAGCAGGTAGCCATCTTCAGTTTGATAACATCCTTTTTCACTGCTGCAACTGTTTCGCCCTCTGCAGCGCTTTTTCCCTGGCATCCAGAGAATAAAATAGCAATAAGCATTATAAAGCCTATTAAATAGCTATTTCTTTTCATTAAATCCTCCTGTTATAAAATTATTTATAATTATCATAAATATTATCATGTTACTTTTTTGTTTTGTCAACTAATATATTCAACATATCTTCACTATATTTTAAAATTCCTGTTGAAAAACAATTTTAATCCAGATCAGTATTTTTTTCCTCTTACAGCACAAATATTAATTATTTTGGCATCTTGTAAAAAGAGTCAAAAAAAAGGAAACTGTAAATATTATGAGGCCTAAGCAGCTGTTGAATGGAGTTTTTTACATGAAAAATCTTACTGAATCATTTAAATCCTTTTATGAAATTATTATAAAACTTAGAAGTGAGGGGGGCTGCCCATGGGACAGGGAGCAAACAGCAGGATCGCTTAAAACAAACCTTCTTGAAGAAACCTATGAATGTATAGAAGCAATATCTGAAAATGATGATCTCCATACAGCTGAAGAGCTTGGAGATATTCTTCTTCTGGTGGCAATGATTGGCAGGATAAAGGAGGAGGAAGGGGTATTTACATTCACTGATGTAATAGACGGGATATCAGAGAAACTGATTCGCAGACATCCCCATGTATTTTCCGATGCTGTTGCTGACACGTCGGAGGAAGTCAAGAAAAACTGGGAAATAATAAAACAGACAATTGAAAATAAAAACAGGGAGAAATCTCTTCTCGACGGAGTATCAAAAAGCATTCCTCCGCTTGAAAGGGCATACAGATTTCAGAAAAAAGCATCCAAAGCCGGTTTTGATTGGAATAATAATAAGGATATATGGAAAAAGGTAAAAGAGGAAATTAACGAACTTGAAGATGAAATAATCTCCGGCGAAGAAAACGCCAAAATAGAAGAAGAATTCGGGGATGTTCTGTTCTCGCTTGTCAACGCGGCAAGATTTTTGAAAATTGATCCGGCTATAGCTCTTCATCATACAAATGAAAAATTCCTGAGGCGCTTCAAAATAGTGGAAAAAGGGATGAAAGAAATTGACGTCCCCATGATACAGGAAAATCTCGATGTTATGGACAGCATCTGGAACAGAGCCAAATCAGCTGAAAAATGAGATATAGTCTGCGCAGTCACTGCCGGCAAATATTTTTTCCCTTACCGCAATGATTTCTGCGAGCGGATTATCAAGTGCAAGAGATTCTTTAAGTATTTTAAACAGCCCCATGCCCCCCTTTCCCTGTTTTACAGTTATCCGGAAATTCGCGAAATTTTGATCCTTATCTTTGTCCGCCTCCATGTTTTCAATCCGCACAAGCTCCTGCATGCTGTTTTCCGCAACAAACTTTTCAACAAGAGCTCTATAATCTTCTGCCGCAGGATAACTGATTCGGTATCTGCTGCCTGCATAAAGAGACATAAGTGATATTTTTTTATCGCCAGTATGTATCTTCTGGAAAACCGCGTTTACAAGCTCTATCCCTTCAGGAAGGGCGCTGTTAAGCTGCCTGATAAAAAATCTGCTTTCATATTCCCTGTCAGTTTCAACTGACGCGATTTCCTCTTCCGATTCAATGCCAAGGCTCAGCGGATGGGCAAACTCAAGCCGCGGCTTGGGATTAAACCCCTCTGTAAAACGGATGCTGAGCCGGCTTCTCTGAAGCGCTTTTTCAAAAAGCCTTAGTATATCAAGGTGGCCGAGGTAAATCTGGCTCCCTTTTTTCATAAAGGAAAAAATAACCCTGTATCTCCCGCTGCCGCCTGCAAGTGTATAGGGATTATCATTCTCATTTATTTCGGCTGTGAAATCATCAGATGCTTCAATCACAGATATTTCATTACCGCAGACTCCGCATTTATAACCGCAAACCTCTTTACACCTATCTGTAAGTTCTCCTGCAAGAGATCTTTTATATTCATCTTTAAGGTATTTCTTTGAAACACCAAGCGTAATAGAGTCCCAGGGGAGTTTTTCATCAAGGCTTCTCTCCCTGTATGTTTCCCCTTCTGCATCCCATCCTTGATTTTCTATCACACTGTTCCAGATATCGCGGCTGAAATGCTCTTCCCAGGCATCAAGCCTTGCTCCTGCGTTAAACGCATCAAGGAGTATTTTTCCTGCCCGCTCATCCCCGCGGGAAAAGATCCCTTCGATAAATGACATCATTGGAGACTGATATCCAAGTTTGATATTCTGCCCTTTCAGCCTGTTTTTCATGTAGTGTATCTGTTTTAGAGATTGTTCTTCTTCCATCTGGGATGCCCATTGATATGGAGTATGGGGTTTTGGGATAAAAGTCCCAACGTTTACGTTTATATTGATGCCTGTCCTTCCCTGAACCTTAAAAAGAAAATCAATAATTTTATCACTTTCAGCCTGGGGGTCAGCTGTTCCGGGGAGTCCTAACATAAAGTAGAATTTAGCGACTCTCCACCCCAGTTTTTTCGCCTGCTGTATAATTTCTATAGTCTTTTCAAGATCAACTTCTTTATTAAGGCTCCTTTGCGTAAACGGGTCGGGACTTTCAACCGCAAAGGTAAGGCCGCTTTTTCTTGTCTCCCCTATTTCTGCCAGAAGAGGAAGGATAAATGTACTAAGCTTAAGGGATGGAAAAGAAAAAGAGACACCCAGCCCTGAATATTTTCTGTTGAGTTTCCCGATTATGGATGTGATTGAGCTGTAGTCTCCTGACGAAAGGGAAGAGAGTGTTATTTCCCTGTACCCGCATCCGAAAACAAGATCATTTATCTCTGATTCAATTGTTTTATAGGGTTTCTCCCTCTTGGGCCTGTAGTAGTAACCGGCATGGCAGAATCTGCAGCTGTTGGGGCATCCCCTCATTATTTCCACGACACCGTTGTCCTGGACAGAGCGGACAGAAGGGATTGGATAGTTTTTGAAACTTGTTTGTTCTTGACTGAATTGCTGATAAACAGCCCGCCTGGTTGTCCCTTTTTTACCGCGGTACCAGAGGTGGGGGTTTTCCCTCATCATCTGGAGTATCTCTTTTCTGTCCTTTCCGATCTTTTTAAGGGCAGATGCTTTTTCCGCAAGACTTGCAATTTCAGATTCCGCCTCTCCCATAAAAAAAAGATCAATGAAATCCCCGTAAGGGAGCGGATTTGTCACTCCAGGCCCTCCCGCAATTACAACAGGATGGGAATTATCCCGCTCATCACACATAAGAGGGATTCCGCCGAGTTTAAGGATATTGAGGATATTCGTTGCTGTAAGTTCATAGCCGAAGCTGAAGCCCAGGATATCAAGGGTTTTTAAGGGAAGGCGGTTCTCAAGTGTAAACAGCGGCAGCGAAGTAAAGATAAGCTGCTTTTCCATATCAGGCGCGGGAGCGAAAACCCTGTCGCATACTACACCTTCAATACTGTTTAAAATGCTGTACAATAATTTTACCGCGTTATTCGACATTCCTATCTCATAGAGATCGGGATATGAAACCGCCATTTTCAGATCTTTCTCGTTTAAATTACGGTTATTATGGGACCCGTATTCCCCGCCCGCGTATCTGCCGGGATTTTCCAGCCTGAGCAGTATTTTTTTGAGTTCCATATCTGTTATTTTATTCATGTTTTAAAACCTGTATCGCCTGAAAAATATATTGATAAGCAAGGCTGCCCCTGACATGGCAGTCCAGAGGGATGAGCCTCCGTAGGAAAGGAACAAAAGAGGAATGCCTGTAATAGGCATAATACCCATCGTCATTCCAATATTGACAATAAAATGGAATAAAATCATGGCAACAATGCCGGCAGCCAGATTAGCTCCAAAATAGTCGCGTGAAGAGGCGGAGATGACAAGTCCTCTTATTATAATTGTGAAAAAAAGGATAAAAATCACCATACATCCGGCAAAACCTGTTTCTTCGGATATTATTGAAAAGATAAAATCAGTTGACTGCTGCGGCAGATACCTCAAGTGGCTCTGCGTTCCGTTCAGAAATCCCTTGCCGAATATTCCTCCCGATCCTACCGCGGTTATTGACTGGATAATGTGCCAGCCAGCCCCTTTTGGATCAATATATGGATCAAGAAATACAACAAGCCTCATAATCTGGTAGGATTTTAAAATATTTCTGGCAGCTATGGAACCTGCCATGCCAATCGCAGCAATGGATGAAGAATAGATACTCCAATAGTAAAAAGGTTTTTTGGTATATACATATCCGAATACCGATATTATTACTATTGCGGAAAAAGAAATAAACAGAAGAACATACAGTTTCTGATTCACAATAAAATCGGCAGATGTATTGTTTCCGCTGTAGATGTACTGCATCCATACAGGTATTACAGTAAGGCCAATCAGCGCTGCTCCGGTCAGAATAATATATAATATGTGCCGGAAAGATGCTCCTGCGACAAAACTGATAACAATAAAGACCGGAATATAGACAAGCGCAGTTCCCATGTCTGGCTGGACAACAATAAGCAGCATGGGAAGAAGGACAATCATAAATCCTTCCAAAAGCGTCCTTATCTTTTTCATCTCGCGGGTACGTTTAGCGTAAAAGGAAGAAAGCATTATTATGGTTGTCAATTTGGCAAATTCTGAAGGCTGTATTCCTATATCCATTATTCCCAGCCAGGACCTCGCGCCGTTTACTCTTTTTCCGAACAGCAGTGTTATGATAAGCAGAAAAATCAGGGCAAAATAAAGGTAAACTGAAAAATTTTCAGCATATTTGTAATCAACAACCATTATCATC
>JAVEZE010000147.1:0-6805 GCA_034003145.1 Spirochaetia bacterium
CCACTTTCCCCTGTCCTCAAACACAATTTCATTATCATTATATACCCTGAGAGAGATTCCGCCGGAAAGGGTATCCCTTGTATCTTCCGTATTACTTTGCACTGAATTTTCCTGCATTAATATCAAAACTTCCTTTTAACCATCTTTCTTCCTGGATCCTCTCCAGCTGCAAACAAGTGAGTTATAATGATATATAGAAAAATTATAATTTACAACTACTGAGGTTTTTAAGATGATTGGTATTTGTTTCAGGATCAATAAGTCGTGATTAATAAAAAAAATGCCGAAGACCGGACTTGAACCGGAACAGCCTTTACAGGCCGGAGGATTTTAAGTCCTCTGTGTCTACCAATTCCACCACTTCGGCATTTTGCAGTAATTATAATACTTTTCATCTATCTGTTGGTCAAGCACTTTCAATAATCACTTTCAATCAATCATTACATACAGATTTGCCTTAAGAAGTCTCTTAAAACAGCGAAATTAAAACCATCAGGACAGGGACAGTAACTACCATAAAACCTGTTGAAATGAGCCAGCATGTATTTGCAAAATCTATATCAAGATCATAAATAGAAGGAGGGATAAGAGCGGTAAAAGCAACAGGCATAGCTGCAAGGATAAGTACAACCTTGAGAGGAAGAGCATCTTCAACATTTCCAAGACCGGCAATCAGCGCTGCTGTAAATGTCAAAGCCGGAATAAAAAGGTGTTTTAACGGCAGCAGGGTAAGAGCTTTCCAGATATAACCTTTCATTCTTCTGAATTGCATAGCCATGCCGATTGATACAAGCAGTATAAATGAACCGGCAGGAATAATAAGGGCATTAACAGGCCCCAAAATTTCCGGTCTTTTAAGGCCGGAAAGATTCAGGATAAACCCGGATGCAATACTGAATAAAGCCGCAAGAACAAACGGGTCTTTGAATATATTTTTCCTTTGCCCTTTAACACCTGCTGCGCTCTCACTGTATGATTTAGCGATTGGGAACCCTATCGAATAATATGAAAATTCTTCAAATATTTTATACAGCGGGACAAGTGCAAAACCTTTTTCGCCAAGAAAAGCGTAGCAGACAAGAGCGCCGATGCTTCCAATATTTGTAAAAGCCCCGCAGCAGAAAAAAGAACCGGTTTCTCTTCTGCTTAACTTAATAATTTTGGCAATCAGAAGAGCCACGGCTCCTCCTGTCGATATCGCAAGAATACCCATCATCGGCATTGCAAAAAGCTCAATATGATTTAAATCAAGGATCCAGAGAGAACCTACAAAGGCAATCGGATTCAAAACCAGAAGAGCTGTTCTCTGAAGGTTTTTTCTTGCTCTGACATTAAGATCAGAACCAAATGATAATAATGGGAAAAATGCTGAAATTACATAGCCGGTTGTGAGTCCTGAAAAAACTACCGCGAGCGAAAATAAGATTTTTCCCATCAGGTGATATTATCCTTTCTTATTTTTTCCGGCAACATCTTTATTATAGCTATTGATAGCACCTCTTCTGTCGAAGCACAAAACCTCTGTAGGGGCAACTTAGTCCCCTGGGGCGAACATTAATTTTGATGATTCCATCGAGGTTTTGATATATTAATATTTGGCTATTCATTTCATTTTCATTTCCCATATTTAACCTCTTTGCCGGTCACGAGAGGCAGCAAACTTCTTTCATACAACTAAGTACGTACTGTAAATCTCAGGGTTCAGACAATCCTGCGGGACTTCTCCCTTAACCATGGCAATCAGATTAAGAGCTGCTTTTACCGCCATACCGTTACGCGAAGAGACAGTCGCTGATGCTGTGTGGGGCGTCATTACCACATTTATCAAAGCCTCAAGCTCAGGTTCTGCAATCGGTTCTTTTTCATACACATCAATGCCGGCCCCTGCAATCAACCCTGATTTAAGCGCTTCTACAAGGGATTTTTCATCAATGATAGGGCCGCGTGCTGTATTGATTATATAAGCTGTTCTTTTCATTTTCCTGAATTGCTCAATCCCGAACAGATGCCGTGTCTCAGGGATAAGAGGAGTGTGAATGCTTATATAATCAGAATTTTCAAGAATGTATTCAAACGATACTTTTTCCCCCTTTACCTCATCTTCAAGCACCTTGTTTGCGATTGAATCACAATATAAAACTTTCATTTTAAAGCCCTTTGATTTAAGCGCCATTGCTGTACCTATGCGTCCTGCCCCTACAATTCCAAGCACTGCGCCGGTAATGTCGCCTCCTATAAACTGCATTGGGCCCCACCCTTTCCATTTGCCCGATCTCATAATCCGGTCTGATTCAACTACCCTTCTTGCCGCGGCAAACAGCAGCGCCCATGCCATTTCAGCGGTTGCGTCAGTAAGAACATCAGGAGTATTTGAAACCGGTATTTTGTATTCAGTTGCTTTTCGAACATCAATATTGTCATAACCCACAGCATAGTTTGCAAACCCTCTCACCTCCGGGACAGTTTTAAAAACCTCTTCATCTATCCTGTCTGTGAGGAGGCACAGAACTCCGTCCTTGCCTTTTATGTTTTTAAGGAACTCTTTTCTCTCAAGCGGCCTGTCTTCCATGTTAATTTCAACATTGAACTCTTTTTTAAGAATTTCAATTCCAGGCTCCGGAATAAGCCTTGTTAGATAAACATTTTTTTTCGACATCTGGATCTCCTTATTGAAGATAGGTTTGTAAAACTCATTTTTTTGGATAAGCTTTATATTTATACTTTTTAAAGTATACAGAAGATCCTGAAATTTTTCTCATAAACCGGTAAATTATCAGTTTTTTCTCACAAGGTACTGCTATTAATTCAAATCATTTTTTATGAGATAATGCAGCTGATCTTGAACATGAGACAGGAAACGTTACCTGCCTGATTATTATAAACTGCATTTATGGAGATACCCAATGGCTGATAAACTTCCAATACTCCCCGGTATGATTGATTCACACTTCCACTATCTTGAGATGCTTAAAAAAGAACTTGATCCGCAGGCACTGCTTTCAGAATGTTTTTCCGCGGGGATGAGCGCGGCAGTTGATATTGCGACAAATACAGCTAATTTTGACAAGCGGCTTGATTTTGCGCTTGGTTTTGATAATATTTTCATTACTGCTGGATTAAATCCGGGAAAAGCGGATAGAGAAACTTCGGAGGTTGATGAAATGCTTAAAACCCTTGAATTGCAGATTACCGGAGCAAAGGAGCACGGCAGATTGATCGCTCTGGGGGAAACAGGGCTTGACTGGTACTGGAATTACGGGACAAGGGAAAAACAGATATCGCTTTTTGAAACCCAAGTCGGCATGGCAGAAAAATACAGCCTGCCTGTAATTATTCACAACCGGGATGCTGATGAAGATGTTTTAAACATCCTGAAGGCAAAAAAACCTTCCAGCGGCGGGATAATCCACTGTTTTTCCTCTGATTATAATTTTGCCGCCAGCTGTATCGATCTTGGATTTATGATCTCATTCGCGGGAAATGTAACATATAAAAAAAACACAAGTTTGCATGAAGCTGCACGGAGAATTCCTTCATCCTCTATTCTTGCAGAAACAGACGCGCCCTATCTTTCGCCCCGTAAACTGAGAAGCTTCCCCGGCCATCCCGGGTTTGTTTCCCACACTTATGAATTTCTTGCTGAAACAAGAGGTGAGAAAATCGGATATCTTACAGATACTGTAAAAAGCAATTTCAACAGGCTGTTCAGGAAAAATCTGTAAAGCAAAGCCTTCAGGTGGTGAACTGCAAGGATTTTAAATTCGAGGTGGTACGGTTGAAATAATTATGGCCGGAACAGTCAATTTGAATAAAAAAATGAGGCGCCATGCAAAGTGCACACAGCGCCTCAATATTGTTCTGTTCATCTCCATTGCCGGTTTTTAGGCAATGGCTTAAAAATTACTATACGTATTTTCCTACAAAATCGATCATTTCATTTGTTGCTTTGGCAAATACTGCAGCGTTTTCAATCAGTGATGTAATTTCATCAAACTGCTCGATCGCAAAACCATCTTCAGCATATCCTTTTACAAAGTATGGAACCTGGTTGAGTTTTTTCATTACATCGTCTGATACAGGAGCTTTCCATCCGTCTTTTACGCCCCTGTTTCTGTAGTGATAGAGAATATCGCCTATCATGTCAGGAGGACAGGTAAATACCATCGGAGCTCCCGCAAACATATCAAAATGGGGATAAAATACATTGCCGTCAAAATCATGATGTTTTCTCGCGGAACACATAAGCATTTTAAGAGGCTGTTTTCTTTCTTCCATCAGCTTGATGCATTTTTTCATAACAGCGTTTGAAGCCTGCCTGAGTTCAAGAGGATTAATAGCGAGGTTTTTCTTTTCAATATAGCCTCTGAAAGCGGCTGAATCCTCAAACCTTCCTGACATCTGGGTAATAACAGCTCTCCAGCCGTGTCTTTCTTTCCCTGCTTTCCTGTGAGCAGTAATACCTTCTGTTACAGCGTTTGCTACTGCCATAATCTGGGGTACGTTAAAACATGTTGTTGCGTTTGTGGCAATACCTTTTGAGGCAAGATACTTGAATACTGGAATACCTGAAGTTGATGCAGGTATTTTTATCATTACGTTGGGGCCGAGGGACGCAAGCTCATCAGCCATTTCTTTCATCGCAGCTTCATTCTTGATAAGGTTGGGGTCTACCTGGCCGGAGATATGGCCGAGTTTTCCGTTTGATGATTCAAACAGGGGAAGGAAAGCCTCAGCTCCTCTTTTTACAACTTCTTTGTATACTTCCTTGAAAAGTCCGTACTGTGATTTCCCTTTGTAGCTCTTTCTTTTTTCCTTGATAATGGCAACCCATTCATCTGTTCTTTTCTGTAAAACAGCCCATGAAAGGGGGGGGTTTGTGGTACAGCCTTTGAACGCCCAGTCTTTAACAGGAGCGTCAAGGAACATGCCGGCTAATTCTTTTTTAAACCATTCCTGATCTTCCGCAGGAAGGCCCTTGTAATAACTTTCTGTAAAATTAGGCCATACAAGAGGTGATGAATCCCACCATATTTCTGTTTCAGGATTTAAAGCCTGAACACTTCTCCATACGTTTTCCATTATTTAACTCCTCGTAAAAAAACATTTGACCTTTCAGGTAAACCTTTATGGGCAAACCTGAAAGGTTAATTACATAATTTACATTATTTCTTCATTTTTGCAACGTATTCTTTAACGCCTTCAACAAAGTTTTTATTATCTTCTTTTGTTGAGATAGTAATTCTGAACCAGCCGTTTCTTCCATACAAATCTTCCTGGTTTCTAAGGATAATTTTCTTTTCCTTGAGGAAGAAATCAACAAGTTCTTTTCCTACGATGCCGGCGTCTGTTCCGTCAAACAGCATGTAGTTGCCGTATGATTCAAATACATCAAGACCCTTGACTGAAGAAAGTTCATCGCTGATCATTTTGATCTGGCCATTGTTGAAATCAACTCTATCTTTAAGAGCTTTTTCATCATTGAATGCAGCATAGCATGCCCAGAGAGCTATTGTGCTTACGTTCCATGGGATAAGAGTTGCGGAAATCTGCTTGATGATATCTTTATTTGAGAGCATATAACCGAACCTTACACCTGCAAGGCCGTATGCTTTTGACATTGTCCTTGTAACCATAACATTCGGGAATTCCTTGATAAGCTTTGTCATTGATTTTCCGTAACCTGCAAATTCTATGTAAGCTTCATCAATAACAAAAGGAACGCCGGTTTTTGCGATTTTTCTGAAATCAGCTTCGCTCATAAAGTTTGCTGTAGGGTTGTTAGGGTTGGCAACAACAATTATTTTTGTTTTAGGTGTAACCGCATTAACAATTCCATCAGCGTCAAAGAGGAATTTCTTGTTTTCAAGTTTCATTGGAACAGAAACAAGTTTTCCGCCGTTAATCTGGCATCTAAGCTTATAGATACCGAAACATGGTGTGTGCTGGATAACTTCTTCGCCCTGGCCCGGTACAAGAAAGCTTCTCCAGATCATGTCATAAACTTCACTTGATCCGTTTCCGATAAGAACATTTTCCGGTCCTTCAAGGCCGTTAAGTTCAGCTATTTTTGCTCTTGTTACAAGTCCCTGGTCAGCATAAACATTACCTTTTTTTGCGTAATCATTGATAGCTTTGAGGACTGACTCAGCTGGCTGGTTCGGATTCTCGTTCGACATCATTCTATGAAGCGAAGGATCCTTCCATGCAAGCTCAATGTGGGGGGATATATACATTGGAATTCCCTTGATCCACGGTACGAAATACTCTTCCATTTTTTTCATTATTTTCTCCTTGATTATGTAAATATTTAAAACGGCTTATGCCTATTTACAAACAAAATAATAATTTGATTCATTTAAATTACGAATCATGTTCTTACGTAGCTTCCTGTTTCCACCTGGAAAATGTAGCGGTCTCCCCTGTAATAGGAATGAAGCACCTCGATACAATCTCCTGTTGCGTTAAAAGCTCTGCTTTTATAAAAAATACAGGGAATATCCCTTGATATCATCAGTCTGGAGGCTATCTCTTTTGACGGCCGGACAGCCTGGAGTGTTCTTATCGAATGGTCAAGATCAATACCGAACTTGTCAATAAGAACCTGATACATAGACCCTTTTATATGCAAATCCAAAAGACCGCTGAATTTTGTGAATGAATAGTACTGGATTTCGTATAGAAACGGTATTTTATCAGCGATACGGATCCGCTCTATCTTGACGGCAAAATCACCGGCTGCTATACCAAGCGCTGCCGAAATTTCAGCAGGGGGGACAATCTTTTCCTGCGATTTTATAACGCTTTC
>JAVEZE010000148.1:0-6678 GCA_034003145.1 Spirochaetia bacterium
TTTTATCAAGTTTTTTAACCATTTCCAGTGCTTTATAATTAGACTTTACACTGCAGTTTCTTCCAATCAATTCAACCATTCTGCTGCTGAAAGACTGTATACCTATGCTTAACCGCGTAACAGGCAGATCAGCAAGAAGTGTTATTAAATTATTATCAACAGTTTCCGGATTGATCTCAATTGTAAATTCCTCAGGCAGAGAATCATGGATTGAAAGTATATTTTCAATAAAAGTTCCAATTTCTGCTTTTTTTATCGAAGTAGGTGTCCCTCCTCCAATATAAAGTGTTTTTAAAGAAGAAATGCCATACCTGCCGCTGTAAAAATTGACCTGGTTAAGTGTTTCTGATAAAACACGCCTTATAAATGAATCATCGGATGATGAAAATGAAAAGAAATCACAGTATCTGCATTTTTTTGTGCAAAAAGGGATATGAATATAAAGAGACTGTGGTTTTGTCCTAAAAGACATTGATACGTTTAAACGGCCAGTATCTTAAAACTGCTTTGCCTTTGATCAAATCTTCAGATACAAGGCCGCTGCTGCGGGAATCGGGGAAGAGCTCCCTGTTATCACCGATTATGAAATAAAAACCATTTTTAATTTCAATCTCTTCCAAATCAGAATTAAAGGGATTTTCAGCAGAATTCCAGTTTTCAGGCAAGGTTAAAATATTGATGTTGTATTTGTTGGAAGTCAGTTCAAATTCTGTAAGAAACCTCTCTCCGGCTGAAGGCTTGATTTGAACAACATTGTTTTTTATTTTCACAATATCTCCGGGAAGCCCGATTATCCTTTTAACTGATATTTTGTCATTATAAGAATTATTTGTAATCAGGTTTTTCTTCTGTAATGTAAAAAACCTGACAATAGAATTTACAGGCTTTAAATACCACGGATATGGATTTGTAAAATTCTCTCTGTAAATTACTATATCCCCCCGGCCGGGATTGCTTAAGCCTGGAATTTTAATCAACTTACCAAATAGATATTGACTGTATACAGGTTTTAAAATCAAAAGACGATCATTTTCCTGTATCTCAGGCAGCATTGATGTAGTTTTGACGCTGACTGTTGAGACAATATATGCTGTTGTAATTTCGTAGAATATAAAGGCAATAAAGAGAAATCTCATTATCCGGAATATAAAAAATCTTTGAAAAAGTCCTGGTCTGTAGAGGCTGTACTGATATTTTTTACTAAAACCCATTGTAACTTCCTATTTAATAGACCCTATTCTGCCCGGGGGCCAGTATTTAATCATGGCTTTTCCCAGAACTTTTTTCATTTTTACCGGACCGAAATATCTTCCATCTCTGGAATTATCCCGGTTATCGCCAAGGGGGAAAATCCACCCCTCTGGAATATACCAGCCAGTTTCATATTTGCGCCATATTTTCCTGATTGATAAATTATGCGGCTGCATTGAATATTCAATCTTTGATCTGTATTCATTAAATGTTATTGAGTCAGCATAAACAGTGTTGATGTTTTTAAGCGCCTGCTCATCAGCGCTGCTCACATCCATATTGTGGTAACTGTAAACAGAAGCCCTGGCCGCTTTTGAGTATAGATCATAATCCTCATTTGAAATAAGCCTTCTGACCGGTGTGCGTGCCCTGTCAATCTGCTTGAACTTTTCCTCATCAATCCATGAAGCAACGCCATTTGGCTTAATCTGAAGATTCCCATTAATATTTCTTAATCTGTCATTTCCTGTCCCTACAGCCCTTTTTATAAGAAAATGGGCTTTGGGGTTCCCGTATTGGTCTTTGTCAATATCTATCAGCGAAAGGGTTAGCATATATATGATTCTCTGGGCAATATCAAAGAGAGGACCGTTAGATAAATATGTGGGACTTTCAAAAATAACAACTTCGCCCCTTTTCGGTGAGAAAAATCCTGGTATTTTAAGTATCCCGGGAAGAAGTTCAGGTCCATAAATTATTTTGTTTACAAAAATCCTGTCTTTGACAAGGAGGGTGTTCATCATTGAACCTGAAGGTATCTGGTATGCCTGAAACAGATACTGATTTATAAGCAGAACAACCATGGCAGCCCACAGAAAT
This sequence comes from Spirochaetia bacterium, assembly GCA_034003145.1. Taxonomy (GTDB): domain Bacteria; phylum Spirochaetota; class Spirochaetia; order CADAEX01; family CADAEX01; genus JACKPD01. The sequence continues at coordinate 2,071 of JAVEZE010000148.1, forward strand.
GCTTCTACCCAATCGAGAACAGGATTTTTATTCTTCTGTTTTTCATATTTCCGGTATTTCCTGATATTCCGCCATGTAAGGAATTTTTCAGTAATAAGCTGTATTGAAGTTAAGTATTTATTCATATATAAGAACATTTTCCCCGTATCAGCCTATCATACATTTTATTACATTGACAAGTAATAATAGTTCTCCATATAATTCCCGAAATATGTTGAAAAAAAAGAACACACCAAACTCTGATTATATTGATCTCAAAGTTAAGCTTAAAAGTTTTATGGGGATATCTCCGGGAATTTATCTGACAGTTATCTATGCTGCAGTACTTGGAATTCTGATATTTTTAATACTGTTTCTGCCGGGGTTTACGAAAAAAGGCTCACGTGTTTATTTCACCACCTATCCTGAAGGAGCTGCAGTATATGTAAATAGTGAATACGCGGGGTCAACTCCTTTTAAGGGTTTTTTATATGCAGGGATGAACGAGATTGTTATAAAAAAACCTGGATTCAATAAAAGCGGAGAAGTAATTGATGTAAAAGGTTATGTGTTTGCTACTGTTTTTAAAAAGCCTGAGCTGATTTTGGAAAAAAAACTTGATCTCTTTGATTACCGTGAGTTATATGAATATGCGCTTGATGATTATCTCAGATGGGCATCAATTGAAGATTTCCATGAATCATATCAACCGGAAATGGTGATCTCAAAAACCATAGCCATGCTTGAGGATGGAGGAAAAAAGAGCGAATTAACTTTACCGTTTCTTGAAAAATGCTTTAAAAATTTAACAAGGGAATATCTTTTGGGGGATTTTATAAGAGGGGTATATCTATTTGTTAACAGCAATAATCCTTTTTTGCCTGATGACTTACTTGAAACAGCTTCTTTTGCCTCTGATATGTTTTCACAAAATCCGGACTTTTTTATTCACCTTTTATCAATTATTGATAAATCCAATAATGAAAAGTTATCCTCTTCAATACAAATTGCTGATTTAATAAAAGAAAGCAGTGAGAAAAAGATACTTGCCTTAAAAAATAAAAAACAAACTACCTCACCTTCAGCTGGCAAACCATTTGAAACCAGAAATATATTATCTTCCGGCTATTATAAAATACCTTCAGGAACTTATCTGCTCGGGAATCAGGATAATTCAGAAAAAACCATAAAGGAAACTGCCCCTGCTCCCCAATTATTGCTTTATTTTGATGAATATTTTATTTCTGTTGATAAGGTTACAAACAGAAAATATCTGGAATTTGTAAAAGAGATGCCATTTTGGGGAAAACAGAATTTATCAGAACTTGTTGAAAAAAATCTTGCAGATACAAAATATTTGCTCCACTGGCCGGAATATCTTCCTCTAGAAAAAGAACTTGATAAACCTGTTTCAAATATATCCTGGTATGCAGCAGACGCATATTGCATTTGGCTTACAGAAAAAATGAAACAGAAGAATTTAAACTATAAAGCAGTTATACCTGATGAATATATGTGGGAAACCGCATCATTGAGTCTGAATGTTTTATGGGATTGGTGTTCAAACTGGTTTAATACAGCAGATTATATCAAACCGGAACGTTTTCTTAGCAATGAAAAAAACAGTTCAGACAGACAATATCTGAAAGGTATTGAAAAATCAGTAAGAGGTGGAAGCTTTATCAATGAACAGGATGAAATCAACCATTGGACACGAGCTTCCCAGCCGCCGCACTGGTGTACACCTTTTACCGGATTCAGGACAGCTTTACTGGAGAATAAATGACAACTGATCAAAAGATAAAAGTTCTTTCAGTCAACAGGAAGGCAAGATTCAATTATATTGTTGAAGAATCGCTTGAATGCGGAATTGTACTGAAAGGGACTGAGGTAAAATCCCTTCGGATGAATAAATTCTCCTATTCTGATGCTTACTGCAAAATTGTTAATGGAGAACTTTGGCTTTCAGGGTTCCATATTTCACCTTATGATTTTGGAAATATCAATAATCATGATCCTGACAGGGACAGAAAACTGCTGGCAAACAGGGTTGAAATAAAAAAACTATCCAGAAAGGTTTCAGAAAAAGGGTTTACCCTTGTACCGCTAAAAGTATATCTAAAAAACGGCAAAGTAAAACTTGAAATTGGGATCTGTAAAGGTAAAAAAGTTTACGACAAAAGAGAATCAATCAAAGAACGAGATGTTAAGAGAGAGACTTCAAGAGAGATGAAAAATAGCTGAAACAAGATATAGTTCACTGTTTTACAGCTTTTTAATTGATTAAGTTCCAATTATTGGTTATTATAAAGATGGACTCCTTATTTTAACAATAGGGGGTGAAATGGTTTCGACTGGGGATTTTTCGGAGCATAGGCAGCAGGTGGAGAGCCGTCTCCTTAAACAGGCAAAAAACATAACTGCTAACGACGCAGAATACGCATTAGCAGCGTAATTTAGCTGCTACGGACACCCAGGATGCTGTTCCTAAGCCTGGAATTGTTTGTAAGAAACAGGGACTTGCCGGTATTTATGTACTGCTGAATACCGGGACACAAAGCAGACTAAGGGGAAAGCAAGGTTTGTTACCGCGCCAAACTTTTCCTGAATTAAAGCGGTGACTATGCCTGTAGAAGTTTATGGGCCTGTCTTCAGGACGGGGGTTCGACTCCCCCCACCTCCATTTTAAATGGCAGTTTTAGTTTTGTTTTTTAAACACAACTGAAACTGCCAATTTTTTATTAATCTTTAATCAAGCACCCATAACAAAAGCAATAACAAAGATACTTCCGATAATAACTGCTATGTTTACCAGGATAATTAAAGACTTTTTTACCACCTTGTTCATTAGGACACCTCCGATAATTTTATATTTATAAAAGACAAAATGTCTTTATTTGCAAATATTTGCAGTGGCATAAAATTATATTAGATATTTATGTTGAGTTGGTTTTATGAATTGATTTTTATGGTATTTGATATAAGGACTTCACCATCTAATGAAGCAATTCATTAGTTCATTGCCCGGCCGTTTAAACCACCACAAGAGACTAACAAATTTATTAAAGAACAGAAAGTAATGGGTTAAATATATATTCAGTTATTATAAAAAGTCAATATATGTTTAATTGCTGCGTTAATTATTTACTCCCATTCTATGGTAGCGGGAGGCTTGCTTGAAACATCATATACAACCCGTCCTATGCCGGGCAGCGAATTGGTAATAAGGGATGATATTTCAAGTAAATCCTTCATCGGCATGGGATATACATCTGCAGTCATCCCGTCCTTCGATGTTACAGCCCTTAACGCGAGTACCTGTCCGTATTTTCTTGAATCTCCCCCTACTCCTACAGATCTTACAGGCAGCAGGACAGAAAAAGCCTGCCATATTTTTTCGTACAGCCCTCTTTTTTTAAGTTCAGAAATATAAATATAATCCGCATCTCTTAAAAGATTACAACTTTCCTCATTAACCTCTCCGATTATCCTGACAGCAAGCCCCGGCCCCGGGAACGGATGTCGGTGTATAATTTCATCTTCAAGACCTGCAATTTTTCCCAGTTCCCTGACTTCATCTTTATAAAGCCGGTCAAGAGGCTCAATAATTTCCCCTTTTTTTCTTTTTTCCTCAACCAAAGGAGATTTGACATTATGATGTGATTTAATCACATGAGCCTTGTTTCCAACCCCTTTCCCTGATTCAATTAAATCTGTGTAAAGCGTTCCCTGGGCAAGAACAGCATCAGATGGTATGCCAAGCCTTGTTATCTCTTCCTGCTGTATTTTAATAAATAAATCACCTATTATCTTTCTTTTTGTTTCAGGATCATTAATCCCTTTCAATGCTTTTAAAAATATTTCTGATGCGTTGATAAGATGAAGATTTTCAGCTCCAAGTTTTTTCAGGTTTTTTCCAACTTCATCTGATTCATGCTTTCTCATAAGACCGGTATCAATATACATTAGATGTATTTTTGAAGAATCAATTGAATTAAGTAAAAGGGCTGCGACAACAGCAGAATCAACTCCCCCTGATATCAGCAGCAGTACATCACGTCCTGCTGTCTGCTTTATAATCCTGTCTTTTGCACTCTCAAAATAAAATTCCATATTCCATTCTTTTTTCGCGCCGCAAATAAGTGAGGCAAAATTATCAAGAATAAGTGAACCATATTCACAATGGGTAACTTCAGGATGGAATTGAATACCGTAAATATTTAATGTCTTGTTGACAACTGCTGCAGTATGGTGCTGCGATACTGCTATTATCTTAAATCCGTCACCAGGTTTTTCAACGCTGTCGCCATGACTCATCCACGAGATAAAATTTTCAGGGACATCCTTGAAAAGAAGAGATTCTTCAAGAAATTTTATTGCAGATCGGCCATATTCTTTTTTTTCAATCTGGCTGACCTTGCCGTTGAAATCAGCAGTAATTCTCTGAAATCCATAACAAATTCCAAGTATTGGAACCCCTGTATTATAAAACTCTTTATCAACCGCAGTTGCGCCTGAGTCATAAACAGATTCGGGAGAACCAGAGAAAATAAGCCCTTTAAGCCTGTTTTTATCAATTTTGTCAGCTTTTGTATCACCAGGCAAAACTTCACAGAAAATACCGGCTTC
>JAVEZE010000149.1:0-6664 GCA_034003145.1 Spirochaetia bacterium
GAGATTTTGTCAAAGCCTCGGTTGTTGTTCCGGCGATATGGGTAGTCAGGGTAACATTGTCAAGAGTAAGGATTTCACTTGCCTCCGGTATCGGTTCAGTCGGAAAAACATCAAGCGCCGCGCCGGCAATCCTGTTTTCCTTAAGCGCCTTTATCAGAGCTGCCTCATTTACAAGCCCCGCGCGCCCTGTATTTATAAGGTATGCGGTTTTTTTCATCATTCCGATTTCTTTTTCTCCTGCCATACCCTTGTTCTCATCAGTAAGCCGCGCATGGATAGTTATAAAATCGCTGCCGGAAAAAAGTGTTTCCCGGTCGGCAGGCGAGCACCCGAGTTTTTTTATGGAAGCAAGGTCCGCGTACGGATCGTGGACAAGTATGTTTACATTAAAACCTGAAAGTTTTCTGGCGACAAGCCTGCCGATAAAACCAAATCCGATTATCCCGATTGTTTTACCTTTAAGCTGAGGGACAAATTCGGAATTGGGGAAAGTCTTTCTCCATGTTCCGGTTTTTATCGCATGGTGCGCGCGGGCAATGTTTCTTGATTCGGCAATCATCATGCCTACGGCAAAATCGCTAACCGCTTCCGCGTTTCTTCCCTGCACATTAAAAACAAGTATTCCGCGCTTTGTGGCTTCTTCCACATTTACGTTTTCAAGTCCCGCGCGGCAAACACCGGCTATCCGCAGGGCAGGCATCACCTCCATCACTTTTTTTGATATCGGAACAAAAAGGCCCATTATCATTTCCGCGTCTTTGCCGGATGCTGTAACAGGACCCGGAATTGACTCAATTTCAGGGCCCTGTTTTTCAACCTCAAGGCGTCTGTTCTGCAGTGTCGGCCAGTCTTCTTCCCAGTTCTCAATTACTGCTTCTTCCACGTAAGGCGTCATGAACTCTTCATACGCCGGCTGAAAAAGGGTTTTTGGAATCATTGCGTCTCCGAAAACCAGCGCTTTTTTAATCGGTTTCATATTTTTTTCTCTCCTGTATATTTATTGCCGCTGTACCATTGGTACCATATAACGGCAGCTGTTTACCAAAGGTTATATATTACCCATTCCCTGCCGCAATCGCGAAGCGTGCCGGCTGCAAATGGCATTCTTTTTAAATCCCTGTTCATCTTTTTTTGCCGGCAACAGCCAGCTGTGATTTCTCAATTCCCGTAACACCTTTTTTGCCAAGCCTGAAAGTGCAGGCAATCGTAAGTATATCCACAATAACAAGCTGGATAATTCTTGATATCATCGCATCAGGCCTGTATCTTGTCTCATTGCTGGAAGACAACAGTGTAATATCAGCATTTGACGCAAGTGTGGAGTTGGCATAGCTTGTTATCGCAAGCACCCTGCACCCCTGCTGCCGTGCAGTCTTTAAGGCATCAAGAATATCCTTGCTTTCACCTGAATGGCTGATGCAGACAAGGCAGTCTGAACTTCCCGTGTGTGTGCCCAGAATTGCCATAATATGGGGATCGCTTTCCCTTACCGCGTTAAATCCTAATCTCGCGAATTTATGGTACATGTCTCCTGTTACAAACGCTGAAGCACCAACACCGATAAATATAATCCTTTTTGCTTTTATCAGCATTCCAACCGCCTCTTCAAGCTGTTTATCTGAAACAATAAAGCCCATATCCCTGATTGAATTGACTGTTGATGAAATAATCTTCTCTTTTGCAGTGCCTATCGAATCACCCGATTCTATCTCTGAGAAAACAGTCTGGCTCTTTACACCTGCTGTAGCCTGGGCTATCTGCACCCTGAAAACCTGGTAACTCTTATATCCCAGTTTTCTGATAAATCTCATTATTGTTGTTTCGCTTGTACCGCATTTGCCTGCGATATCTGAAATGGAGTGCAGCATTACTTCGCTGCTGTTTGCAAGCACGTAATCAGCTATGTTTTTCTGGACATCTGAGAGTGTGTGATACCTTGTCCTGATTGTTGTCAGAATGCTTTCTGCCGTGGCGGCAGAACCTGAAGGATACGCAGATCCCGAAACTGCCGGATTATTTTCATTCACAGTAAAACAACTCCTGTTGACATATTAAAGGCGTTAATAATTAACCCATAGGTATTATTATATATTACATCTGTAAAATATCAAGAGCATAAAGCAAATAATGTCATACTGCTTGCAGAACTGACTATCTGCTTTTCGGGGGAAAGGAGGAAACCGCAGAGTACTGGAAGTATATTTTAGCCGCCGCAAGGAGCTCTGGAATAACGGTCAGGGGGATGTATTGTGCTGTTTCTTTGGTTTGATTGCTTCAATAGTTGCGGAGACAACATAATCCTCTATCCTGCTGTCCGGCACCCAGTTTCTTATAAAATTTTTACTCTCGTTTTTCGGCTTGATACATATTTCAACAAATCCGGCATCCCCGAGCTTCTTTTCAATATCCGTGATTAATGATGCACCGGAGATACATCCGGTATATAACGCAATATCGCTCTTTATTTCTTCCGGCAGCTCGGCTGAAGCAACAATATCGGAAACTGCAAGCCGCCCTCCTGGCTTCAGTACCCTGAATGATTCCTTAAAAACCCTCTCTTTATCAGGCGATAAATTGATCACACAGTTGGAGATAATGACATCCACGACCGAATCAGCTACAGGCAGGTTCTCTATTTCCCCTAACCGGAAATCAACATTTTTATAACCTGCACTATCAGCATTTTTACGCGCTTTGCTTACCATTTCAGGTGTCATATCAACGCCAATAACCTGCCCTGAACCTCCCACTTCCCTGACAGCAAGAAAGCAGTCAAATCCGCCGCCGCTTCCCAGATCCAGAACTGTTTCCCCTGTTTTAAGTGAAGCTATGGCTTTGGGGTTTCCGCAGCCTAATGCCATATTTGCGCCATCCGGTATTTCATTCAGGTCAGCTTTTGAATAACCCAGTTCCATTGATACAGCTTTTACATCAGGAACTGACCCGTTGCAGCACGATTCTGCTGAGCAGCCGCAGAATGAACTGTCTGATTCGGCGATTTGGCCATACTGCTCCCTGACTGCCTTTCGAATAGAGTCATTGGTTAATTGTTCCATTGCTGTCTCCTTTATTGAGAATAAAATTCAGTACATACTTATAGACGGAAACAAGTGGAAAAGGACGCAATATTTTATCGGGCTAACAATATTTGCAATCTTTCTCCTTTTTCTCATATGCAATTAATTGGTTGTTTTGGTTAATCTCAATCTGACAGCAGTTCTGCAGCATGTTTTTTAATATTGCCCTGCCCCTTTGAACTCTTGATTTTGCTCCTGACAATGAAATATTATTCATTTCAGCAATTTCTCTTTGGGTTTTATTTTCCAATTCCGAAAGCTGAACTGCTTCACGATATATTGCTGGCAATTCTTTAATCATGGGTTCAAGACACAGCGACAATTCTTTTCTGACTGCTTCCAATTCTCCTGACCGGTTTTGTTCGCTCCAGTCAGACAGCTCATACTCCGGCTGTTTTAAGCGGTAATGGTCAATTATTGTATTACGGGTTATCTGATACAACCAGCTCTCAAGCCTGATACTTTCCTTCAAAGTATCAATCCGTGTATGTATTTTAACGAATACATCCTGAAGAAGGTCCTCAGCTGCATCTTCGGAAACTTTGCTGTTTATGAATGCACCTAACTTCGCATGGTATTCATTCCAGATATTGTCAGTGGTATTCACGACAGTTCCTTTGGGGCATAACTCAGGCATAAAAGCAGCAGACAATAAATCATATCTGTATTAAAGCATCAAATCTCTTCAAAATAAAGAAGTTCCCACACATGGGGTACGGGGTCTTCCACAAGGAAGGGGCGGATTTTCTCCATAAGTTTTTTAAATATACCGGTTTGCATAAATGCTGCCGCATCCTCAGGTTTTTTCCAGGTACCGATTGCCATGGCTTCTGATTTTTTATGATCAGCCAGGAGCTGCATCCGGACACACCCTTTTTGATTCCTTGCATGGGTGAGTATCTCTTTTTCCCAGATTGTACAGGCCTCATCAAAATTTGCCTGATTGAATTTGTAGTGCATTGTTGCTGTGTACATTGTTAAACTCTCCTTCTTGATTACCTTGTATTTTCATTTATTCAACAGTTTCCGCTGCAGGGTCTTGAATTATTTCCACTGCAAATGTATTTCCCGGTATTTTACAATGTAATTATCTGATATCCTTTATTTATATAATCATACATTGCAGGATGACCGTTTGCATTTCCCTTTAAAGGTATCCCTGTTTTTTCATTGTATTCCAGTACGCCCATTTGAACTGAACAGGCTTTGCAGATACAATCAAACAATCCATAGTCTTTAGCCTTCAGGTAGAGTTTATTTTCCTCTTCTTCAAGCACTTTTATGAGCTTAACAGCTTCCCCTTCAACTATAATCTTGACATCAGCACTTTTCTCATGCAAATCAATCGCATTAATTAATACATGCATAAAACACATCTTCTCTCCCTTAAACGGGAAGAATGCAATTTTACTCACTTTTTACTCTCCTTTTAGTGTTCTCAGAATCAATGAAACCTAAGTAATCTGCCGCGCAGCGTGTTCAGCTGGCGCTTGCGTGCCGCTCCGCCGGCAAAGGCCTTATCTGTCTTTGCATTTTCCCGACAGTATTCTGCCGCGCAGCGTGTTCAGCTGTCCGCAGGTGCCGCTCCGCCGGCAAAGGCCTTATCTGTCTTTGCATTTTCCCGACAGTATTCTGCCGCGCAGCGTGTTCAGCTGTCCGCAGGTGCCGCTCCGCCGCAAACGCATTATCTGTCTTTGCATTTTCCCGACAGTATTCTGCCGCGCAGCGTGTTCAGCGGTCCGCAGGTGCCGCTCCGCCGCAAACGCATTATCTGTCTTTGGTTTTTCCCGACAGTAATCTGTCCAGAGTTGAGCGGTCAATCCCAAGCCTCTGCGCAGCCCTGCTTTTGTTGAAGTTTTCTGCCTTCAGCATATCAAGGACTGCGTCATACTTGATTTCATCCAGTGTTTTTCCTGGCGCTTCACTGCCGCCTGCGCAGTCAGCACTGTAGATATCATCGGCAATCAGATGCATCAGGGACGAATCCGGTTTGCCGCTGCCGGCAGTAAGCACAATTCTCTCTATTATGTTTTTAAGCTCCCTGATGTTTCCCGGCCATGAATATTTTTTCAGGATATCAACAACCTCTTCAGACAGCAGGCCGTCCTTAACTCCATATTTATCATTGAAGACCCTGTAGAAATGGTCAGCAAGGTATTCAATATCATCGCAATGCTTTCTAAGCGGCGGAAGATTAAGGTTCAAAAGGTTTAACCTGTAGTAAAGATCAGAACGGAAACTGCCTGCCTGTACCTGTTTTTTAAGATCGCAGTTGGTTGCCGCTATAACTCGCACATCAAGAGCAGTCGATGTATCGGATCCGATTCTCATTATCTGTTTTTCCTCAAGCACCCTTAAAAATTTCACCTGAAGGCTTTTATCGATCTCACTGATTTCGTCAAGGAATATTGTCCCTGTATGGGCTATTTCGAAAAGCCCCCTCTTTCCCTTTCTTGAGGCTCCAGTAAAAGCTCCCTCCACATAACCGAAAAGCTCGCTCTCAAGCAGCGGCGCCGGTATTGCGGCGCAGTTTACGGCAATAAAAGGGGCTTTACTGCGGCTGCTCGCAGAGTGGATACTTTGGGCAAACAGTTCTTTTCCTGTACCGCTTTCCCCTTCTATCAGAATTGAGGCATCGGAGACAGCATATTCCCGCGCTGCCCGGATTTTTTTCCGGAAAGCGTCATTAACAGTCAGAATATCATCAAATGTGTATCTGGTAGAAAATCCCTGATGAATTGTTTTTTTATATTTTTTTAATTCCTGGCCGGTGCTGTTTAAAAGTTCCCTGATAACAAGAACAACACCCATATTTTTTTCATCTGTCAATATGGGACTTGTGTTAATAAGGTAATCTCCCCCAGCCGGTTTGATTATTTTTTCATGGTTTGATATGCCTGAGCGGAGGACATTTGTAATTGACTGTTTAATCCTTCCGAAACAATCCTGCGTTTCAAGAAGGCTTTCGATTTTCTGCCCTATTACTGATTTTTGCTGCTGATTGAATATTTTTTCAGCGCTGCTGTTAAACAGCCTTATTACTCCGTCATTATCAGCCGAGATTACTGCGTCATTTACAGTGTCGAGAACATTTTTTACATACCGGTTATAATTAACGTTTTCTGCTTTGCCGTAAAATACAGTTTCCGTTCTCTCGATCGCCTCCATAACATCATCCCTGCCCGATCGTATAAGATGCAGATTTTCACAAAGCGACTTGAGATTGGCTATTGCGGTCTGATCTCCAATAATTGTATCAATCCTGTGAAGCTTTATAAGCTGATCCGCCGCCTTTTTTACATCTTCTATATTATACTCTTCTTTTTCGTATGGGATGAGAAGTTCATGAACATCAAGATCAAGAATTTCCGATACAGATCTGCATCTCTGCACCGCATTCCGGTATCCGGCTATAAGAATTTTTCTCTCTTTCCCGTGAAAAGGATAAAGTACACGCAGAATATCAAGGTCGCTGACCCGTATTTCAACGACAGGGATGTGCACATGCTTTTTTATGATTTCCGCTGTTCCGCCGCGGCTTATGATAACCCTGGCCCCGTTTTTCTCGGCTCTCAGGGCTGCGGGGA
>JAVEZE010000150.1:0-6657 GCA_034003145.1 Spirochaetia bacterium
ATGAAGAATAGAAGATTAAGATGAAATTTTTAATATTAAATAACAATAAAATTATTTTCATTCAGTGATAAAATTTTTTTCGCGCCGATGATTAAAAGTATTTCTATCTCCCTGGTTATTATTACAGCTTCGGTTTTTTCAAGTTTTTCCACTAAATCAAGCGCTTTTACTGATCCAAGCATAAAAAGTGATGTAGAAAGGCAGTCGCCGTCAATGGATTTTTCTGTTATAACAGATATTCCCATAATATCATTCTCTACCGGATATCCGGTTTTTGGATTTAAAATATGGTGGTATATTTTCCCTTCTTTTTCTAAATACCGTTCGTAGATTCCTGATGTTACAATGGAAATATTTATTCCCTCGATTATACCAAGATAGCTTCCGCGAGTATCAAAAGGGTTTTGTATCCCAATTTTGAACGGTATCCCTTCAGGTTTACTGCCAAGCAGCAAAACATTTCCGCCCAGATTTATTATGGCGCTCCTGACGCCATTTGCCTCAAATAGCTCAAATACCTTATCAGCTATAAATCCCTTCGCTACAGCACCTAGATCAATCTGCATCCCTTCTTTTGCAAGAAACACGCTGTTTTTTGCCATACCAGCGGGTAGTTCTGAAATATGTTTATCTGCGCTTAAAATTATTTTTTTATAATCAGTCAATTCGACAGCTTTTCTTATTTCACCGGCAGAAGGCACTCTTGCTGATTCTGTTCCTATTCCCCACAGGGAAACAAGGGGACCTATCGAGACATCAAACAACCCGCCAGTAAGGGCGGAATACTCAAGCCCTTTTTTTATCGCGTATAACGTATTTTCCGATACAGCTGCCGGCATTTTACCGGCGTTTTTGTTTATCACAGATATTTCGCTTGTTTCAACATTGCGGCTTAGCATGTTCTCATATTCAGAAATAAGATCAAAAGCTTTTCTAAAAACAGAGCTGCTTTCCCTGTCATAAACAGTAAGGTCAATAAGTGTTCCAAGCTGAAAACGGCTTTCAGTAAACGGCTCTTTTTTTCCCCCTGCGCTGATGCCTCTGCCTCTGCAGCCGGTTAAGCTGCCTAAAAAAAGAAACAGCAGCGCAAAAAAGATCAATAGAGTACTGTGTATAAATCTGTAAACCATTTTCATTGTCATATCGTGAAACCCTTTTCATAGAAGCTTTGCCGCAAGTTCTGAAAGCCTGCTTCTCTCTGATTTTTCAAGAACAATGTGTGCGAAGAGTTTTTGCCCCTTAAAGGCTTCGACCAGATATGTCAGGCCGTTAGAACTTGCGTCAAGATAGGGACTGTCAATCTGATCAGGATCGCCTGTAAGGACAATCTTTGTATTTTCACCTGCCCTGCTGACTATAGTCTTTATCTCGTGGGGGCTTAGGTTCTGGGCCTCATCAATTATTATATACTGGTTAGGAAGAGATCTTCCCCTCATATAGGTCAGCGCCTCAATCTCGATCTGCTTGTTTTTAAGCATCCCCTCAATATTTTTCTGCTCCTGTTTATCAGAAATTGCTTCAGATATCTGACTTAAATTGTCAAAAAGAGGCTGCATCCAGTGGGACATTTTTTCATCCTTGCTGCCTGGAAGATATCCAATATCTTTTCCCACAGGTATTACCGGACGGCTTACAAGAACTCTTGTATATTTTTTTTCCTTTATTATTTTCTGAAGACCGGCAGCAAGCGCGAGCAAGGTTTTTCCTGTACCTGCTTTCCCGACAAGTGTTACAAGAGAAAAGTTATCATTGAGAAGCATATCAAAAGCTATCTTCTGTCTTTCATTCAAAGGTTTTATCGCGGATATAGGTTCATCAACCGGGTTGATAATTTCTATTTTCCCGGATCCAGAACCGGATTCCCCTTCCCTGAAACGGCCGAACAGCTGTTCCTCGTCTTCTGTTCCAAAAACAACATACTGGTTATTTAGAAGTTTTTCAGGCCACGGCACAACAGAGATGCAATCTGCCCCCGGCATGCACTCAAATCCTAATTCCGAATTTTCTGAATCTCCTTTTTTATTGACATACTCATATGTTACAAATTTTTCAGGAAACATTTCCCGGGGGTATTGCTTGAAACCGGAATAAAAATCCTTGATATTGACTGTCTGTTTTTCGTAATCCACAGCCTTTAATCCAAGCGCGCCGGCTTTTACTCTAGCGTTTATATCTTTTGACACGAAAAAGACTTTTTCCCTTTCACGGTGAAGAGCAAGAGCTGTCATGATTATTTTATTATCAGGTTTTTCACGGATAAGGCTTGAAGGAAAATCTTCAGGTTCCTCTACAAACACTTTTATTATTACACCGTTATCAATCTTTATTCCCTTGCTCAGATCTCCGTGTTTGCTTATGGAATCAAGAAGCCTCACCGCATGTCTTGCGTTTCTTCCCCTTTCATCGCTGAAAGATTTAAGTTTATCCAGCTCCTCAAGCACAGAAAGAGGGATTATGACATCAGAATCGCGGAAAGAAAGAATAGCATCGCTTTTATGAACAAAAACATTTGTATCGATAACAAAAACTTTTCTCTCTTTGGGATCAGAAATCTTCTGTTCATTATTTTTTAATTCATTATTCATTTTTTTACCGCGCAGATATGGAAGAGATTATTGTTTTTATATCATCATCATATTTATCAAAAAGTTCTTTTTCAGCAGCAGCTTCCACAATGTAAATTGTTTTATCTTTAACAGAAACCGCTGTCATATATTTATAATAACGGTTACCAAGAGGCATAAGCCAGGTAAGTTCAATCCCTTCAAGGTTAGCAGAAGAAAACACTCTTTCCTCCAGCAGCGGATAACCTTCTCCTGTAAGCTGTGTTTTAAGGGCTTCTGCCCAAAATGATGTATCTTTAAGCGGGGTATTTTTCTCAGTTTTAATCCGGGCTTTAAACCCATCCGGTGAATATATAACAAGGCTGCCTCTGTCACGGGATGCTGCAAATTTGTCTGGAATTTCTGCTGAAAAAGGGCGGCATCCGGAAAACACGGAAGAAGCAAGGAGAAAAAGGAACAGCGCTTTTACAGTTTTATTCACCATTATAAGCGCCTCCCATAAAATCATAAAAATCAATTCTGTTTATCCAGGAGAAAGAGGATATTTGTTTTTCAGGTCTTGAGCTTTCTTCTGAGACAAAATCCAGATCAAGCTGTATATATGTAAAATCATTCTCCATTTTTCTGATTCTTCCTTTAAGCTGTTCCATTTCAGTTACCAGATTGATAAGTTCTTTTTCAAGCGACAGCGTGCCTGAGAATCCGGAAGATTCAATCAGTCTCATATATTCAGATAAAAGATTTTTCCGGGACTTCAGCTGATTAACAAGCACAGCATATTCCGTGCTTTTGTCCTGTGTATTTACATTCCAGGATAAAACTGTTCCTCGTTTTCTTACTATTTCTTCCATCTTTTCTTTATATGGAAGCGGATACCGGAGAGATACCATGTAATCAGATTTTCTTGTATAATATCCTCCGCCTGATTCGCAGAAAGCTGTTATTTCATCTCCGCTTTTTTGGGGATTTGAAACCGCGATGCTGGAAGAGATGTAAAATGTGAGTTTTTCTTTGAAAATTTCTGAGGCAGAAAGAAATGGGGCTGTCAGAAAAATTGAAATAAGAAAAATCCGGAATAATAATCCAATAGGGGGCATCTTGAATCTCATCTGATTTCTATCCTCCCGAGTGAATCCTTTAAAATTTCTATCCATTTTTCATAATTCTCTGCGGCAGGGAAATAAATTTCAACAACATACAAGAGTTTGCGCCTGATAATAGTTCCTGCCAGATATTTGTAACCGGAAAGATCTTTGCCAGTTAAAACAACATATTTCAGATTGCCTGATTCACCTTCTTCAAACTCATCAAACCTGCTGCCGATTCCATGGATAATTGCTTTTTGCCAGAAAAGGCTGTCCCCTTCAGGATCATTGTCAATTGTCCCCATACGGACAACTGTTCCATCAGAAGATTCTGCATGGAAGTGCTTGATTCCTCTTCCCCGGATCATTGCGAACCCGTCAGGAAGAGGGACAATGGTTTTTCTGAACAGCTGTTTTATTGTAACAGAAAAGGGGTCAAGTGAACCTATCCAGGGAAAGAATCCTGCCCCAGTTACTGCATCGTAATAATTATACGGCACAATATTCAACATTATTCTGGCATAACTGACTGCATCATCAAGCATTTTCAGTTCTGCCCTAAGCTGTTCAATCTTGTCATCAATCCTTTTTAATTCACGGAAAATAGGCAACTTTTTTTCTGTTTCTTTTTCCGCAGAAAGCAGTTTTTCAATCCGTTTTCTTGCGCTTAAAAGAATATCAAGCCTTGCGTCAAGATCAGTGTACTGCCCGGTAACATCAGAGGCTTCCTCATACTTGTCAAGAACATTTCCAAGCCGCAAAAGCGCATTAAAAGATTTGCGGAAACTGGAAGAAGGGACTCTTACTGCCGCATGGGACTCTGATGATGATTCTATCCAGCCGCCGGAATTCCGGGCAATTTTCCCGGCCTCCAGTATGGTTTCAGCAGGAGAGGCGCTTTGGATTGTGCATCCTCCGGAATATGTTTTCTTTCTTTCTGCTTTATTATCTTCACCCTGCATCCTGCTTGATTCGCCGGGAGAATCACTGTGCATTACTGCCGCGGCTTCTGCGCCAGATACTTTACGGTTTACCGCAGCTGTGCCGAAATCTCTTGCTTCTGCCGCTTTGGCCTCAGCCGTTTCCGGCAGGTATGCTGGCAGTTCTTCTGCCAAGCTGCCTGACAGATATTCACTTTCCCTGTTATCGGAGCAGGATAAAAAAAGCGCAGATAGAAAAAACAACAAAAAAAGTTTTGCTGAAATTGAATTGTTTTTATTAAAGATTTTTTCCTGATATCGCAACAAGAGAGTTCCTTTCAACTATTTTAAGTCCAAGTTCAATATCTTCAACCTTGAAAATCACAACCGCCTTGTTGTTTTTATTTTCAAGCGAAGCGAAAAGATATTCGATATTGACACCGTTTTCCTTGAAAATCTCCATAATTTTATGGAGCCCTCCAGGTTTATCATCAATTTCAATTCCAAGCACTTTTGTAATTCTTACAGTAAAACCGCTTTTTTCCAGAAGATTGCCTGCTTTATCAGGATCACTTACAACAAGCCGCAATATCCCGAAATCTGCAGTATCTGCTATTGTCATTGCCCTTATATTAATCTGCCCGTCTGCCAGAACTTTTGTAACATCGGCAAGCCTGCCTGATTTGTTTTCAAGAAAAACCGAAATCTGGTTAATTGTCATAGCAAACTCCTTTTTATATTATTCTTTTATCGATTACTCTTTTTGCCTTGCCTTCGCTGCGGGAAATCGTCCTTGGTTCAACCAGTTTAATTATAGCACTTATTCCAAGTTTTGACTTTACAGTTTCAGATATTTTATTTCTCAGCTCTTCCATTTTTCTGGTTTCATCAGAGAAAAAGCTTTCCTCAACCTCAACCTGTATTTCTATTTCATCAAGATGGGAATCTCCCCTGCTTAATATAATCTGATAGTGGGGTTCAGTCCCTTCAATTTTCACAAGAACATCTTCAATCTGCGATGGAAAAACATTTACACCGCGGATAATCATCATATCATCATTTCTGCCGAACAGTCTGTGCATTTTTATCAAAGTCCGTCCGCAGCCGCATTTTTCCCTGAAAAGATATGTTATATCCCGTGTCCTGTATCTTATAAGGGGGGTTCCGGTTCTGGTAAGGGTTGTAAAAACAAGTTCTCCCTTCTCTCCGTCCGGAAGAACTTCGCCGGTTTCTGAATTTATCACTTCCGGGTAAAAATAATCCTCATTTATGTGGAGCCCGTTTTTTATTTCACATTCAGATGCAACGCCAGGCCCTATTATTTCTGTTAATCCGTAAATATCATGGGCGCTGAGGTTAAGCTTTTCCTCAATTTCATCCCTCATGTTATTGCTCCAGGGTTCTGCGCCGAAACACCCTGCTTTGAGTTTAAGATTTCTGAAATCTATCCCCATATCTTTGGCTGCCTCTGCAAGAAAAAGTGAATATGATGGGGTACAGGTCAGGATTGATGAGCCGAAATCCCTCATAACAGCTATCTGCCTTTGAGTATTTCCTGCAGATATCGGGATTATTTGAGCGCCGATCCTTCTTGTCCCGTAGTGAACCCCCAGTCCTCCGGTAAAAAGGCCGTATCCGTAAGCATTCTGGACTACATCCCTGTGTGTTGTCCCTGCCATTGAGAGTGTCCGCGCCATGGCATCTGACCAGATGTTAATATCATTCTCTGTATAGGCATCCACGACTGGTGTTCCTGTTGTTCCTGATGAGGCATGGACCTCAACAATTTCATCCAAAGGGGCGGAAACAAGACTGTAAGGATAAGTTTCCCTAAGGTCGGATTTTGTCGTAAAGGGGAGTTTCTGGATATCTTCCAGATTTTTAATATCATCCGGCCTGACTGCCGCATCTTCGAATTTCTTTTTATAAAACGGTACTTTGGCATAAACAATATCAACAAGTTTTCTCAGACTCTCAAGCTGATGCTGCCGCATTGTCTTAAGATCAGCGCATTCTGCGTCAGGATTCCAGATCATACAAAAACACCTCCATAGCTGGATTAAATTAAATCCTAATATGACTGGCCGG
>JAVEZE010000151.1:0-6570 GCA_034003145.1 Spirochaetia bacterium
TTGTTGGTACAGCTATTTATGTAACATGGTCTTCCTACAGCGAATATCGCAGATAGAGAAAACAGGCGCTTTTAAAAGTTCATTATCATATTTATGGCTGAAGCTGCGGGGGGAAAAGAGTGTAAAAAAAAGGCTGCCCCACAACTTGGACATAATAATTCAGAATCCAAAGGGGACAGCTCGGTTATTATTTTAAATCCAATCCCCCTGGTACTGTGATTCTTAGTATATACCAGTCATCAGAATCTTCTTCCCTCATTGTAAATGTGTAATCCCCGGTCGTTGTACCATCACCGCTGGCAGTTATAGAAACTGTTCTAGTTAATCCAGAACCAGAAATACTTGAAGAATATGGTTTCTCTTCAGGTGGAAAAGCAGCATTAATAGTATCTCGTCCTCCAGTATCATGGACATCAGAATCTGAATGAAAATTATCCTTGAAAATACTGTCTCGATTGGAACTGTTAAGATCAGAGACAAACTCCCCTATCCTGTCTTTAATGCTCATTGTATCTTCCTGAGCACAGCCTGCAAGGAAAAAAATCATCAGGATTACGGCAAGAACTGTCAACAGTAAAATAATTTTTTTCATAATATCACACCCCCCTCTTATATATCTGTTTCATTTATCTGCGGAATCGATGTATCTTCAAATTTCTCAAGCACTCTCTTATAAACATTTTCGAATTCCCTGTATACAGGATCATCAAGCTTTGTCATAAACCGTGTTTTAATTTCTGCATACATATTACCTAATATAAATCTTCTCATTGATAGTGATGAAAGTGCGTAATATCTTACATTCAGGCTAAGGTTTATTGTATTAGCCAATGAAGTCGACATTACTTTTTCCCTGAATTCAAGTGCTTCATTTTGACCTTTTTCACTTTGTATCTTCGCAAACTCTTTTCGGTCTTCTTTCAATTGCTCAGCCCATTCAAGATAAACCGGATGCAGCTCAAGCACCTTGCCGTTAAAATAATCAAGCCTCTTCTCTACTGCCTCTAAGGCTGCAACGGGGTTTTCAAGAAAGTCTTTCTTTTTGCCGTCATTCCATGTGCTGAAGTCAAGTTTTTTACCAAGCAGCTGGAACTTCTCCCCCGGCGGATCGCCCGGCTTTACCTCGACAGCCTCGTCAGGATTAAGCTCAACGCTTTTGCCCGCGGCTTCCACTTCCACCAACCCGCTAGCGACCGCTATCAGCGTGGATCCGTCTGCCCCGGCGTAAACAGTAAACTCTGTGCCGCGTATCCCGGCGACTGTGCTGTTTGTCGCTATCATCGGCTCCTCGCTTGCCACCTTCTTGAATTTGAAAGCAACCTCTCCAAGCGTTAATGCAAGAACATTCTGTTTTTTACCCTTAACATCCATCTCCCTGACTGTAAAAATAGTCTCGGGCGATATTTTATAGGTGCTCCCTGATTTTTCAAGAAGTTCGGCAAAGCTGTCCTTTCCCGTGATAACAGAATTGCCGGCAGAAAGCTCATCACCTGAAAATGCTTCCGATGTCCTGCCTGAACTGTCTTTTATATCAACCCACCCGTCTATATAGGAAACTGTCGCAACAGCCTCTCCCCATGATGCAGATACACATGCAGCTGCAATAACAAAGATTAGTAAATATTTTTTCATTTTATCTCCCCTCCTTCTGTCACAGGGCCTGTGAAACCGTAGATTGACGGGTAGCTTTTTTTCTTTGATCCTCCGGTTTTATCCTCATCAAGTCTCATCATCATGTGGGAACCCATACCAAGTGAATAGCCAATAGAGATTTCAGGTTCTTCCTTTTGGGGTGTTATCCACTTTTTTGGGCCAAGAATAAAATAATAAAGGCCGTTTTTGGCGTCCACTTTTACAAGTGAGGCTTTTTCCGGCAGATATTTTGAAAACCAGGTTCTAACTTCCATTGTATCGGCGAAATAGCTGTAATCACCTGCGCCGATCGGTATTGAGCCGATTTCAGATGCCTCTTCAAAGGTGAATCCGGATTCGCTTATGTTTTTCCATATCATGCTGATATCTTTTTCAGGAATAATTATCTCTCTGTCAAGAAGGAACGGGGTATAAGTAAGTTCGCTTAAAGAAATATCCTCCCTGCTGTTAACAAGATCCACTATCTTTGCGGATGAGCTGTTCCACTGGCTGTAGGGTACAGAGGTACAGGACAGTATCCCGGATAAAAACACAAGAGCTGCCGCAAAAAGTAAAAATACTGATTTTTTCATTATAAAATCTCCTGCTGAAATTGCATTACCATTATTAAATATTATACTATATAAAATCATATTTGATCATGCATAGTTACCAAAAATGTAAAAATTAACAGCTGCGATCCTCTTTTCTCCGGAGCTGCACTATATTTAAATCATAATTTTCAAACAGGAATGGCAAGAAAATCATATCCGGCAATAGGCAAAAGCTGTTATTAATTGTAGTTTAATATAGCATGATTTTGTTTTTCATGAGAAATGATACGACTAATTAGTCAGGGATGTTTAAATGACATTAAAAGAAATAGCCGAAAAAATGGAATGTGAAGTTATTCACAAGGGAAAAGGATTTGACACGCTTGACATAGTTAACGTAACTGCCGGAGACATGATGAGCGAAGTGCTTGTAAGTGATGAGGAAAACAGGGTTATAATTACTGCCCTTACAACAGATCAGGTTGTAAGAACAGCAGACATAGTTGAAGCTGCCGGCATCTTTCTCATCAACGGCAAGCAGCCCCAAAATTCAATGCGAAACCTGGCAGTTGAATCTGGAATAAACCTTTTTTCGACAAATCTAAGCATGTTTAAAGCATGCATACAACTTGGAAAGCTGCTGGATAAATGCTGACAAAATGGGGAACACTTCTTTAAATTCAACAACAATCCATCACAATGTAATACTTGATATAATCTACAGGATGAAAATCAAGGAAGTAATGACGAAAAACGCATTAATAATCTCACCTGATGCTTCAATAGCAGAAGCCAAGCTTATGATGAAAACAAATGGGGTATCAGGGCTTCCAGTTGTTAAAAACCGCAAACTTTCCGGAATAATAAGCATATATGATATTGTTGAGTGTCTTGAGAACGGCAGCGTAAATGATCCTGTAAGCAGGCACATGACACGCAACATTATAGTTCTTGAAGAGGATATGCCGGTTTCCTTTGGCTTAAGTTATTTTGAAAAATACAGATTCAGAAGGTTTCCTGTACTTAACAAGGCAAAAGAACTTTCAGGAATAATAACAAGCAGGGATATAAATGCCGCTCTTCTCAATGAAATAAACCTGGAACTTCAGCGGATTGACAAACTTGAGAATACGGAAGAGACAGATTCTGTTGAAGGTAAATACTTTAAACAGTTTTCAACCAGAAAATATGATTTTGAAAACGCCGGAAAAACATCCATTACAATAAAAAAATTCCTGAAAGAGATAGGAATCCCGCAGGACATAATAAGAAGAGTCTCAATCGCGGTATACGAACTTGAAATAAACCAGGTAGTACACTCGAACGGCGGGACAATACAGCTTTTTATAGAAGGTGAAGAGATCAGGATAAAAGCTGTAGACACAGGCCCTGGTATCGCGGAACTTGAAAACGCGCTCACAGAAGGTTATTCTACAGCAAGCGAATGGATAAGGACCCAGGGTTTCGGCGCCGGGATGGGACTGCCGAATATCAAAAAAGTCAGCGATGATTTTCAAATTTCATCTGATCTCATAAAAGGGACAGAGGTTATTATAAAAATATTTTCGGGGAAGAAAAATGAAACTAATTGATTTAATCCAGAAAACAGGTTATCAGACTGTCTCTGCGGGAAAAGATGACGCAGAGATTAAAGAGGGCTACACCGGCGATCTTTTAAGCGATGTAATGGCAAATTCATCTTCGGATTCTGTTCTTATAACAATCCAGGCACACAAGAACACAATAGCGGTCGCCACTCTTGCAGGAATCAAGGCAATTGTTATATGTAACGGAAGAACAGTGCCGGATGATATGAAACAGTCCGCAGAAGTTGAGGGTATTGCTCTGCTTTCAACAAAAAAGGATCAGTTTACTGTTTCTGCCGAGATATTTAATCTGATAAAAGCCTGATATCTTTTAGAATTTAAAGATTTGGAACTAGATGGTCATAAAAGCAGATCTCCACATCCACACATGCCTCAGCCCGTGCGGCTCACTTGAGATGGCCCCTTCTGCAATAGCGCAGGCTGCAAAACAAGCGAACCTTGATCTTGTATCAATCGCAGACCATAACAGCGCCCTTAATTGCCCCGCCTTCTCTGACGCGTGCAAAAAAGAGGGGCTTTGGGCAATGTTCGGCCTTGAAGTGACAAGCCTTGAAGAGGCGCATCTTCTCTGTGTTTTTGAGACAGTAGATAAAGCACTGGAATTCGGAGAACTGATCTACAGCAAACTTCCTGAATTTCCCAATAATCCCGAAGTTTTAGGCGATCAGGTATATGTCGACTCAAACGACGATATTATCGGCGAAGTTGAAAAATATCTTGGAAACGCGACAGAACTTTCAATAGATGAGATCAGAGAAGAGGTGTTTTCCCGAAGCGGTCTTTTTATTCCCGCTCACATTGATAAACCGGTATTCTCAATTACCTCCCAGCTTGGATTCCTCCCTGATGATATCTATACCGCTATTGAAGTATTCTTTCCTGCATCTGCCGGCAAATATTCGGATAAATATTCAGTTATAACTTCATCAGATGCCCATTTCCTTGACGATATCGGCAAAAAATATTTTACCGTGGATATCGCGGAAAAAACTTTTCTCTCAGTTCTCCTTGCGATGAGGGAAAAAAAGAGTTTAATTTGACCACCTTTATTGCCCCTTCCCCCTTCGTGATTGAAATAATTTTTCTTAAGTATTATATATAGAAACATGAAAACTTATGACGAGATAAACAAGAAGATTGAATCAGGGAAAGCTGTTGTTCTTACAGCTGATGAAATTATTGATTATGTGGATAAAAAAGGTCTTGAAAAAGCAGCTCAGGAGGTTGATGTTGTAACTACAGCGACATTTGGACCAATGTGCTCATCAGGCTGTTTTTTGAACTTCGGCCACTCAAAACCAAAAATCAGGATATCTGAGGGATGGATTGATGATGTGTTATGCTATTCCGGCATTGCCGCGGTAGATCTTTTCCTTGGGGCGACGCAGCTAAGACATAACGATCCTGCCAACATGTATTATCCCGGCGAATTCAAATTCGGCGGCGGTCATGTGATAGAAAAACTTGTCGCAGGAGAAAAATGCCAGCTTTTTGCCCTATCCTACGGAACAGATGATTATCCTCTTAAAGAAATCAGGACATGGTTTGACATAAACGATCTTAACCAGGCAATTATGGTAAATCCCAGGAACTGCTATCAGAATTATAATGTCGCGGTCAACTGTTCAGACAAACCGGTTTACACATACCTTGGAATGCTTAAACCTGATATGCAGAACCTCACCTATTCTTCAGCAGGACAGCTCTCCCCTCTTCTAAACGATCCTCTCTATGAGACAATCGGCATCGGGACAAGCATCTGGCTTGCCGGCAGCAGGGGAATAGTACACGCGGAAGGTACCCAGCATTCGCCAACCTGCGAGAGGGGGGATAACGATGTTCCGGTTGAGGGGGCAGGGACACTTGGCCTTACCGCTGACATGAAACAGATGAAAAAAGATTTCATAAAAGGGGTAAGCCTCAAAGGATACGGTGTTTCGCTCGCTGTCGGCGTAGGGATTCCTATTCCCATACTTAACTCTTCAATCCTTAAAAGAACAACTGTGAGAAACAGGGAGATTCAGGCATCTGTTATTGATTACAGCCATGACTATCAGAACAAGACAGGGAAAGTCCTTGCCAAAGTGAATTATGAACAGCTAATAATGCAGGATGAAATAGAAATGCTGGGCAGGAAAATTGAAGTAAGTTCAATGTCATCATACAACAAGGCGCTTGAAATAGCGGAAATTTTAAAAGACGAGATAAGGGGAGGGAAGTTCCTCCTTTCAGCGCCATCTGCATCACTTCGCAAAGAACAGTCGATGAAGGGACTTAAGGTAAGGAGGCAGGAAAAATGATTACAAAAAAAGTACTTCTCCTTTTTCCCAAAAGCGAGACAGAAAAACCGATAGTTTATCACCTTGTAAAAGACTATGATCTTATCGTTAATATTTTCAGGGCGAAAGTCACTGCAGAGGAGTTCGGATATCTTGTCCTTGACCTTACAGGTGAAGAGGAAAGCATAGCTAAAGGGCTTGAGTTTGTAAAATCGTTTAACGTAGAAATAAACGAGGCAGACAAAGGGATCAGATGGGACAAGGAAACATGCACACAATGCGGAAACTGCCTTTCCCACTGCCCTACACAGGCACTTTACATCGCGGACAAGAAAACAAGAAGAATTGATTTCGATGGAGATAAATGCATACAGTGCCTGAGCTGTATTGAAAACTGCCCGTACGGCGCATGCAGCTCTATTTTTCTTTAATTGCGGTTAACTTTTTTGAGCAATAAAAGGCAATACCGCCTCTTTTCATGGAAAGGGGCGAATTTCA
>JAVEZE010000152.1:0-6534 GCA_034003145.1 Spirochaetia bacterium
AAGTTCATGAGCAAGCTGTTCAAAACCCTTTAATACACCCATATATTTATTTTCTTTTATAAAACTTACATGGTCAAGCAATTAATAAAAAAAGGGGGATTGAGAATCAAAAGAGATGAAAAGATTGGTAAAACTCCTTGACATTTTTTAAAAGCTGGTTAATTATATTTCTCAATGAACAATTTAAGCAGTCAGTTTTCCATTATTACCATAATTATCCTACTCATTAACATCATTCTACTAACAGGGAATGGTATGCAGGAAGGATAAACTGTTGTTTAGTATCGGCTTTTACGCCGTCCTTCCCTCAAGGGTTGGACGGCTTTTTTTTTATTCAATTATAATTTCGACTGGATTTTTAATTGAATTGGGATCTGGAAATATTAAATTGGATTTTCAACTGGATTTTAAAAAGGAGTTTTTAAATGGAGCGAATATTTATTTTTGATACAACACTCAGGGACGGAGAACAATCACCTGGCGCATCAATGACTGTGGAACAGAAATATGAGGTTGCTATCCAGATAGCAAGAATGGGAGTTGACGCGATCGAGACAGGTTTTCCTGTCTCATCTCCTCAGCAGTTTAAGGCCTGTAAAATGATTTCAGAAAACATAAAAGGGCCTGTAATTGCAGCGCTTGCAAGGGCTGTTGAAAAAGATATCGATATCGCAGCAGAGGCAGTAGCAAAAGCTCAACACTCAAGGATACACACTTTTATAGCAACATCGCCAATTCACATGAAGTATAAATTCAACAAACCGCCGGAAGAAATAATTGAGATGGCGGTAAAAGCTGTAAAATACGCAAAAAACAAGGCAGCAGAGGTTGAGTTTTCACCGGAAGACGCGACCAGAAGCGAGCTTCCTTTTTTATATTCAATTATTGAAAAGGTAATTGACGCGGGCGCCACAATTATCAATATTCCTGATACTGTCGGATATACAATCCCGCAGGAGATGTCAAACATTATCACACAGATAAAAAACAATGTGCCTAACATTGACAAGGCAATTATTTCTGTCCATTGCCATAACGACCTGGGTCTTGCGGTCGCGAACACTCTTGCGGCAATAGAGGCCGGAGCCAGACAGGCAGAGGTTACTATCAATGGTATAGGGGAAAGGGCAGGCAATGCTGCGCTGGAAGAGTTGATAATGGCAATATCAGTCAGAAAGGATTTGCTTAAATATGCAACAAATATTAAAACAAACCAGATCCATAATACTTCAAGGCTTATCTCAAACATTACAGGGCTTGAGATCGCAAGAAACAAGCCGATTGTGGGTGATAACGCATTTGCCCACGAATCAGGAATCCACCAGGACGGTCTTTTAAAACACAGGGAAACATATGAAATAATGACTCCCTCCTCAATAGGACGGAGAAGCAGCGATATTGTGCTTGGCAGGCACTCAGGGTTTCATGGATTTAAAAAAAGGATTGGAGAACTTGGCTTTGAAATTTCACCCGATGACGCAAAGAAAATGTTTGACCGATTTCTATATATAGCAGACAGGAAAAAAGAGGTTTATGACGAGGATCTTATCACAATAATAATAGATGAGCTTGGAATGACTTCATTCTCATACAAACTTGAGTATTTTAATATACTATCCGGCAACACTTCCATTCCCACAGCAACCATCAGAATCCGGCACAATGAAACTGTCATGGAAGAGGCCGCGACAGGAGACGGTCCTGTTGACGCTATTTTCAGGGCTATTGAAAGAGCAATCGGAGTAAGCGCGACACTTGTTGAATACAAGGTTCATGCAGTTACACCGGGAAAACAGGCAATGGGAGAAGTACAGGTCGCAATTACGGTGGATGGGGTACCAGCCAGGGGAAGGGGATCATCAACCGATATTCTTGAGGCAAGCGCAATAGCTTATGTAAGCGCGCTTAATAAATTTCTGCTATCAAAGGAAATGAACAATGAAAAAAATTGAAATATATGACACAACACTGCGTGACGGTATGCAGGGGATAGAAATCAACTTTACTCTTACTGACAAGATCAAGATTGCACACAAGCTTGATGATATGAAAATAGATTATATTGAGGGGGGTTTTCCTCTTGCCAATAAAAAAGAAGCAAATTTTTTCGCCCAAATGAGAAATGAAAAATTATCCCACGCGAAAATTGTCGCATTCGGCTCAACAAGAAAACCGGGAATTGCTGCGGAAAAAGACAGTCATTTAAACGCCTTGCTTCAGGCAGAGGTAGAACACATAATAATTGTCGGAAAGACATCAAAAGGGCATGTAACAAAAGTACTGGGCACTACTGAGGAAGAAAATCTTGAGATGATTCACGATTCAATTGCTTATTTGAAAAAACAGGGTAGCACAGTCTTGTTTGATCTTGAACATTTTTTTGACGGATTCAAGGATGACAGTGAATACGCGATAAAAGTTCTCCAGACTGCCACTGACGCAGGGGCTAAAACCCTTGTCCTTTGCGATACCAATGGAGGGGTTCTCCCATCCGAGGTTATAAGCATATTAAAAAACCTCCCCCAGGACAAGCTTGCCCCACTTGGAGTCCATTTTCACAACGACTGCGGTACTGCTGTAGCTAATTCGCTGTTGGCCCTTGATTACGGCGCAATTCAGATTCAGGGAACAATAAATGGATGGGGAGAGCGGTGCGGAAACGCTAACCTTTGCACAATAGCGCCCAACATCTGTCTCAAGACAGATTATGATGCCAATATCGCATCAGAAATCAGCAGAATTACATCACTTTCACGCTATGTTTATGAAATTGCAAATATTATACCGGCAAAAAGACAACCCTATGTGGGGGAGGCGGCTTTCAGCCACAAAGCAGGACAGCATGCTGATGTCATCAACAAGGCACCTGATTTGATGGAACATATTGACAGCAAATTTGTCGGCAATTCCAGAAAAATTCTTCTTTCTGAACTATCCGGTAAATCAACTATTGTGAACAAACTTTCCAAATACGGCCAGTTTGACAAGGGAAGCGGCGAAGTACAGAAACTTATTGATGTACTCAAGAAAAAGGAGGAAGAGGGATATGAATATGAGGCAGCCGAGGCATCGTTTGATATTCTCATAAGAAAAACCATAAACAAGTACAAACCAATTATTCATCTTAACAACTACCATCTTGAGTCCTACAAAACAGGCGATACTCCGAGCAAAACTGTAGGGAGGATATTCATGGAATCGATGGGAAAAAATGTCCTTGGAGCAGCAGTAAGCATAGGTCCTGTCGATACTCTTGACATGTCTTTGAGGGATGCCCTTACTCCGCACTACCCTTTTCTCAAGAAAATAAGCCTTATTGACTACAAGGTAAGAATTCTTGATCCCCAGTCTGCCTCAGCCGCCAAGGTTAGGGTTTTTATTACAACCACAGATCACAAGATTGAATGGGACACAGTCGGAGTTTCTGAAAACATTGTAGAGGCGTCCTGGGATGCGTTGATCGATAGTATAGATTACTATTACAACAATTATGTTCTGGATAATAATTAAGAAGAATTAAAAAGGGAGAACCTGTTCCTGGCCAGACACTAACTCCTGCGGTTATAACAGGGATAAACAGAGTCAAACAGGCTTATAAAGCAAAAAACCTGTTCAGTAATTTCTTATTGAACAGGTTTTTTATAGCCCCTAGGGGAATCGAACCCCTCTTTGAAGAATGAGAATCTCCTGTCCTAACCGATAGACGAAGGGGCCCTATCAGATTTTTCTGCCCGAGGAGGATTTGAACCCCCAAAACAAGATCCAGAATCTTGCGTGTTACCGTTACACTATCGGGCAATAAATTCGTCTTAAAAATATCCAAATATCAATTTTATGTCAATATCTGCGATTAACTATTTGCAAAGCTGGCCAGGCAAATGAAAAAGGATTGTATCTGTTTATTCGCTCTCATAATTAATAAAAGTATGTATTTTGTATCTGGTTAGTTTCTCATTATAGTTAAGAAAAGGAAGTCCAATTACAGCGAATATCTCCTCTATAGATGCACCGGCTGATTCAAGAAGTTCACAGGCAGCCTTGATTGTTCCTCCTGTTGCGATAAGATCATCTACAATAAGGATATTGTCTTCAGGCGCTATATCGCTTTTATGGATCTCAATAGAATCTTCTCCATATTCAAGGGAATAGCTTTTTGTAAGCTTCTCCCCAGGCAGCTTGTTTTTTTTTCTGACAAGGAGAAGAGGGACATTAAGTCTTAATGCGAGGGGGGATGCGAAAATAAACCCGCGCGCCTCAACTGCCGCGATCTTGGTGATACCCCTGTTTTCATACAGTTTTACCATTTTTTCCATACAGTAATTAAACGCATCCTGTTTTATCAGCAGGCCTGTTATATCGTAAAACAGAATCCCTTTCTTTGGAAAATCTTTTATTTTTCTTATCGCATTGTCAAGGATTGCTAAATCTGACATATTAATAACCTGCCTTTTTTATTTGGACGCTGTTTTACCGGCCGGTATCGTGAAGCGCCATCCATTTTTTTACTGCATCGGAAAATCCGCAGTCATTGTTTGTCTTCACATTTACAAATTCATTTTTAAGCTCAAGCGGAGCATTACCCACAATAAAACTGGTTTTTGCCCATCTTAGCATATCCAGATCGTTGAAATCGTTGCCTACCGCGGCAATATATTTATAATCTATCCCTTTTAAGTCTGCAATGGTTTTTATTGCATGGGCCTTTGAAACGCCTGCCGGGAATATTTCTATCCACAATGTTTTTTTATCCAGAGGGGAAGTAGCTCTTATGACATGCAGGTTTCCTAAAGCACCAAGAATACTTTTCAATTCTGTAAACCGGGAAAGATGAGCTGCGTTATCCATCTGTGAAATCATCACAACAAACTGGCACGCTTCTTCCATCTCATTTACTTCATTCTCATCCCATTCTATCGAATATTCTGTATATATTTTACATCTTTTGTCAAAATCATCATCTTCGCCTGTATGGCGGATATAATAAAAATAATGATTATCTGGTATTTTTTTATGGAGCATGAAATTAAAGGAACCGTTAATAAGTATTTCAGAAGTTTTCTTTATCTGGTACCGGTCAAGTGAATAGGCCTTTATTATTTCTTTTCTTTTCCATTCCATTATTCCGGCCCCTGAAGAAAATACCAGATAATCGATCGGAAAATCGGGAGGTATAACCTTGTTTGCCGAAAAAAGCGATCTTCCTGTCGCTATTACCCTGAGTATCCCTGTTTCACCAAGCCGGATAAGCGTATCAATGTCTTCTTTGTGGAATGTATGGGAATCGGTGAATAATGTCCCGTCAAAATCTGTTACTATCATAATGGTGAAATATTCAAAAGCCCTGAAAGTTTTGTACCGGCAAGGAGGCTTAATACCTTCTCAAACATTATACCGTTGCGCGGCGGAAGATCGTGGCCGTATGTTTCTTTTATCGCAGCTGATATAAACTCTACAGCAGTTGCCGCTGAAACCGGCAGGCTGTCGCCGCGGAGAATACATCCTGTCAATATGCTTGAAAAAATATCGCCGGTACCGGGGTAATAGACAGGGAAATAATCACTCCTCATTTTCCAGTATCTTCTGCTTTTCCTGTTAAAAGCAACAACAACAGGGAATTTTTCGTTTTCACATAAAACACTTGTAACTACCACCATCTCAGGTCCTGAATCAGATAATTTTTCGAGAATCTCTTTAATTTGACTGACATTAAGTGTACCGTAATTTTTCTCTCCAAGTAAAATCGCGGCTTCTGTGATATTGGGAGTAATAATGTCTGCTTTTTTTACAAGCTTTTTCATTCCCTCCACAATAGGAGTGCCGATAGTATCGTAAAGCCCTCCATCATCGCCCATAACAGGGTCAACAACGACAAGAAGATCATCATGATCAAAGCGGTCGATAAAATTTTCAATTATGTCAATCTGTCTTGATGAACCGAGAAAACCGGTGTAAATAGCATCGAAACTGATCCCCAGTTTTTCCCAATGGTCAATTATCCCCGGCATCTGATCTGTAAAATCAAAAAAGGTATAATCCTTAAAATCAGTTGTATGGGTTGAAAGGATAGAGGTCGGCAGCGGGCACACCTGCATCCCCATTGATGATAAAATAGGAATCGCGACAGTAAGGGAACATCTGCCGTAACCGGATAAATCATTAACTGCAGCTATTTCAAAAACAGGTTTTCTCATATCACACTCTCCATCACCATAGGGGGATTCTGCCGTCTTCCGGTCAATTTCACCATCTGCAAATTCCTTTTTTCAAAAGCTCATCTGTTATCTCTTTTTTCATCCGCAAGGCTTCATCTCTTGCATGTTTTTCATGATTTTTTTCATCATTTTCTTTCATATAGGCATACATTATGGCGCGGGAAGAATTTATGACAGCGCCGCATCCGTCAGGGTTAAAACAGCTGATAACTCCTTGCGCCCCTCCCCCTTGCGCTCCATAACCGGGGACAAGGAAGAATGAGTTTTTCATCTCTTCCCTTAAAAGCTTTGCCTCATGGGGGAATGTCGCCCCCACAACCGC
>JAVEZE010000153.1:0-6404 GCA_034003145.1 Spirochaetia bacterium
AAGTATATGTAGAGTTTTATCATCCTTCATCTACGTGCATTTTTTTCTGCTCAAGATATCTTAGAACCTGCTGCTGTCCAAGTCTTTCAAATTCAGCAGTTCTTCTTGATTCTTCTCTTTCTTTTAGAATGCCCCATACAGCTTCTTCATCAACATCTCTTTCAATTGTAAGAACAGCTTTATCAAACACAACAGATATATCCTTGATATAAGTAATGATATCCCCGCCTTCCTGTGCTGCGTCTTTTAATATTCTGACTCCTGCAATTTTAACCATTGGAGTAGCTTTGGGATAAAGAGGTGTTTGATAGATATCTCTATTCCTTACTTCTGTTATGTAATTGGGATTTTTCCAGGTAATTGTTCTCCAGCCTTCGAAATTAAGATAATCCATAAAAATTGCTTTTTCTTCGTTATTCTGATCTTTTAAGATTACTTCGAGACCGTTGGGGAAATTTGATCCATAAATATTCATTGAAAGTGATTTTATAACACCAACATTTTTAACAACACCATAGCCGTCTATAAATTTTGACCCGTATCGGTCGGTATCGTCTTCTACAAGGTTGCCGTCACCTTCAATATTTGTTTTTTTCATGTAGGCAGGTATCTCAAACGGCGGTTTGATCAATGCCCATGAATTAAATGATTCATCAGGAAAATGGATCCTGATACCAATAACTTTTTCTCCTGCATATTTTTTTGCTTCCGCAATTACAGGAACCTCTTTTGTCATCGACAGGGCCTGATTCATAACTCTTCTTGAAGAAGATGCAAGCACTACATCCCAGTTATTCAGAGCGATTGATGTTTTCATCTCCGCTTTTTCTGCATCTGAATACGATGTCCCAGCTTTATCTGAATAATCTACCAGTGTTCTTGCGTTTTCTTTAGGATCCTGTTCAGGATAATCTGCTGCCAATTTTGAAAAGTCAATCAATACAGCTTCTTCAGCAAATGAAATTGCACTAATGAAGAAAAAAACTGTTGTTAGAAGGATGAAGAACCGTTTCATCTATAGCTCCTTTTTCTTTAAATAAACCTTAAATACAATTATAAAATAGGTACGGATTTTGTCAACAACTTTTATTTTTTTTTGGATATTTGTAATTGCTGGCAAAATTTCCTTTTTAATTGTAAAATAACCGGTTTTATTACCTGTCTTCGATTAAAGCTTCTTCACCTGATATCGTTACAACAACTTTTTCAACATAGGGGAAATTAAACTTTATATTTTTTTTTAAAAGTCTAATTCCGGTATCGAAACCGTGTATCGCCTTTTTATCAGGAAAAAGAGCCTTGATATCAAGATCAAGGTAAATAATTTTATTTCTATATAACATTTTTTCCAGTTTTGTACCAGAAGAAAATAAAGAATCCAGTTTCATATTAAGGGGGCCAAGGAGCAATTCTCTTGTAAATACATCAACATTCTTCTCCCTGTTAATAAAACGGGGAATTCTTCGGCTTTCCCCAACTGTTTTACTGTTGTTATGCTCAGGGAAAAAAAATATCCTTTCGGTTTTATGAAAATTGAAAAAAAAATATATTGAAAGAGATATGACAAAGGCTGTCAAAAGGAAAACAGTGGATATAATCCGTAATTTTGTACTCAAATCATCATTCTCCGCCAGTATTAATCATTTCAAGATTATCGATAAATTTTATTATCCCATTATAAATACCTTCGCTGATTTTCTTCAAGTAATTTTTATCGGAAAGTTTTATAGATTCTTCCTTATTTGATACAAAACCTACCTCAATCAGTACAGAAGGCATTTTAGCGTTTTTTACTACAAACCAGGTTTCTTCCTTAAGTCCTCTGTTTAAATCTTTACTGCCTATCGATTTATCAAGGCCGTCGAGGATACTTTGCGCAAGAAGTATACTCTCTATGGTAAATTCCTCTTCAAGCATTGTATTCAGGATGGGAAGTATATCTTTGGTTTCCTCATCAGCTTTATCCCCATCTATTAGATCGCGCCTGAAATCCGGGGGGAGATACCAAACCTCAAATCCTTTGGCATTTATATTGAAAGATGCATTTGCATGTATTGAAACAAATACAATTGCCTCGTTTTTACCAAGTTTAACATTATTGGCTTTTTCCACCCTCTCATCAAGAGAAGGATATGAATCATTGTTCCTTGTCAGAATTATTTTTTTATCATTATAGGTTGAAGTAAGTTTTCTGTTTAGTTCAAGCGCAATCTCAAGAACTATATCTTTTTCATAGATTGTATGTCTATTTCCTGCAATTTCATGTCTGCCGATAGCGCCTGAATCCCTTCCTCCATGACCCGGATCAATAATTATTGCAGCAATCCTGTGTCCTGAAGGTCTTGCGTTAACAGGATTGGGCTTAAGCTGTCTTACAGATGCGGAAAAACCGCTCCTTGAAAGGATTATTTCAGCTGTTTTGCTGTCAATAGTTATAACTCCTCCGTCCCTGTTAATTCTTGAACCGGAAATTTTTTCCCTGTAGTTATAAACAAGAAAATCTTCACCAGGTTTGAAGCTGAATACATCTTCACCATATTTAAGCTCCCCGGTATCAAGAATTGGCGACCATCTGAAGGAAAAATTGTTTTTTGAGATAAAATCCATCAGCGTAACATCATCTGATGCTGCGTTTATACAAAAGCACAGGTTGAAAAGGAGAATAACAATTAAAACTGCTGATTTTCGTCCAGTTATTAACATTTAAAATCCTTTAAATCCTTTCCTTTTTCAAGATATTCAAGAATTGTCTCTATAATCCACACTCCCCCCTGTACGCTGCCGCGTGCCACACTTTTCCAGAAAATGCTGCCTGCTGCGAATAAACTGGCTGAATCAGTTTTTTCAACAAACCTGACGCCAATATCTGAGTAAGCTTCTATTTGCTTAAGCGCATAATCCAATGTCCGTCCTTGCCAGTCTTTTCGGTTATCATGGAACCCTTTTTCAGGCAGTACAACATAGAGGGGATCTTTTTTTGTATCAAATTGACCAGGGATCCCAAAATATCCAGCCATTTCAAGTGCTGATCCATCAAACTTGAACGCATCCGGTATCCAGTATTCTTTTTCCCTGAATATAAAATTAAACGTCATTTCTTCGCTTGGTTTTAATTTTACAAATATATCGCGGCATGCTTTTTCTGCTGCATCAACAGCTTTTTCTCTTTCCTTGTGGACAGCAATTACATTTCCGCATTTTTCTACATTATTTTTGGGGAAATTAACAGTACTGCCCGGGGTAACATTTATAAACAGTTCTTTTAATATGTTATTATTCTTTCTTCCCGACTCAATATTTTTCCGAATCGATTCCGGTACAAACACTGATTCGACAATTCCTGGTATTGAGATAAAAGCTCTTTCAGCAGCAGTATTTTTATAATTATAATCTATAATTCCGGGGTCATTTCCAACCGCTATCTCTATTGCAGCATCTATAACAGAAAAATCTGTTGAATAAGGGAATGTCCATCCTGACATATATCCACCTGAAAGCCTTGCCGCGATTTCACCGATAAACGGACCTTTGCTGTTGTATTTGATATCTCCCTTGGCAGATCCGTTTTCTATTCCTATGGCTTTAATTCCATCACAAAATACTTTTTTAATATTTTCTGCTGTTTCTTCAGAAAGAACAGCCGGCATTGTATGCCCCATTTCCACAAAATAAGGGGGGAAAAAGATATGCCGGTCTGCTATTCCGCAGACTGATATACTGCCCTCTTTTATAACTGCATCCAGGCTATACTCAGCCCCTTCGATAAACTGCTCAATAATAACCTTTCCTGTTCTTGAATGAACAAGGGCAGAATCAAACGCTTCTCCAAGCTGAAGTGTGTTCTCGACTCTTACTGTCCCGCGGGCACCCATGCTGTCGACCGGTTTTACCACAAGCGGAAATCCAAGAGCACAGATAACATCCTCATCAATATCCCGATTTTGAGTTATCAGCCAGGAAGGAGACGGGACATTGAATGAATGAAATGCCTGTCTCATAAGCGATTTATCAGTTGCTTTTAATGCTGTTTCGTAGCTTATGGATTTAAGGCCAAGCATATTCGAAAGCCATGCAACTATATATGAAAAATCAGTCCCGGCAGTAAACACACCGGCAATAACATACTTTTCCCTGTAGCTGCGGCACTTTTCAAGTAAAGCCTCACAGTTTTTAAGATCAATATTTTCAAAATGATCAGAGCACGATGCACCTGGGGCATTGCAGTTTCCGTCAAAAACTATTGTTGACAGTCCCTTGCGTTTTGCAGACTCTATTGCCGGGATCTGCATAATACCTGCCCCGAGAATTACAATAGCTTTTTTCTCTTCAAAAACCTTACTCATCAGATGCCCCTGTTTTAACTGCATAAATTTCAAATGTATCGCCCAGGTGAAACATTCTGCTTATAATATTCAGGATTTTCAAGCCTGAAGTTTTTTTCATGTATAAAGGGAATCTTTCAGGATGATGGCCTGTCGACCTTACCTTAATTACCTTGTATCCGTACTGTGAAAGAATGCGGCAGGCAGTTTTAATTCCAAACACTGTAAAGTGATCATCAGGACTTGATTCCATAAATTTTTTCATATTCTTTCTCCCGCTGATTCCTGCAAAATTCGGAGTTGAAAAAGCAAAAAGCCCCCCTTCGGCCAGCAGGCTGTGTACCTTTCTTATGATTTCACCTGTTTCTTTAAAATGCTCTATCACATACCACATAGTAATTATATCGTATTTTTCACTGGAGGAGAAAACCTCTTTTTCTATGGGCGAGGAACTGTAAGCAGAAACAGGTGCGGCAGCAGAGACTGACACAGACGCAAAATCACAGATAAATGCTTTGATTCCAGGTTTGTCTCTGACAAATCCTACCGCTTCCTCTGATATGTCGATACCGGTGCAGTCATAATTTTTTTTATTCATTACATCAAGAAAAGGGCCGTATGCGCATCCTATATCAAGTACTTTTCCCTGTTTTTTAATTTTTTCAATTATTTTATACCGGCCGATACATTTAAGAGAAATATTGTCAAAATCCTCAAGATATGTTCTACCGTATTGTTTTTTATATTCATCAAAAAAATAGGATTTATCGTATTTTTTATCTTTTGAAGCTGCTCCTATACCCTGAAGATAATAAATCCCGCACTTTCTGCATTTTAAATAGTTTTTTCCTGGAAACCTGTGTACTGTTTTTCCTTCATCCTTGCAAACCGGACAGAGTGTTTTTTCTGTTTCTGAGGCTTTTTTAAACAGCTTTGTAATATCAGAGGGCGGATCAAGTGATTTAATTGTACTTTCATCATAGAGATGAGGATTTTCAACTATTTTTTTTACTTTGCGGATTTCACAATTTATTATCCCAGCTTCACAAATTCCGGCAATCAGGGAGAGTTTTTTGTGATACCCTGACGGATTGATCAATACAACATGCTTTCCCGCATAAAGCGCCTCATAAGCGGTAAGGCCGAACGATGTAAAAACAATATCAGCTTTTTCAATCAGTGGCGCAATTCCATCGGGAGATTCTACAATATTGAAAAAACTGTATTTTTCCTTAATTTCGTTTGTATTTTTAAAAAAAGGACCAGTTACAACTGTTACCTCACGGTTTTCAAAAAGTGCATACTTTACAGCATCGCTTAAAAACCTCCCGGTTATACCTGCCGGGTCTTCTCCTCCAAAGGTTATCAGTACAGATGAATACTGACCTATTTTTCTGTCTGAAAATATTGAGTCTCTTTTATCCGGTATACCAAGCAGGCCGGTTGAAGTGATATTGCTCTTTACGCCTGAGTTATAGGGATTTGGAAGAGTATCAATAAGATAGTCAAAGTGCCTCCTCCAAAGTCCTCCCTCATCAACTCCAGCCAGGATTGATGATATTTTTCTCCATTCATCTATGATTGGCAACGGAGTTCTTCTCATGTCAAGGAGCGCCATATCCCAGTTACTTCCCATAACAGTAACTATCTTTTTATTATCAGATAAATGGGAGGATGCAAAACCGGAATTGTTTTCAGATTGGTACTCTTTGAGCCTTTCTGCCGGTATATAAATGTATCCATCATAAAGAGGTGACTCTGCCCAAAGGCAGCATCTTCTTAAATGGCCGCTCCCGTTCCCTTTTTCAGTTGAAGGTATAAAAATAATTTTTTTCATGATTGTATTTTATTGTCAGGATGAGGATTTTTTTTTAACCAGTTGATAAGTTTTTCTGTGTTTTCTGTCAAGTTTTGTGTCAAACTTTCTGTCAAGCCTTGCGTCAAGCTTTCTGTCACGTTTTGTGTCATATTTTTCGCAGCTGAAATATCATCAGATTCAAATATTTTCTTTATATAAAGGTAATCATTCATCGTATCCATGGTTATCCTGCCTTGCGGATAGATTGAGGCAATATCAGCCTC
>JAVEZE010000154.1:0-6367 GCA_034003145.1 Spirochaetia bacterium
TCCTCAAGAAGGGGCTGCAGCAGTGCAGATATTTTTTCTGTTGAAACCTTGCCTTCCTTTTTAAGATTGTCGAATTTTTCTATCCTCTCGTAAAAAAATGAGTTTTTCTGTATTTCGTATACTCCGGGCAATACAAGCTTCAGGATACCGAGCGATGAGAGCCTTTTGAATATCAAAGCTGAATGTTCGGTTTTCATTATCTTGATTGTTTCCTCAGTTATCCTTGACGGGGAGCAGTAAATCAACTCTTTCGCATGCTTCTTAATCCTCATTTTAAGGAAAAAAGGTAAATCGCCCCCTATCATTACAGAATATTTTACTGCCCTTATAATTCTCACAGGATCTTCAAGAAAAATGGTTTTAAGCGGAATTACAGGTTTTACAAGTTTTTTAGCAAGATCCTTGTATCCGCCGGTAAAATCAATAATCTGCTCATCAAATGGACAGAAATAAAGGGAATTGATGGTAAAATCCCTTCTCCAGACATCCTGTACCATAGTTCCAAAGCTGTTGTTATGGGATTCTGAACTTCCTGATCTGAATGTCGCGACCTCGTATATGTTTCTTCCCTGATAGACATGAACAAGGCGGAACCTTCTTCCTATTATCCTGGATCGCCTGAATATTTTCTTGATGGCAGATGGCACAGCATCAGTAACTATATCAAAATCCTTGGGATTTTTATCAAGAAGGAGGTCACGGACAGCACCACCTACTATATAGGCTTTATAGCCTGCGTACCTAAGCTTTTCGCAAATAGCAACTGCGTCGGAATCAAATTTCTCCCTTCCGATACCATGCTCTTCTTTTGTATATATAACAGCTAACTTTACTGTTTTACCTTTCTGATTTTTACCGTATCTGACAATCAATTGATGCTACCAAACCTGAATGTTATCTCATAATACCTGCAAATCCGCAGTTCATTTGATATTATACACCTTTTTTATTTTTTGCAAACACAGAACTTTACAATAACCTGGCGATCGAGCCCACAAATATGGATTTAACAGCTATCAGGCAAGCAAAAAAATCACCTGATCCTGATATCAGGCAAAATTTATGATGATTCAGCGCAGTTGCAGACATAAAAAAGAAAAAAGTGTATGATTTTAAAAATTGATTCTAATAAAGGGATGATTCTTTGTATGCAGGAAATAATTGAGCCAAAAATACTTAAAGGATTCAGGGATTCGCTGCCTGAAGCTGAAATAAAACGGAAAAAAATCTTTGCTGATCTTGAAAAGGCTTTTTCCTCTTTCGGGTTTGTGCCGATAGACACCCCGGTACTTGAATATACAGAAGTGCTTCTGGGCAAGGGGGGCGGAGAGACAGACAAACAGCTTTACAGTTTTATCGACAACGGGGGAAGAAACGTAGCTATGCGCTATGACCTTACAGTCCCTTTCGCACGATTTGTGGCAGCAAACAAGAACAGCCTCTATTTTCCCTTTAAAAGATATCATATATCAAAGGTCTGGCGGGGAGAGAATACCCAGAGGGGGCGCTACAGGGAGTTTTACCAGTGCGACTTTGACATAGTAGGAGCTGATTCTGCTTCAGCAGATCTTGAGATTCTTCTTCTTATAAAAAAATCATTTGAAACAATGGGGATTGGTAATTTTAAAATTCACCTTTCAAGCCGCGGGATTTTCAATAAATTCCTCAAGATGCACGGCATGCAGGATAAATCAGCTGAAATATTAAGAACTGTGGATAAGCTTGCCAAAATCGGCCCGGATGCTGTAAAAAAGATACTGACAGAAACAGCAGGGGCAGACGGGGCTTTGATTCTTGATTTTATTAAAAGCAGGGACAGTTTTGAACAGACGCTGGGAAAACTCATTAACATGTGCGGCGGGGAAAACAGTGAAACAGAAAGATTAGGCAGGATTTACAGCGCTCTTGTTGAAAATAAATGCGAAACATACTTTATACTCGACCCTTCCATTACAAGAGGGCTTGATTATTACACAGGGCTTGTTTTTGAAACATTTATAGAAGGGAAGGAAAGCATAGGATCGGTCTGCTCAGGGGGAAGATACAATAACCTTGCATCCCTTTATACCAAAGAGGAGCTTCCCGGAGTCGGAGCTTCAATCGGGGTAGACCGTCTTCTTGCCGCGCTTGAAGAATCAGAAGATAAAATCAGGAAAGAGGCGCAGTGCGAATGCATAGTTTTCAACATGGATGATGATCTTCTTGGGTTATTGCATAAAACAGCGGATGAGACAAGAAAATTTGGTATATCATGCGAGGTATATCCTGAAAGCAAAAAACTCAATAAGCAGTTTTCTTTTGCGGAAAAAAAGAACATACCAGCAGGGATAATAATCGGAACTGATGAAAAAGAGTCAGGAACAATTACAGTTAAGGATCTGATGGAAAGGAAAAATCATGAGAAGCTGGATATGAAAAAAGGACTGGAAAAAGTTTTATCAATTGTTGAAAAATGGAGAGTAAATGGAACCGCATAAGCTTCCGGTATATCAGGAAAAAGAGAGAATCTTAAAGGTTTTAAGCGAAAACCAGGTAATAGTAATAGAAAGCCCGACTGGCTCGGGAAAAACCACACAGCTGCCGCTAATCCTTCATGAGGCAGGTTATTCAGCCAAAGGTGTTATCGGTGTAACACAGCCCAGGCGTATTGCAACTTTATCTGTTTCTGATTATATAGCCAAACAGCTTGATACAAAAATCCCCGGCATTGTCGGATATAAAATGCGGTTTAACGACATGACATCCCGTGAAACAACAATAAAGATAATGACTGACGGCATACTGCTGCAGGAGATAAAGACTGACCTTCTTTTAACCAAATACAGCTGCATCATTGTTGATGAGGCGCATGAGAGAAGCCTTAACATTGACTTTATAATGGGTCTTTTAAAAAAAGTAATTGAGGTAAGGCCTGATTTCAAGGTAATAATATCATCGGCGACAATAAATACATCAGTTTTCGCTGAATACTTTGGCCATTGCCCAGTCGTTCATATAGATTCGATTATCTATCCGGTTGGAATAGTATACGACCCTGTAGTCAACACAAATGACAGGGATGCGGTGATTTATAAAATAAAAAATACCATTGAAAGGATAATATCAGAAAAACGGGAAGGAGATATTCTCGTGTTTTTGTCAGGCGAAAGGCAAATCAAGGACTGCATTACCCTATTAAACTCATCCCAGTACAGAAAAAAAATGGTAATACTCCCCCTTTACGGACGGCTTTCAAAGGAAGAACAGGAGAGGGTTTTTATCCCCACCCCGTCAGGTAAAACGAAAATAGTAGTTGCGACCAACATTGCCGAAACAAGCGTAACAATAGACAGAATAACATCTGTCATAGATTCAGGCCTTGCAAAGATCAACTCCTATAACCCAAAAACTTTCACCTCCGCACTTATTGAGACAACTATAGCAAAAGCTTCCTGCAACCAGAGAAAAGGGAGAGCAGGAAGGACCCTGCCGGGAACCTGCTACAGGCTTTACACAAAAAATGATTATGAAAGCAGGCCGTTATTCACAAAAGAGGAAATATACAGGACAGACCTTTCCGAGGTAGTCCTTAGAATGGCAGAACTCGGCATAAAGGATTTTGAGTCATTCGATTTCATATCATCCCCGGGAAAACAGGGGATAGCAGGGGCGGTTGAAACACTAAAACTTTTAGGGGCCATAAATAACGACAACTCTCTTACCAAAATAGGTGAGATGATGGCCTTCTTCCCCCTCCTTCCCCGCCTTTCAAGAATAATAGTTGAGGCAATACTTAATTCCCCAGATGTCCTTGAAGAGACAATACTTGCCGCGACTTTTCTCTCAACAAATTCTCCATTTCTCTTTCCACAGGGTGAGGAATTCGAGGCAAGAAAGGCACACCAGGCTTTAAAGGATCCTGACGGCGATTTTGTCTCATATATCAAAATATACAGATCATTCATGAAAACACAGGATAAGGAATCATTCTGCAAAAAAAACTACATTGATGTTATTATGATGGAAGAACTTGTCAATATCAAAAAACAGCTTGAAGAGATTGTCAGCGACATGGGAATCCCGATTACTTCCGGTGGACGTATATCAGATTATCTTATCGCGGTATCAAAAGGGCTTGTTCAGTTTGTATGTGTAAGATCAGGAAGAAGTATCTACAGAAGCCTGACAGCGGAAAAAATTCAGATACATCCCGGTTCAGTAATGTTTAAGGAAGATCCTCCCTTTATCGTGGCTGGAGAGATTGTAAGAACCATCAAAATGTTTGCCCATTCAGTTTCACCTCTTAAAAAAGAGTGGCTAAACCAAATATCACCAGATCTTTTCAGGGATTTTACAGAACTCAAAAAAAGCGATATCCTGCGTGATAAAAAGAAAGACACTACCAACTTTGTAAAAATAGGAAATGAATCGTTCCGGCTTGATTTTGTTAAGGGTAAAAAGAGAAAGAACGCCTATATAGAGCTTGGAAAAGCAAAAGAACTTATAAAAACTCAAGGACTTAAAAATCTTTATATACCTCATGGAATTACAGGAACGCTGATTTATAACAATTTTGAGATACTTTCAGGTGAAAAAT
Organism: Spirochaetia bacterium; assembly: GCA_034003145.1. Taxonomy (GTDB): domain Bacteria; phylum Spirochaetota; class Spirochaetia; order CADAEX01; family CADAEX01; genus JACKPD01. The sequence continues at coordinate 4,577 of JAVEZE010000154.1, forward strand.
TAACAAATATTTTCAGGATTGTCCCTTACATAGAAACAGATCTGATTGCGGGAAAAAATAAATTACCGCGCGGAAACATAAATATCTCGACCGGAGCAGATAAAATCATGGAAAACCTTCAACTTGTCCTTTCACTTTCACAGCTTAAAAACAAGTCAAGGCAGCTGGGTTTTATTTCACTCAACACAGACAACAGAGGTAATTACTGGTTTAAAACTGTAAAAAGTTTTGATTTAGCACTGACAGCAAGTCTTGAAAGCCTTGTAGAGTTTATGGATGCAATTCCTGATGATATGGAAAAATATAAAATTGAGAAAATCAATAAAATTTACAGAAGATTGACAGAAATTCTTGAAGACCAGAATTCTTCAATTGATTAGGGAGTTCACTCTTCCATGTAAATGCTGTTTTTGTGCTTTTCAGGTGAATATGTCCTCATAAGTGAAATCATTTCATTTACAAACGGGTCAATTATTGTATAAATCCTTTTGTTTCCGCTTACTTGTGAGTCTACAATACCGCTGCTTTTTAAAACAGCAAGATGCTGAGAAACAACCGGCTGCGGCTGATCAAGGCATTCCCATAATTCCTTAACGCATGCTGTCCCGTTTTTTATAACACAGAGTATTTTAAGCCGTATGGGATGCCCGCACACCTTAAGCCTTTTAGCATAACTTTCAAGAACCTTATCACTGCAAATCTCAATAATTTTCATATATAGAATAATATATAATATTCAGGATTTAATCAATATTGTTTCCTGTATTGATGAAATATTATATTAATCTATAATTCAGAAATGGGTATTTATCTGGACTGGGCTGCAACATCAATTCCTGACTATGAAGTCGTCAAAAATAGTTATGAAAAAGGACTCGAAATATTCGGAAACCCCTCTTCTATCCATAATAAAGGTATTGAAGCGCGGAATCTGCTTGAAGATTCAAGGGAAAGAGCTTCCCGCTCACTTGGAGTAAGCAGTAAAAATATTTTCTTTACTTCAGGCGGAACTGAATCCAATAACATAGCCCTTCTTTCACTTGTCAGGAAAAAAATAAAAGGAAATATTATATCAACAAATATGGAGCATTCTTCTGTATATGAGCCTTTAAAAATCGCACAGGCTATGGGGTTTAATATTATAAGGATTGACCCTGATAAAAACGGGATTACAGATCCTGAAAAAATTGCAGAAGCATTGTCTGAAGAGACAATGATGGTATCAGTTATGCATGTCAACAACGAAACAGGGGCAATTCAGCCGATTGAGGAAATCGGTAAAATAATAAAACAGTTTTCTAAAAAAAAAGGAAATGGGATTTTATTTCACTGCGACGGAGTTCAGGCTGCGGGGAAAATCAGGCTTGATATTGAGAATTCCGGAATAGATTTTTACAGCGCAAGTTCGCATAAAATATCAGGCCCCCGCGGCTGCGGCCTTCTTTACTGCAGGAAAAAAATCCTTTCTTTTTATTCAGGAGGAGGCCAGGAATCAGGAATACGTCCTGGGACAGAAAACACTCCCGCGATATACGGTTTTTCACTTGCGCTTGAAAAATACGGTGATAAAATAGATGAAAACAAAATCCATGCATCTGCCCTGTGCTCACGCCTTATTGAAGGACTCACTTCCATATCAGGCTGCAGTATAATTCCCCGGGAAAGAAAGCTTCATGATTTAAGGTTTTCCCCCTATATAATCAGTTTCAGCATCGCCAAAGTCCCTGCTGAAGTTTTGACAAGGGTTTTAAGCGGCAGGGGTTATTATATATCTGCAGGCGCTGCCTGCTC
>JAVEZE010000155.1:0-6355 GCA_034003145.1 Spirochaetia bacterium
GCCCGAGCCCTGAATTTTTCAATATACACAGCTACTACAAGTACCTTGATTGTATCATATGAAAATACTTCTACTTTCTGGATTTCATGAGATGTTCTGAAGCCATCGAAAAAACTAACAAAAGGGATCTGTCCTTTTAAAGTTGAAAGGTGTGAAACAACACCGAGATCCATTGTTTCCTGTATAGAAGATGCTGCCATAATGGCAAAACCGGTGTTTCTTACTGACATTACATCAGAATGATCACCAAAGATTGAAAGTGACTGTGCCGCAAGAGATCTTGCTGATACATGAAAAACCGCGGGAAGCATTTCACCTGCCATTTTATGCATATTCGGTATCATCAACAGAAGTCCCTGTGATGCAGTAAATGTAGTAGTCAGCGCACCTCCTGAAATTGCTCCATGTACAGCACCTGCAGCTCCTGCTTCAGACTGCATTGCGATAACATCCACAGTTTTACCAAATACATTTTTTCTACCTACAGAAGCCCATGAATCCGCATATTCGCCCATGTTGGAAGAGGGAGTAATAGGATAGATTGCTGCTACCTCACTGAATGCGTACGCGACATGTGCTGCAGCTGTATTACCATCGATAGTAACCATTTTTTTTTCTGCCATTATTTTATCCTCATCTTTTTCTTAATGAATATTTTCGTTTTTTATTATAGTTTGAATAGGTTTTAATGACAATAGTCCTTATGTGTTGTTATGCAGATCACAATAAAAAATTTAAAAAATTGCATTAAAATCATACAAAATCACATAATTAATCAAAATATAATTTTTCAAAAATAGATATTATGCAAAAAAAGAGAAGAATATCAGGTTTTAATAAAAAAAATGAATGGTTTTTTTATTAAAAAGTGAGAAAAAATGATAAAAAAAATATAAATAATAAAATCTTGATTTTACCGATATTTCGTGATACCAATAAATTCTATTGTAACAATGTTTTAAATGTTATATAGGAGGAGTTTTAAAATTATGAAGAAATTAATTATTGCAATTCTGCTTGCTGCCGTGCTTATGGGCGGTATTCTTGCAGGCTGCCAGAAAAAAGAGGCAGCAGCGGAAAAGGTAAATTTGATTCTCGCAACAGGCGGAACATCAGGAACATATTATCCCTACGGTGGAGCCATGGGCCAGATCTGGAATACCAATATTGAAGGGATGAATGTTACAGCGCAGTCAACAGGAGCTTCAAAGGAAAATATCAGGCTTGTAGGCAAATCTGAGGCAGAACTTGCTATAGTCCAGAATGATGTTATGGATTACGCGATGAAAGGGATTGAGCTTTTTGATGGAGAGAAAGTTGAAACATTCTCGACAGTAGCAACATTATATCCTGAAATTGTGCAGATTGTAGTTGCAAAAGACAGCAATATAAACTCAATTGCAGACATGAAAGGAAGGAGTATTTCTGTAGGAGATGCAGGAAGCGGTGTTGAGGCCAATGCAAAACAGATTCTTGAAGCTTACGGCCTTACGTTTGATGATCTTAAGGCAAAAAGGCTTTCATTCAAGGAATCAGGCTCAGCTCTCAAAGACAAGCAGATTGAGGGATTTTTCGTAACAGCAGGTATTCCCAATGCTGCTATACAGGAAATTGCGACAATAGGGGGAGTAAAACTGATTTCTCTCGATGCAGCTGCAAAAAAGAACCTTATGGATAAATACAAATTCTATACTGAATTCACAATCAGCAAAGATACCTATAACGGTATGGAAATGGATGCCCAGACTGTTGCTGTAAAAGCGACTCTTATTGTAAATAACGATATTCCTGAAAATGTTGTTTATAATCTTACAAAAACACTTTTTGACAAGCAGGCAGATCTTGCCCAGGCACATGCAAAAGGGAACAACCTGATTCTGAAAGACGCTGTAATGGGAGCTTCGGTTCCTTTCCATCCAGGTGCTGCGAAATACTATAAGGAAATGGGTGTTATTAAATAAATAATCTGTGAAAAATAAATCACTGCCGGGGAGCAGACTGCTCCCCGTTTTTTTTACCGCTTTATTGGGTGTTTTACTATTTATTCCGGCGGCAGATAAATTTATAATTGAACAGGTTAAGGACGGCAGGATTGTATACTGCACAGCTTTCAAGCCGGGTATGGAATTCGCAATATCATATATACATTCAGTCAATAAAAGTAAAATTATTGATATTTTTACTATAAGCGGAGATGGAATCATCACACTTGATTCAAGCCGTTTCACCTCATTCGGGGCCGGGGTAGCAAGTTTTCCTGAAGAAAAAACATCGTTGTTTTCTTCAGAAAATGGGTATATCGATTATAAGGATATATGCCGGGTTGTTGATGATCTTGTTGTTTTTGTTGGTACAGTGGCAGATCATGAAATCATATTACAATCAGCTGTTATTCCTCTGAATGATCTTGCAAAGCCGCAGACAAACCTGAGGTTCCGCGTAAAAAAAATATCAGCGGCAGAAATAGCATTGTACAATGTTAAGTCAATATTTTAGGAAAGGAGCTCTTCATGGAAGAAGTTAAGCAGTCAGAGTCTAAAGAGGAGCGCGTGGAGACAGAAGTAACTGATCTTCTCGTAAAAATTGATAAAGAATCAGGATACAGAAGGCTTACCGGCTATCTGCACATGATGGTGGCTTTTATTTGTGTTTCTTTTTCTGTTTTTCAGCTTTGGACCGCATCATTCGGCCTGCTGCCTGCGCAGATACAAAGGTCAATGCATCTTGCGTTTGTCCTTCTGCTTGTTTTTCTTCTTTATCCTTTCCTTAAATCATCCAGGCAAAACACAATACCAATTTATGATATTGCTCTTTCTATAATAGCATCGCTTTCAGCCCTTTATATTACAATAAATTACGAAGGCTTGATTGAAAGGTCAGGCGCGTTTAACAACATCGATATTGTTGTCGCGGCTGTCGGGATATTGCTTGTCCTTGAGGCGTGCCGCCGCGTTGTAGGGTGGCCCATAGTTATAATCGCGGCAACCTTTATAACCTATGCTTTTGCAGGCCCCTATATGCCGGGTTTTCTTAACCACCGCGGTTATTCATTCAGGCGTGTTGTCGGACACCTTTTTTATACAACAGAAGGTATTATCGGCGTGCCTCTTGGGGTAAGTGCGACATTTATCTTCCTTTTTATTCTTTTCGGCGCATTTCTTGACAAAACAGGGATTGCGAAGTTTTTTATCGATCTTGCTAACGCTATAGCCGGGTTTGCCGCCGGAGGCCCTGCAAAGGTCGCGATAATAACCTCCGCAATGCTTGGAACAATTTCAGGAAGCTCGGTCTCAAACACAGTAGGTTCAGGCAGTTTTACAATTCCGATGATGAAAAAACTGGGTTACAAGCCTGAGTTTGCCGCAGCGGTTGAAGCATCAGCCTCTACCGGCGGGCAGCTTATGCCGCCGATTATGGGCGCGGCCGCGTTTTTAATGTCAGAGACGCTTGGTATACCTTATATCGAGGTTGCAAAGGCAGCAATTATCCCTGCTCTTTTATATTTTACCGGCATTTTTATAATGGTTCATCTTGAAGCAAAAAAACTGGGCCTCGGCGGTATGAGTAAAGATGAAATCCCGCGCATTTTCAAAGTCATGAAAGAAAGAGGCCATTTAATTATCCCTCTTGTTGTTATTGTATATTTCCTGGTACAGGGTGCGACCCCTGTAAGGGCAGCACTTAACGGTATCATCACCTCAATTATAGCGAGCATGATGAGGAAATGCACCAGGATGAGTTTCAGGGATTTTATCGACGCGCTTGAAAACGCGGGACGCAACATACTGGGAGTAGCTGCGGCATGCGCGACAGCCGGTATTATTATCGGCATAGTAACTCTTACCGGTCTCGGCCTTAAAATGGCGTCCGGGCTTGTAGCTCTTGCAGGCGGCAACATGTTTTTTACCCTCTTTTTTACAATGATATCTTCGCTGATTCTCGGCATGGGAATCCCGACTACAGCCAATTATCTCATAACATCAACCATTACAGCTCCGGCTGTTGTACAGCTCGGCGTTCCAATGCTTGCCGCTCACATGTTTACATTCTATTTCGGTATAATAGCTGATATCACCCCGCCTGTCGCTCTTGCTGCCTATGCAGGTTCCGCGATTGCAAAAAGCAACCCGTTCAGGACCGGAGTACAGGCTACAAAACTCGCGATTGCAGCTTTTATCATTCCATATATTTTCGCTTTTTCTCCCTCTCTTCTTTTGATAAATACAACTCCGATTCAGATTGTACAGATTGTTATAACCTCTCTTATAGGAATGGTCAGCCTGAGCGCTGCCATGGAAGGGTATTTCTATACATTTACAAACAGATTTGAAAGACTGCTCTTTTTTGCGGGCGGACTTATGCTTATTTTCCCGGAAGGGGTAACTGACATTGTTGGTTTCTGCCTGATAGTGGTCGCTGTTTTCATACAGTTTGCCAAAGTAAGGAAAGCAGTTAAAGCAAAAATATAGGTATTTCTCTATAACCTGAACAGGATGTAAGTTTTATTTTTCAGCAAGTATTATTCTCAGGAATTCCTTTTTAATGAAGAATGAGAGCATTTTTGAGGAAATATCAGCGTTATTTTGTGATTCTGATGTTCCATCCCCGGAAGCAGGATTATTTTCATATAATGAGCTGATAATCTGACTGAAATTGTGAGCAAAAGATTTAAAAGAAAAATATTCCAATGCTTTATCCGAATCAAAGTTCTGCTTCATTTTTATCACGTTAAGGATATCTACTGTAGTTTTTGCATTTATTTGTTTTATGTCATTTTTAAAACTGAACTCGTTTTTTATCTGCTTGAGTATTTCTGCCTGTTTTATTACAGGAAGGTAGGAAAAGTCCGCGTATTCGCCATTAAAAACCGATGTAATTTCACTGTCAATTCTTTCTGCCATGGAACTGTTAATGACTGAAGAATATGTTTTTATTATTCCCTTCCATTTTTTCATGATAATTTCTCTTTCACTGATGTTTAATGGAACATTTATGGAGTGGTAAAAAAAGGATGCTGTATTGTCAAAAATATCATTAAATCCTTCTGTGATATCAAGATATCTTGCAGCAAGAGGCTTTCCCCATCTTAAGGAATCAATAAAAAGATAGCCGAACCCTTCAAGCAATGAGGATGAGATTATAAAATCAGAGGATGCGATAACATCATTAAATTGAGCCGCCTTTCCGTAAATTGCAGTACCGCATCCCCAAATCCCCGGAGCCCAGCCGTTTTCAAAACAGGTTTTTACAATACCGGAATAATTTTTCTCCTGCTCTGATATCCCGGGCAGGGTAACAACAAGATTAAATCCCTCACCTGTTATATGGCCTAAAAGCGCTGCTTCAAGAATGTTTTTGCGCCTGATTGTCCTTACAGGGTAAAGAGCAAAAGGCTTATCCGGATTAAATCCTGGAAAATATTTCCCGTATGTGACGGAAAGCATTTTTTTAGCTTTATCCTGTAGTTCTGCATCCTGTAGTGATATACCTTCCCTGGCTTTGTTGTTTGTTATATCAGGCACAGGATCGTACAGAAGATTTACATGAGTTTCAGGAATTCCTGCGTTTATCAGGTATCTTTTGTCTCTTGCGTTTATCACCGCATAACGGATATTGCTTTTTAGCGGATATAAGGTTTTTACATCCCCTGTCAGATAGCGGTAGTTTGAAAGTCTTCCGCACTCGGGAAAATCGTGAATATGCAGAATTGCTTTCTGGCTGCTGTTTTCAGAAAGATGTTCTGTTAAAAGAGAGGTAAACAAAGGGTTTTTCCCAAGATGATAGTTGTGAATCCACCAGATATATGAGCTGTATTTTTCAAACAACTTTGCAATATCCTTTCTTTTCCGGCTGTCATCACGCTGACTGTTATCTGAAATATAATCAACTGAGCGGCAGATTTCATACCCTATTTTCACATTGCTTGCTGACGGGATTTTGATCTTTTCTGAAACAAGGTTTTCAAGGTTTTCTTCCCGTCCTGAGATAAAAGCTATCTCCTCTATCTGGAAATTGTTTGTCAGGATTGAATTTACCCCGTATTCAAGCAGCGCATTGACAGCAAGGGATGCGGCAGTAGTTACCCCTCCGGGGAGAAAATGGTAATGAAACAATGCGATTTTAATCTTTGCCATAATTATATGATACTTTAACTTCAGTAAAAAAGTTAGTCAAAAAAGTTATTAAGAAAAGTTATTAAGAAAAGTTATTAAGAAAAGTTATTAAGAAAAGTTAGTCAAAAAAGTTAGTCAAAAAAGTAGTCAAAAAAGTAGTCAAAAAAGTAGTCAAAAAAGTTAGTCAAAACTGTTTGCATTACTTTCAACACTGTAATAAAGTTGGTTTATGGATTATTCAG
>JAVEZE010000156.1:0-6321 GCA_034003145.1 Spirochaetia bacterium
AAATATAGGTAATACTATTTTTATGATAAACAGATATTATTAAAATTATATTATTATAAGCAATATTTTTTTCATTATCCTGATTGCGTTTTCCATATTTTCAATAAACCGCAAATACAACTCAGGCAGGGAAGAGGGAATAAGTTATTTAAATAAAATAAAAAGCGATATAACAACCCTGTACCTTTCAGGTGAAGAGTTTTCATCATCCGTGTTCAAAAACACAATTAACCGTTTTTTTTCGGCTGACAGCTCACTCCAGTCCATAGTTATAAGCAGCAATGATAAAATTGAATACCTTTATATAAAAAACACAGCCATTATTACCAAAAAACCTGTTTTTACCCCTGATTTTGTAACAAAACCTGAATATAGTTTCAACAGAACGCTTTATAACCTTTTTTCTGTATCAATAATAATACCGGGCAGCACTAATTTAAGTATTGAAACTGTTTACAACACTTTGAAATTTCACGATATCGCATATCTTATAAAAATAATAATTATTGTTTTACTTTTTTATATAATTATTACCATCTTTTTCCTTCTTTTCTTGCCTGAAAAGAAAAAAGCAATTATATCTGTCAAAATGGATAAACAGGATTCAGCTTCTGATCCGGTTTCTGATACAAATAAAAAAGAGGATAGCGGCAGGGAAAGCTTACTTCCTGTATCTTCTGCTGCTGAAGAAGCAGTTCCTTACGCGGAAAGCATTGACGCGGAAAATATTGATGAGAAAAATATAGAAAAAACAGTTGAAGATAAAGAAGATTTACATATATCTGAAAAAACAGGACTTGCCTGGTTTGAGTATTTTTATTCAAAACTAAGCTTTGAGCTTGATAAAGCTGCCTCATTTGACACTGATCTGACACTCTTCATACTTTCATATAACTCATCTGACAGGGAAAAAAGCAATATACTGAATGAGAATTTACCAGAGTTGCTTCGAAGCTTTTATATGCCTGAAATGGCTTTTGAGTTTAACAGCAGCAGCTTTGCGGTAATTAATCCTGGAACTACACTTGAGGAATGCCTGCCCAAAATCAACGCATTTGTTGTAAGGCTTAAACATGTCTCAGACATTGAAGATATATTCGCGGGTGTAAGTTCACGTAACGGCAGGCTTATTTCAGGCAAACGCCTTGTAAAAGAAGCAGAAGGAGCGCTGGCTAAAGCAGTTTCGGAATCCGGCACTCCGGTCATAGCCTTCAGGTCGGATCCCGAAAAATACAGAAAAATGTTGTCAGCAGAAAATCCTAACTAACCGGAACTGGTTCAGGATCAGGTTCTTCAAATATTTCATTTACTGAGTTCAGGAATCTTCTTATTTTATAAATGGAAGCCTCATAACGCAGGGAATTTCCCCTTAATCCGTAAATTACAGATTCTTCATTAATCTTTTGAAAATCAAAAATCAATCTGCCGTAAACATCAGATTCTATCTCGATCTCACCATTTTTTTCTGTAAAGTTTTCTTCTGTAAAGCTGTCGCCATTTATTGTAATAATGTTGTTAATCATAAGATCTGTTTTATTTCTATCTGCTGCTTTGGCATCAGCATTGTTTATCCATGAATATGAGGATCCTGTATCTTTTTTTTCCTTTTTTAGAAGTAGATCAATATTATATATTTCATCTTCGATTCTAATATCTGATTTAATTTTTACAGAAACGATTGAAGAAGTATCAAAACCTGAGGGGAAAACTCTCAGATTGCTCCAGTAGTTCTTGTCCCGTATAAAATACCGGTTTATCGGCGCGTCAAGAAGATACACCTCCTCTGACAGGGTACTTCTTATATATTCTCCCCCCTCGTTTCCAGGCCCTGCCTTGCCTACATAAAGAGTAAAAAGAGGATTTCCGTTACCATCCTGGAAAATCGCTTTTTTTGCCTTTTCTTCTTCAAGATCAAACTTTGCCCAGCTTTTTGAATCAGTTCCTGAAATCTGGTATTTAGTAATATTTGAAACTGAATCTATAAGATTTTCAATTTTATCCAATGGAGCCGGATAACTGCTCTTGGCAAGCTGAATTACCCAGCCTTCTCCCTCTTTTTTAAAGCTTAAAAGTCCATCCTCTGAATCTATTTTTATTATTTCTATTTTTTCAATCAGATTTTTATCAAATATTTTTTCATCAGATTTTTTTTTCTGAATATTGGCTGATGAAAAAACCAGACCGGAGATATATAAAGCTGTAAGAGCGACAATCAGAACAGACAGTATTTTTATCTTTTTGATGAATTCCATCTTTTTCTCCTTATTTATGATTCTTTTCTTTTACGTCCGATAAAACGGACAATCGCGAATACAATAATCAAAACCGGAACAATAACAATATTGACAAGATAAACAAACATAATTGCCTTGATTTGCCCTTCCGGAGTTTCAATTTTGTTAAGCCGTAAATCTCTTTTGCTCTTTGTCTTGATCTGGATCAGGGATTCATCATTCGCAAGCCATTCAACCGCGTTTTCAAAAAACATAATATTGTAGGGGCTGTCTGAAAACTGGATAATATCAGAAAGATAGTCCGAGTCTCCTATTACCATTATTCTGGTATCAACTCCTGTCTTTTCTGTGTATGCGCTTTTAAATGGGCCTGTAACAACATATCCAAGATCAAGCTGCCTCTGGTCATCTCCAGTATAGGCTGCCGCAAGACTTACTTCATAAGGATTTGCAGAGATATTGTTTTCCATTGTCCAGGCTTGATCAGTTGAAGAAAGTATTTTTTCATATTTTACATTTTCCATTTTTTCCAGGATTTCAATACTGCTCGCCCAAAGCAAATCAAGCCCCGCGAACCTGCTTGTTACAGGGTTTTCCTTTGAAACATTTTGAGGAGTAATGCCAATCCACTGGGGATACACAAGAGGAAATGATCCCCGCAGGGGTATTCTTCTTGAATATTTATCAAGAACAATATCATTTTTAATTTTAACCCCGTATTTTTCAAGCATCCCTAACGCTGGTGAGTCTTCAAGTTTTAAAACAGTAAAATTATTCATCATGTCTACATCGACACCGTCAAGACAGAAAAGAACCTTCCCGCCGTTTATTATATAATCATCAATGTAAAGCATATCTCCTTCAGATAAATCCTTGTTTCCCAAAACTGCCAGGACAGAAGTTGTCATTGGAATTTCAATCCCTTTTTCCATTATTTCCAGCTTATAAGACATTTCAACTTTTTCTTTGAGGAATTTATAGTGGCTTTCCATGGTTCGTCTTGAATCGCCAATTATAACTGTTATTGTCGGATCAAGATTTTCAACCATTTTTCTTATTTTATTGGTAAGTTCATATTCCAGAGACTCCAGATTAAGAATAAAAGGGATAGTTTCATATTTATCCAGATACTGAATTGTTATGCCGGAGTAAACCATGGCATAGGTCTGTTCATTTTTTTCAACAACTTCTATCTGCTGCGGCTGAACTCCTAGATTCTGAGCCTTGGTAGTAAGATTATATTTCCCGGGATCAATGGAAACTGTGTCAATACTTCCCTTTGAATGGGCTGCATATTCCATAAGAAGATCTTCAATCTCTGTTGCCACAGGAGTTATGGTTTTTATTTTATCTGAAATGTAGTAAGTAATATGCACTTTTTCAGGTATGGAAGAAATAATCTTTTTTGTAGCTGAAGACAGAGTGAAAGATTTATTTTCTGTAAGATCCAGTCGGTTGAAAAAAATCACACTGTTTAAAGCTATCAGTAAAAATATTATGGTTGTAAGGACTATTAAAATAATTTCCTTTAGTTTGTTAATTTGCATTTTTCACTCTCCGGCTATTTTCTAAGTTTTATGACTTTTATATTCAGATAAAGGAAATAAAAGATGATAATGAGGAAATAAAGGAGATCCCTGGTATCAAGCAAACCTTTTCTGAAAGATTCAAAATGGAACGAAAAAGATAAATAGCTGAGTACTTTTCCAAGCCATGCTGACGGATTAAAAATTATTGCGGCTTCTCCAATTACAGTGATAAAAAGAAGAGCTACAACGCTGAAAATGTAGGCGCTTATCTGGTTTGATGTAACTGATGATATAAACTGTCCAATCGCAAGCCCTGCGGCGCCAAGGAGCAATGCTCCGATATACTCACCAATTATCTGCCCAGTTTCAAAATCCCCAAGCATATTTACGGTAAGTGGTACAAACAAGGTAGCGCCAAGCATTATAGCAAGCAGCGCTAATGAGCTTAAGAATTTAGCAAGTACAAGCTGAATATCTGTTAAAGGGAGCGTAAGAAGCAGCTCTTCTGTACCTGTTTTCTTTTCCTCAGCCCAGGACCTCATTGTAATGGATGGGATAAGTATAATAAAAATAACCGGCATAAGAGCGAAATACCCCCTCAAAGTCGCTATATTTTTTGAAAAAAACTGGTTGAAAAAGAAAAAATATACATTTGAAAAGACAACAAAAAAAAGCACTACAAGGTACGCAATCGGTGAATTAAAATATGATTTAAGTTCTTTCCTGAATAATCCAAGCATGTTCATTTACCCTCCCCCTGATTGGTCAATTTGATAAAGAGATCCTCAAGACTTACTTTCTCGGGAATCATGGATAATATCTTGCAGTTGTTTTTTACAGCCCAGTCAAAGATTGCCTCTCCGCTGGATAACTCATCTTTCACAGAAAGCCTTATTTCAAAAAAACCTTTTGATGAAGTATTAAATTTCAATATTTCATTGACAGTATCAAGACCTGAAAGCGAAGCTCTGGCTTTTTCAGAATCTTCTGCTTTTAATTCAATTGAATAGCGGAAATCACCCTTCATCTCCCGTCTTATCTCTTCTGTTGTTCCGCGTGCCGCAATTTTACCCTGATTCAATATAAGGACCCTGTTGCAGACTGCTTCCACTTCCTGAAGAATATGGGTAGAGAGAATAATGGTTTTATCCTTGCCTATTTTTTGAATCAGTTTTCTTATCTCAATAATCTGATTCGGGTCAAGTCCTGAAGTAGGTTCATCAAGAACAAGTATCTCGGGAGAGTGAATAATTGCCTGCGCAAGCCCTGTCCTCTGTCTATACCCTTTTGAGATATTGTCTATGGGGCGGTTTATCACCTGTTCAAGACCGCATTCAGAAATCACCCTGTCAATTGCTTCTTTTCTTTTATCTTTGCCTATTTTTCGTACATCGCATATAAAGGAAAGATATTCATTAACAGTAAGATCTGTATAAAGGGGAGCTGTCTCAGGAAGATACCCGATTGACTCTTTGACTTTTAATGGTTCTTTGTAAACATCGTAACTGTTAATAACAGCCGTCCCTTTGGTAGGAAGATGATATCCTGTAAGAATTTTCATTATTGTAGTTTTTCCTGCTCCGTTAGGGCCAAGCAAGCCTACAATTTCTCCGCGCCCGATGCTGATGGAAACATCATCAACTGCCTTAAATGATCCGTATTTTTTTTCAATACCTTCTGCCTGTATCATAATCAGTGATACCTCCAAGATTTTTGTTCAAAATTAATCTTTATATTTAATATCTATAACTTGCCTGTCGCGGGTAAGAAATGTATTCGGAAATATTTTTTTCGCCTCTTCAAGAAGGGCAAAAGTATCCCTGTCGTTATAACGGGGGCTGTAATGTATCAAACCCATTTCGCCTACACCACCTGCATCCAGCGCAATTTCAGCAGCCTGTTTTGCGGTAAGGTGTTTTTTTTCAGCTGCGCTTTCCGCAAGATCTTCCGTAAACATCCCTTCGCAAATTAAAATATCTGAATCTTTTACATTTTCACCTATTTCGGGAAAATAGGCAGTATCAGTCACAAAACTGAATTTCCTTCCGCTTCTTTGATCTCCTGTAACCATCTGCGGAGTGATAACTGTACCGTCAGGAAGTTCTACGTTATCCCCCCCCTGCAGCTTTGCCCATAATTTTCCTTTTGGGATTTCAAGTCCGGCAGCTTTATCTGGATAAAATATCCCGGGCCTTTTATCTTCTGTGAAAGTATATCCGAAACAGGGTTTTGTATGGTCAAGGCTGAATGCCTCAATAGAGTAATTATCTCCCCTGAATACAATGCCAGGTTTTTCAATTTCAATTATTTCTATTTTATAGTTTATATACATATCGAGGATTCTTCTGTTTTCTTCGATATATTCCCCAATTTTAGGCGGTCCTATAATGTAAAGCGGGTCATCGCGGTCAACCTGGGAAGAAAGCATAAGCATACCTGGAAGACCTGTAACATGATCCGCGTGCATGTGTGAAATTAAAATTACAGATATCTTTTTCCATTTCAGGTTCAGTTTTTTCAGGGAAATCTGTGTCGCTTCTCCGCAGTCAAAAAGAAAC
>JAVEZE010000157.1:0-6138 GCA_034003145.1 Spirochaetia bacterium
CCAGAGTTCCAGGCAGATCATGAAAACACTTGATTTTAAAACCGGGGTTGAAACAAGTAAAAAAGGTTTTTTTCAGGCAATCGACAAGCTGTATTCCGGAAATAACTATAATTATATTAGATATGATTTTCAGGAGCATGAAGAGGGCTACATTATTCACCTTAATGTAAACGAGAAAACAGCCCAGAGGCTTAATATCTCTTTTAATTACAACACTGATGAAAACACCAGCCTGCTGCTTTACACAAGTATTAAAAACATTATACTGCGGGATTCTAAAATTGAAATGAGCGCAAAACTTAACTCAAACCATGATTACATTTTTAGATTCTCAAAACAGCTTCCATTTTTGACAAAACTTGAAACAGGGGCAGAAGCTCAATCAAAAAAAATGTTGTGGAAAGTAAGGGAAAATGGCAACAACATGATGGAAGTTTCAGTTGTATATAATACTTTAGATCTGTTTCTTGATTATAACTTTTCAAACAGCATCCTCATAGGCGCATCACTTGGAAAAGAACTTGTTGTATATGATGATGAGATCTCTTTGATAAGTATCAATGAAAAATACGAATATTACAAAAACAGTTATTACATAACATTTGATTTTCTTGATTCAGAAGTTTACCCGACAAAAGGAATACTATTTAACATCTCTGCAGATGAATATTTCACTCTTGATTTCACATCAAATATTTATCCGGAAAGTGAATCAAATGATAATTTTATAATATTTTCAGCAAACGCTGATGCCTACATTCCTTTAACTGACTATTTAAGTTTTCAGCTTTATACACTTGCCGGATTAACAAATCTTTTTACACAGGTACCGGGGGAAGGGTTTTCTCTTGGCGGCAATATTTCAAATATGGACATTTACATGACTGCACTGTCCGGCTATGAAAGAGCAGAATATTATACTGACAACCTTTTTAATAATAAAATCGCGCTTCATTTTTATTTCAAAGACGGATTTTTTATTATCCCTTTTTATGAACACTGTTTTTTTGATATAAAATCAATAGAAAATATTTACAAAAACTCACAGAAAGCAGGTTCATACGGACTATCAATAAAGAAAAAAACACCTATCGGGCCTGTAAGTCTTAAGTATGCCAAGGGAAACAAAAAGGATTCTTCGGTAATAAGCTTTAACCTTGGCTACAGTTTTTAAACATCCTTACAGGCACTGGTATGAAATCACTACATGTCCAACTTGATTTCATCTGCCTTAAAAATAATGTTAAATATTTGATATACAGATAACTGCAAAAACTATCTCTTGTAAAGCGTTGAATCAAGAAGTTTCTCCGCGGTTTCTTTTCCTGAAAAATAGGTGATAATCGCACCTGCAAATTCTGCGGCAGAACCTGGTCCGCGGGAAGTGATTATATTTTTATCTGTAACTACCCTGCCCTCTGTAAAAACCGCATCGGATGGGAGCTTTTCCACAAAACCGGGTGCGCATGTTACCTTTTTACCGGTAAGGATACCAGCTTTTCCAAGGACAACTGCAGGGGCAGCGCAGATTGCGGCGACAAGTTTTCCGTTATCAAACATTTTGCTGATAAAACCTATTGCCTGTGCGTTGCCGGCAATATTGGTCGAGCCGGGAAGGCCGCCAGGGATAATCACGCCGTCAAAATCATCATCCGCCTCATCAAGTTCGCAGTCTGCAAGCACTGTTATCCCGTGGGAGCCGGTTATATCAATACCGGAAAGCCCCGCGGCAACAACCTCAATCCCCGCGCGCCTTAGCAAATCAATCGGTGTTACTGCCTCAATCTCTTCAAATCCCTCAGCCAGAATACAAAGTACTTTTTTACCCATTTTATCATTCCTCCATAATTGTAATCAGAAATTAATCCCGGAGACTAGTTCCCCTTTGCCGCAGATACGGTAGCGGAAACTTTCCGGCATAATTGTTTTGATAATACTTTCAACCTTTTCACAGCTGTTGTTGGTATCTGACAGATGACAAAGGTATGTCATCCTGTTTTTAAGCGGCTGAGCTGTGTGAATTTTAGAAAGAAAATCAACAGCATCATTATTTGAAAGATGCCCCTCAAGAGAATCTATCCTTAGTTTAAGATATAAAGGATAAGGGCCGTCGGCAAGCATTTGGGGACAGTAATTTGATTCAAGGAAAAGGACATCAGAGTTAAGGGCATGGGTTTCCATATCATCAAGTATTTTGCCGGTATCAGTAATTATTGTAAAAACATGATTGTCAATTTTAAAACTGTAGCTCACAGATCCTGGAGAATCGTGCGATATCGCAAATACAGAGAATTCAAGTTTTTCAAAGCTGTAGTTTTTCCCCGGCTCAACATCAAGTCTTTTATAAATCCGGTGTGTCTCAGTTTTATCAAAATGGACATCCTTTCCCATAACAACAGGGATTTTAAGTTTTTTTGACAAGGCACCTATCCCCCGCGAATGATCAATATGCCTGTGAGTAAGAAAAATAAATTTTATTTTGGCGATATCAAAGCCGAGCTCATCAGCCCTTTTTGAAAATTCCTTTAAAGTAAAACCGTTATCCACAATAAAAGAAAAATCTGCATCCTCAAAGATGTAGGAATTGGCGCTTGATCCGCTTCCAAGTATGGCGTATTTCATGAATTTTAGTTATTCCCCATTTCAAAGTGTTTTCTTCTTACAGGAAGAGTCATGCACCTGACCCCGCCGCCCCCGCGGGCAAGATCAGTCCCAGGTATTGTAACAGCGAGTTTTTCATAATCAGAAACTTTCTCGCTTCTGTCAATAAATTTTTCCGCCTGGCAGACTGCGTAGCCTGATTTTTCAAGTGCCTCAAGTGTTGCCTCATTGCAGTCATAACCGATAATTTTCCCGGGTGAAAAAGCGAAAAAATTGTTTCCTGAAAGCCACTGCTCCCTCTGCCTTAAGCGGTCATCATCACCCCCGCAGTATACAGTATCAAGATGATAGCCTGCCTCTTTTAAATCCCTGATAAGACTTTTGATAAATCTTATCTTTTTCCCGCCTGTTTTATCAACATCAATTTTTACGAATTTCAGCTGCGACTCTCCTGTAATATATGGTTCGTATATAAGAACTTCGTTTTTATTGATTATATTAAATACCATATCAAGGTGGATTGTTTCCCTCTTTTTTGGAAGGATTACGCAGTAAACTGTAAATGAAGTTTTAAAAAGAAGAGAGAGTTTATCTATAATCTTGTCGACAGCCTGGGATGTTGTCCTTTCAGATAGCCCGATTATCAATATACTGCTGCTGAATACAAGGAAATCGCCCCCCTCAATAGTTACATTGCAGTCATTTTCAGCTGCCCCGTCATAAATCTGCTTCTCTGATGATACATTGTAATATTTTTCAATTATCTGCTGCAATAAAAGCGCTTCCGGTTCCCTTACTGTGTTTGCCATACTGCCTGTGATAAAATGATCCCTGAAAACCATGACAGAATCCCGGGTAAAGTAAAGATTTGGCAGGGGAAAGTAATCAAATTCCTCATCAGATAAAAAACTGCTCAAAGTGTTTTTTTTGCTTTTTAGTCCTGAAATAAGGGTACCGCAAAGATCAGATGGGTTCATCGCAGCAAGCTCATCCTTGCGTGCCTTGATTTTTTCTGTACGGCTAAGGCGGTAAATAAGCTTTATCCTGTTCTCCCTCTCTTGAAAAACCTTAAGCAGAACATCCTTGACTTCAACAGTTTTTGCGACAAGAGAGAGAAAATCGCGCAGGATTGTGTATTCCTTTCTCACCACGCTTAGTGGTATTATATCGTTATAAAGAAGTTTTTCCGCTGTTAGAGGGGTAATAACCTCAATTTCCTGGCCGGGAGTGTGTATAATCACCTCTTCCAGCTCCCCTATTTCTGAATCAATATACAGATTGCTGCTGTTCATATTTATTTCCTGTTTAATATTTTAGGCTGCGTTTCAAGATTGTAAAAAATTTTGCAGGGCAGACTCATCAAGCCGGCATCCCGGCGCCCTGGCTAAAGCCTTCTTTTTTATTCTTAAAATCGGGGTTATAATAAGTTTCTGATCTTCAAGCAGCTCCTCTTCAGGATCAAAATCCATATATTTAAGGCCCCGTTTCTCAAATTGTTTTGAATCTTTATCTATCAGAGTCTCAGGTGAGGCAGCGGTAAAAATACTTTTTAGTTCACCTGCAGATAATTCCCTTTTATCAAGATCTACAAACTGGAAATCTATATTTCTTTCCTTCATAAATCTTTCAGCTTTCTTTGTTTCCCTGCAGCTTTTTCTTCCAATGAGCTGATACATAAACACCTCTTTAAAATAATATCAGCGCTTTCCCCTTTTCACAAGGTGCGCTTGTATTTTTTGTATATAGTTGTTTTTTTATCGACCTGGCAAGTGAACAGGTCAATAAACCGGTAAGTGAACCGGTAATTGATAAGTCAATTAAAGATTGTAATAATACAATTTGGGTTTACAACATAAGATTAAATAAGCTATATTACCAGTAATAAAAAACAAATATGTCAGAATTTATACATCTTCATAACCATACAGATTTTTCACTGCTTGACGGGGCGGCAAGCATACCGCGGCTTGTAGAGAGGGCAAAAGAACTTGATATGGATGCCCTTGCGATTACAGACCACGGTAATATGTTCGGAGTACTCAAATTCTACAAGGAATGTATAAAAAAAGAGATAAAACCGATTATCGGTAACGAGTTTTACATCGCACCTGCTTCAATGAAAATAAAAAGCGGCCATGAGAGCGGAAATAATTATTACCACCTGATACTGCTTGCCAAAGATATTACAGGCTACAAAAACCTTATGAAGCTTACATCAATTGCCTATACAGAAGGATTTTACTATAAACCCAGAATTGATTTTGAGACGCTCAAACAGTATTCAGAAGGGCTTATATGCACCAGCGCCTGTATAGCCGGGCTGATTCCGTCGCTTGTGCTCCAGGGAAAAGAAAAAGAAGCTGAGGAAGCAGCGCTTGAATATGATGCTCTTTTCGGACGGGGAAACTATTACCTTGAACTTCAGGACCATGGCATTCCTGAGCAAAAAAAAGCCAACGCAGCTCTTATAAGGATATCTGAAAAAACAGGAATACCGCTTGTAGCGACAAACGATATCCATTATGTAAGAAAAGTAGACGCAGAATCACAGGAAATACTGATCTGCATAGGGACACAGAAAAAACTTTCCGATGAAAACCGGATCTCTTTTGAAAAAGAAGAATTTTATATGAAATCAGATTCTGAAATGAAGGATATTTTCAAATCTGTGCCCCAGGCTATTAAAAATACAAAAGTTATTGCTGATATGTGCAACCTTGTGATTGAACTTCCAGGGCCTTTGCTTCCCGAGTTTAAAATACCGTCCGAATTCACCTCGCCTGATGAATATCTGCGCCATCTTACATATAACGGGTTGTCAAACCGATATCCTGAAATCACAGATGAAATTAAAAAACGGGTTGATTTTGAGCTTGATGTAATAATCTCAATGGGATTTACCGGCTACTTTCTTATTGTTTGGGATTTTATCCGCTATGCGAGGGAAAAAGACATACCGGTAGGGCCAGGAAGGGGGTCGGGCGCGGGTTCGGTTGTAGCCTATTCTCTTCTCATCACAGATATTGATCCGTTCAAATACGGCCTTCTTTTTGAAAGGTTCTTAAACCCTGAAAGAATATCAATGCCTGATTTTGACATTGACTTCTGCTTTGAAAGAAGACAGGAAGTAATTGATTATGTGACTGCCAAATACGGTACAGACAGGGTCTGCCAGATAATAACATTCGGTTCTCTAAAGACAAAGGCAGTGCTGAAAGATGTTGCCCGTGTCCTTGATATCCCGTTTGACGAGTCAAACAGGATATCAAAGCTTGTCCCCAAAGAGGCTAAAAAACTTGATGAGGCAATGGAAAAAGAGGAAGAACTCAGGAAACTCACAGAGCGCGGCGGTATTTATACAAAACTGATTTCAATATCAAGAAACCTTGAAGGGTTAAACAGACACGCTTCCCTTCATGCCGCAGGTCTTGTTATAGGCAGGGAAGAGCTTACCAAATATGTTCCACTCTATAAAGATGCAAAAACAAACGCAGTCTCTACCCAGTTTACTATGGACCAGCTTGAAGAGTGCGGCCT
>JAVEZE010000158.1:0-6132 GCA_034003145.1 Spirochaetia bacterium
CATAATGCTCCATTCCCTTAAACAAGATGAAGACTATATTCTCGGGGTTTTTCTTGTCGGAGCATATCAGGAGACGCTGGGCGATCTGCACAACCTTTTCGGCGATACCCATGTGATGAGTATCACGATTGACGAAGACGGAGAAATACAGCTTACGCGTGAGATAAGCGGCGATTCTGTATCTGATGTTTTAAGCTATGTAGAATATAAGCCGGCAGTTCTTCTTGAGCAGATCCGCACTCTTGCCGAGCAGGGAGTCAAGGAAAAGAGGGTTACTCCGAAACAAAGAAAAGAGATAATGGCTGCCTTTGAGGAGGGGATGAGGGGTTATACCTATTTTGAAATATAGTACCTGACTTTAATCAGATCAGCCTTAATAGCTTGATATGCAAGGCTGATCCTGCTATAAGAAAAAGTTGAGATTAATTTCCAGTGTTTTAACGAATTATTCAGTCTTGAGTAATTGCTTTTTATAAATTTATTAAAAACGGAGAATACGTAATGAAAAAAGTTTTAAAACCTGTCATTCATGTTGATGAGGATAAATGCAGGAATTGTCATATATGTATAGCTGTCTGTCCTGTAAAGATATGTATTGACGGCAGCGGAGAGAAGGTTGTTATAAACCATGACCTGTGCATCGGATGCGGCAATTGTATAGCAGCCTGCACCCATGGTGCCCGCAGTATTATTGATGATATGACCTTGTTTCTTGAGGCAATAAAGAAAAAAGAAAAAATGATTGCGATTGTCGCACCGGCATCAGCCGCAGTTTTTCCGGATGATTTTATGAGGCTGAACAGCTATCTTAAAAGCATTGGCGTTGAAGCGGTTTTTGATGTAAGTTTTGGAGCTGAGCTTACTGTAAAATCCTATTTTGAGCATATTAAAGCTACAAACCCCAAAACTGTAATAGCCCAGCCGTGCCCTGCCATTGTTACTTATGTAGAAATTTATAAACCAGAGCTTCTTGAGTATCTTGCCCCTGCAGACAGCCCGATGACACATACTATAAAAATGATAAAACACTTTTATCCTGAGTATGCAAACAGAAAAATACTCTGCCTCTCGCCGTGTCCAGCGAAAAAGAGGGAATTTGATGAACTTGGCATTGATATTTTTAACGTTACAATGGTCTCTCTCAAGCAGCACATGAAAAACACAAAAGTAAATCTTGCAAACTTTAAAGAGAGTGATTACGATAATCCCCCCGCGGAAAGAGCTGTTTTATTCTCTACCCCTGGAGGGCTTCTTCAAACTGCGCTCAGGGATAAGCCTGATATCGGCAGTATGACAAGAAAAATTGAAGGGCCTGAAATTGTATATAAATATCTTGACCATCTGCCGCAAATAATAAAAGAAGGGAAGAATCCTCTTCTCATCGACTGCCTTAACTGCGAACTCGGCTGCAACGGCGGGCCTGGCACGGGAAACGCGGAAAAGTCTCCTGATGAAGTTGAATATCATGTAAACCGCAGAAGTGAAAGGCTTAAACAGTTATACGCCGGCAGAGGCGGAGTGCTCGCGCGTATGAATCCATCCTCAGGGAAAATAGGAAAAATTGTCTCAAAATACTGGAAAAAAGATCTTTATAACCGCAGTTATAAAGATCTTTCAGAAAACAATAATATAACAGTTCCAACAGAAGATGAAAGAGATGTAATCTACAGGAGTATGCTCAAATATAATGAAAATGATATTATAAACTGCTGCTCCTGCGGGTATAACAGCTGCGAAAAGATGGCAGAGGCAATACATAACAAACTTAACAAGCCTGAAAACTGCAACCACTACAGGGAAAAGATAATTGAGCGGGAAAAAAACTATCTTGAAAAAATATATACTGAACTCAGCGGCAAGGTTTCTGATGTTAACAAAAGTATTGAAGCTATTACCAGATCACTTGAGCAGTTTTTCGATGTAGTGCTGAAACAGTCCTTGCATCTTGGCGGTTCCTCAGCCGCAGTTGAGCAGATGGTTGAAGTTATAAGAACTCTCGCGTCAAAGGCAGGAGAAAGAAAATACCTTATTGAAGATATGACAGACAAAGCACTCGCGGGTGAGAGCAGCCTTCAGGAAACGACAGATGCCATGAAGAATGTGGCACAGGCTGTATCAGGTATTTCTGAAATGACTGATATGATTAAAGCAATCGCTGCCAATACCAATCTGCTTTCTTTAAATGCTGCTATCGAGGCAGCTCACGCAGGAACTTCCGGCAGGGGATTCGCGGTTGTAGCCAGTGAAATAGGAAAGCTTGCGGAAAGCGCGTCTGAAAATTCAGGCAGGATATCCTCAACCCTTTCAGATATTGAAAAGCATGTTTCAGGCTCAAGAAAGATCACTGAAAAATCCGGCAAAGACATGAAAATTCTTATGACAGATATTAAAGAGGTTGCCGGGGATATATCTGAAATGCTTCTGCAGATGAATGAGATGTCTGAAGGATCAGGTGAAATTATAAGTTCGCTTAATCAGCTCCGCTCTCTTTCTGATACTGTAAAAAATGAATCAGAGAAAATAAAAGAAAGTGTGATAGAAATAAAAAATACTGTAAATGATATCGCGAAAATAACAGAGATGAAACAATTTGAGCAGAAAAGTGTAAAATAGCCTGGAAGCTCTATGCTTTCAGGCTATTGCCGGAAGATAAGGAGTAATATTTTTTATCAATTTATCAAATCAGCATACTGAATCAGCCTGGAAGCTTTATGCTTACAGGCTTTGCTCCCCAAATCTCTTTTGCGTACTCATCTATTGTCCTGTCGCTTGAAAACTTGCCGGAGTTAGCTACATTTAAAACTGATTTTGTATTCCATCCTGTTCTGTCAAAATAAAGATCCTCAACCTTTCTCTGGCTCTCTATGTAGCTTTGATAATCAGCCAGAAGCATGTAATTGTCGCCGTGATAAAGAAGAGAGTCGGTAAGAGGTTTGAAAAGATCAGTGTTATAGGGTGAAAAATAGCCTGATGAAATCATGTCGAGAGTTTTTTTAAGTTCCGGTATTGTGTTGTAGTAAAAGAGCGGGTCATAACCTTTTTTCTTAAGCTCAGAAAGCCCTTTGCTGTCATACCCGAATATAAAAATATTATCCTTTCCTACTTCTTCCATAATTTCAATATTGGCTCCATCAAGTGTACCTATGGTAAGAGCCCCGTTAAGGGTGAATTTCATGTTGCCTGTCCCTGATGCTTCTGTCCCTGCTGTTGAAACCTGCTCTGAAAGATTTGCGGCCGGTATTATTTTTTCCGCGAGGCTTACTCCGTAATTGGCAAGGAAAACCACTTTCAGCATTCCATTGACAGAGCTGTCGCTGTTTACAGTTTTTGCAACAGCGTTAACAAGCTTGATAATCAGCTTTGCTGTATAATAGCCCGGCGCCGCCTTTCCTGCCAGCATAATTGTCCTCTTCACTTTAACGGAAGAGGGATTTTCCCTTATCCGGTTGTAAAGCGTTACTGCATGCAGGATGTTAAGGAGCTGTCTTTTGTATTCATGAATCCTTTTAACCTGGCAGTCGAAAATAGACTCGGGGTCAACTTCAATCTGGTTATGGGTTAATATATAATCTGCCATTATATTTTTGTTTTCAGTCTTCACTTTTTCCCATTTTGAAAGAAATGATTTATCCCTTGCCAGCGGAATAAGTTTTTTAAGTTTGAAAAGATCCTTGACCCATCCCTCCCCGATATTCTCAGTTATAAGACTTGCCAGCTGCGGGTTGCAGACCGCAAGCCATCTTCTCTGTGTAATCCCGTTTGTCTTGTTGTTGAACTTTTCTGGGTAAAAAAGATGGAAATCATTAAATATATCATCCCTGATTATATCTGAATGGAGCTGCGATACACCGTTAACAGAGTGGCTTCCTATTATCGCGAGATTTGCCATTCTTACCCTTTTTTCATCCCCTTCTTCTATAATTGACATTCTGGCAAGTTTGCTGTTGTCCCCGGGGTATCTTCTTTTAATCTCGTTTAAAAATCTGAAATTTATCTCGTTGATAATTTTTATATGCCGCGGCAGGACACTTGAAAAAAGACTTATCGACCATTTTTCAAGCGCTTCGGGAAGTATTGTGTGGTTTGTGTACCCAAAAGTCTTTACTGTTATATCCCAGCTTTCTTCCCAAGATAAATTTTCAATATCAACAAGAATCCTCATAAGCTCCGCGATTCCTATGGCAGGGTGGGTATCGTTAAGCTGAACCGCTACCTTATCTGAAAAACGGGAGAAATTATTTCCATGGGTTTTTTTATATCTTCTGATTATGTCCTGCAGCGTTGCTGAAACAAAAAAATACTCCTGCTTGAGCCTCAGTTCTTTTCCCTCAAAAGCATTGTCATTGGGATAGAGCACTTTGGAAAGTGTTTCTGTTGAAACCTTGTCTGAAACTGCCTGTTCATAGTTTCCGTGATTAAAATAATCAAGCTCAAAATCACGTGTTGATTTTGCTGCCCAAAGCCTCATATTGTTTACAGTATTGTTGTTATAGCCGGGGATCGGAACATCGTATGCCATAGCCATTACCTGTGTACCACCTTCCCATTTTGCGTGATACCTGCCGTCCTGGTCTGTATATTCATTCAGATAACCGTAAAAAGTAACCGGATAAAGAAATTCCGGCCTTGGTATTTCCCATGGGTTTCCATACCTCAGCCAGGGGTCAGGGGTTTCAACCTGATAACCGTCAATTATTTTCTGAAAAAATATTCCGTATTCATATCTTATCCCGTAACCGTATGCCGGAAGCTCAAGTGTTGCCATTGAATCGAGAAAACAGGCCGCAAGCCTTCCAAGCCCGCCGTTACCAAGCCCTGCGTCATACTCAAGTTCTTCAATTCCATTAAGGTCAAGGCCAAGATCAGCTACTGCCTTGTTTATTACATCATGCATGCCGAGATTTATAATTGTATTTGTAAGAGTCCTTCCCATGAGAAATTCCAGAGAAAGGTAGTAAACCCTTTTGGCATCCTTGTTGTAGTAAGTCTGCTGGGTCTCAATCCACCTTTCAAAAAGAAAATCCCTTAAAGTCATTGCAAGACCGTTAAATACGTCAAGTTTTGTCGCGCTGAACTGGTCTTTTGCCAGAGAATATTTTAGATGGGTAAGCAGGGATATTTTTACCGATTCTGCATCTTTATGTTTAAGGCTGTCGAAATCTATATCTGCCTTTACTACAGCTTCTGTCCGGGGACTTCTTCTTACTGCCATATTTTCCTCACTTTTATAATATTCTATGACCAGATTACAAAGACAGCAAGGATAATTTCAATAAACATTGAGGAATTGTACCAATGAACAATAATTTACATACTGATAAACCACCTTGATGCCATATTGCAGGGTATTTGATAGTATGATATAATATATATGAAATTAGTAAAAATTATTCGGTTTAGATTTTAGCCGCAGTTACTAATCAGGTTTGCAAAGTGCGGCTAATTTATCCACGGATTCCCACCTGTATACCCGAATCAATGATAAGGAAAATTAATGAAAAAATTACGATTTAACGAACTCCCTCTCTCCGGCCATATTCTGAGCGCGGTAGAAGAAATGGGCTTCGAAGAAGCATCCCCTATCCAGTCCGAGACAATTCCGATAATACTGGAAGGAAGAGATGTTATAGGACAGGCACAGACCGGCACAGGAAAAACAGCCGCGTTTGCAATACCTATTATTGAGAAACTAACTCCAGGTTCAAGATCACTCCAGGCGCTTGTCCTGTGCCCGACAAGAGAGCTTGTTATACAGATTACAGAAGAGTTCCGTAAACTTAT
Organism: Spirochaetia bacterium; assembly: GCA_034003145.1. Lineage (GTDB taxonomy): Bacteria > Spirochaetota > Spirochaetia > CADAEX01 > CADAEX01 > JACKPD01. The sequence continues at coordinate 5,782 of JAVEZE010000158.1, forward strand.
GAAATTCATGGGAACAGTTTCAGATTCCTCAGTTGTCGCGGTTTACGGCGGACAGGAAATAGACAGACAGTTCAAGGCTTTAAAGAAAAAGCCGCTTATTATTGTGGGAACGCCAGGGCGGATGATGGACCACATGAGGCGGGGATCTATTTCACTTGGCCCTGTATCAATGGTTGTCCTTGATGAAGCAGATGAAATGCTTGATATGGGGTTCCGCGAAGATATTGAGTTTATCCTTGGCGAAACATCACCCGAAAGACAGACTGTAATGTTTTCTGCCACAATGTCACAAGATATCCTTTCCCTTACCAATAAATTCCAGAAAGACCCTGTGGTAATAGATGTTACAAG
>JAVEZE010000159.1:0-5988 GCA_034003145.1 Spirochaetia bacterium
TTAACGATTCGGATTATGTTTATTAATGGAGGAATGGCGATGATTAATAAATACTCAGAAGAAGAGCTGGATATTGTAAACGCAATTGAAGACGGTGAGTTTAAATCTGTAAATAATCTGGAAAAAGAAAAGAAGATGTACAGTCAATACGCAGCCAACACCCTGAGAAAAGACAAACGAGTCAATATACGGATCAGTGAAAGAGATCTGCAATCCATCCAGAGAAAAGCGCTTGAAGAAGGTATTCCGTATCAGACCTTGATATCCAGCCTGCTTCATAAATATATCAATGGAAGACTGGTGGAGTCAAAATAATCACAGCAATTGTATACAGAAAAGTGTGCATTGACAGCAAATTAATTAAAACGCGCCCGGCTGCTTTTTACCATTGCCGTATAACGCATTATATCGCTTTCTGATTGCTTAAAGCGTATTTTTAAGGGGGTTCTTGACTAAAACCCGATATTTGTGTATTTTATACCGGTGAAGTAGACTTAATGAGTATTTTTTGGGTGAGAGTGTTTTTGTTCGCATTAACATTTCAAACCAATATCGGATTGAGAAATTTTAGTTGAAAAACTTTTCTTATTGGAACTGGGGTTTATTCAGGGTCTTTTAAAAAGGCAATGAATTATACTGCAACAAGCGGTATAAAGTTAGTCGAAAGGCGAAGCTTAAGCACTCTAACTCTATAAAACTTATAGAGTTAGAGTGCTTTTTTTTGCTGATATTTATCCGCTGTTCCCGTAAAAATATTTTTGGTACTGCTTAAAGGGGAATAATTAATGGCATTGATAGAAGTGAGGGATTTGTATAAAATATTCGGCCCGAATCCCAAAAAAGCTAAACAGCTTATTGAAAAAGGCATCTCAAAACAGGAAATAAAGAAAAAAACCGGATGCACTGTTGCGATTAACGGTGCTAATTTTGATATAAACCGGAAAGAAACATTTGTCGTAATGGGGCTTTCCGGAAGCGGCAAGTCAACTTTCATCAGATGTTTAAACCGTCTCATAAAACCTACATTCGGGAAGATTCTTGTTGACGGAGATGATGTCGTAAAAATGGATTCTGAAAAAATCAGGGAACTCCGGCGTTATAAAATGTCTATGGTTTTTCAGCATTTTGGACTTTTGCCTCACCGGGATGTTTTGGGAAATGTTGAATTCGGCCTTGAACTTGGAGGCGTTGAAAAGTCTGTAAGAATGGAGAAAGCGGGAAATGCACTCAAACTTGTCGGGCTTGAGGGGTATGAACACAGTCTGCCGCGGGAACTTTCAGGCGGAATGCAGCAAAGGGTTGGACTTGCAAGAGCACTTGCAAATGATCCGGAAATCCTGCTGATGGATGAGGCTTTCAGCGCCCTTGATCCCTTGATCAGGGCTCAAATGCAGGATGAACTTATTGCACTGCAGGCAAGCATGCATAAAACAATTGTTTTTATAACCCATGATCTTGATGAGGCGTTAAAGATTGGAGACAGGATTGCTATCCTGGGCCCGGATGGAAAAGTAAGGCAAATTGGGACACCGGAAGAAATACTGTCTGCGCCTGCTGACAGTTATGTGAAAAAATTTGTACAGAATGTAGACAGGACAAAGGTTATAACAGCAGGCACTATTATGCGCAAATCCCCGCTGCTTAATGTAACCAAAGACGGGCCAAAAACCGCTCTTCATTTAATGGAAAAAACAGGGGAATCCTACGCCTATCTTGTCGATTCAGACAGGAAATTGCTGGGTATTATTTATATTGAAGATGTAATAGAGCTTAAAAATGAAAAAGGAAAAGACCTTTCAACAATCATCAGTCATGATTTTTATACAACCAGTAAAGATACTTCAATAGCTGATTTACTGGGTACTGCATTTGAATCAAAAACACCTCTGGTTGTTATTAATGAGGATAATAAATTTTTGGGAATTATCGACAGAGTAGTAGTTATTTCTGAAATGAATGGAGGAGTTGATGAATCTGAAACTCCAACTGTATTCAGTGAAATAGTTGCAGATCAGGCAACCTGCAGCTTACAAGGACAAATTTAAATATGAATAAAATTCGTGATATTTTAGATATAGGCGCAGGTTTTGAAAAAATAATTGAATGGTTAACAGACAACGCGGATTGGCTGTTTGATTTCATTGCTATGGTTGTAGAAGGATTCCTGGATGGTATCAACTGGCTTTTGAATTTTCCACCGGCAATAGTCATGATTTTGCTTTTTACCTTGCTTGCGTGGAAAATTGCAGGAAGAGGTGTAGCGTTTTTTACTGTGCTGGGGTTCACCCTGATAGCATATATGGGTTACTGGGATGAGACAATGGATACTCTATCTCTTGTTTTATCAGCTGTTGCGTTCGGTCTGCTTACAGGAATACCGCTTGGAATATGGGCATCTAAATCTGATTCTGTATGGAAAGTGATGCGTCCTGTTCTTGATTTTATGCAGACCCTGCCCGCATTTGTATACCTGATACCGGCAGTACTTCTTTTTAAACTGGGGCCTGTTCCTGGCGTGATTGCGACCTTGATATTTTCTCTGCCTCCTGTCGTACGCCTTACAAACCTTGGAATCAGGCAGGTGCCAGTTGAGATAAAGGAAGCCTGCAAAGCATTCGGCGCTACACCAAAACAGATGCTTATGAAAGCTGAACTTCCTGTAGCGCTGCCGACCCTGATGGCAGGTGTGAACCAGACTATAATGCTGGCCCTTTCAATGGTTGTTATTTCAGGGATGATTGGAGCCGGAGGACTTGGGAATGTTGTTTTAAAAGGAATAACGCAGCTGAAAATTGATATGGGTTTTGAGGGCGGTGTTTCGATAGTAATACTTGCTATTTTTCTTGACAGGGTTACCCAGGCTCTAAGTGATGTTTCAAAAAGATAAAATAAAAAAATTAATAAAAAATATAAGGAGAAAAAATGAGTTTTATTAAAAAATTTTCAATGGTAGTTTTAATTATGTTGATGGTAGGCAGTTTTGCTTTTGCCGGGGGAAATAAGGAATCAGAAACTTCCGGAAAAACAGCTAATCTTGTTTATGCCAACTGGGAAGAAGGTGTTGCATACACTCACCTTGCAAAAGTAGTTCTTGAGGATATGATGGGATATGATGTGACAATCACGGCTTCCGATGTCGCTCCCGCCTACGCCAGCGTCTCCGGCGGAGATCAGGATGCTTTTATGGAAACATGGCTTCCTGTGCTTCATAAGGATTATATAGATAAATATGGCGATGACCTTGTTGACCTTGGCCATGTTTATGAAGGAACCTTAAGCGGGCTGGCAATCCCGGCATATATGTATGATGCCGGAATTAAATCAATTTCAGACCTTAAAAAAGATGAAGCTAAAAATAAACTTGATTTAACAATTGTTGGTATTGACGCTGGAGCTGGAATCATGAAAACAACTGAAGAGGTTGTTATGGAGAAATACGGTCTTAAAGATGAAGGATATAATTTAATGGCTTCATCAGGCCCTGCTATGATGGCAGCTCTTAAAGATGCCTATAAAAATCAGGAATGGATTGTTGTAACAGCGTGGAAACCGCATTCAATGTTCGGATACTTCGAACTTAAGTTTCTTGAGCAGGATGGTGAAAATGTATGGGGCAAAGGCAATATTCATATTACAGGAAGAAAAAACCTTAAAAAAGATAAGCCTGAACTTGCGGCGTTCCTTTCTGACATGATGCTTACAAACAGCGAAATAGGATCTCTTATGGTTGCAATCAGGGAATCTGACAAAAGCGAAGAAGATGCTGCGCGCCAGTGGATGAACAACAATAAAGAAGTTGTATCTGCCTGGATTCAGTAATCAAGTTATCTGCTAATCATATAAACACTCCCTTCCCGGGAGTGTTTTATTTTATCCTGAACAGAAAACAACCAAGGATCAGATACGGTATTGTTACCGCCAACAAAAATGCAGCCCCGCTTTCTGCATCTTTCTGACAGGACATCATAAAAATCTGTTAAGTATCCCTAAATACAATACTGATTCAAGCGGCAGCTGTTTTACATTTCAGATGACATATCATGCCATTTATATTATACTCTATCACCACACATAAGGAGCAGAAATTAATGGATGATAAAAAAATGCTGGTAACAGAAAATGATGTAACAAAAGGGGTCCTGCACGGAAACGCCGGAACTTTCAGGATTTATATAGACGGGCCGACATGCGGAGCAAAGAATTTTTCATTACTGCAAAATACAATAAAAGCAGGTGCAACCGGCAGCAGCCACAAACATGATGAAGAACACTGCTTCTATGTTCTTTCAGGGACAGGGACAATGAACATTGACGGGAAATCCTATGAAATGCGCCCCGGCAGCGCAATATTTGTGCCGCCTAACGCCATGCATCAGCCTGTTGTCGATGAAGGTGAAGATCTTAACGTAATTGTAATCTATTCGCCCCCAGGCCCTGAGCAGAAACTGCGCAACAAACAGGCAAACGCGTTCGATGATACTGCCTCAGGCAATACCAGATAGACTTATCAGTTGACTGCTGAACCCCTTAAAAAAACACAAGGGGCCCCGTATGGAACCCCCCTGTTTTATTTAGCGTCAAAAGCGTGCGCCTGGTTTTCCTTGAGCTGCTGCTCAGGCCCCGGAGGAGCATAAATAACAACATAGGTCATATCCTCATCAGGGTCTATATCCATCCTGTGGGGAACGCCCTTGGGTGTAAAGATAGCCATATTGGGTCCTATCCTGTGGGGAACTCCGTCCATGTAGAATGTGGCAGTTCCAGAAAGGATATACCAGCAGTGCTCTACTGTATGTGAGTGTTCCTTTCCCGAAGCGCCGGCTTTGCTGGTATTGACCAGAAGGGAGAAGTGCTCGGCGCCCCCCATATCCTTATCAATCAAAACGCGGAATATTCCCGCCCCTCCGTGCAGTACTCCGGTATGGGCTTCATCCAAAGAATATATCAATTTTCTGTTCAAATCATTCTCCTTGTTTTTTTCTTTACCACTCCTGGACAACGGCATCACCTTCGTTTACCCTGTAATTTATAAAACTGAAAACTGCGAGTAAAACAATACCTGCAATATCTGTCATTGTTGTGGGGATAAACAGCAGAACAGCAGAAACTCCAAGAACGACCCTGTGCGTAACGCTTGCCCTCTTGAGCCAGTATCCCTGCATCATTCCGGCAAACGCGACAATTCCGATAGTACTTGTTATTACCGTAGCCCAGACTGCTCCCGCCGGCCCGTTAAGAAGAATAGGGGTGTAAACGAAAAGGAGCGGAATTATAAAAAGGGGAGAGGCAAGCCTCAAAGCTGCCCAGCCTGCATCAAGCGGTCTACAGTCGGCAATGGCTGATGCCGCAAAAGCAACCAGGCAGACAGGTGGAGTAATACCTCCGACATTGCAGAACCAGAAAACCAGAAGGTGGGCGGCAACCATATCAACACCAAGGTTAACAAGTGCCGGTACAGCAAGTACTGCCAATAGAATATAGGTAGCTGTAATGGTAACGCCCATGCCGATAAAATAACCGGCAAAAGCTATAAGAAGTATAGTTGTTGGCAGCAATCCGCCGGAAAGGGATATGATAAACTGGGAGAATTTCATGCCCAGGCCGGTCATTGAGACAATCCCCACAATTATCCCGATTACTCCCGCAGTAGCTCCTACAGTAAGTGAACTTTTGGCTGATTTATAGAGAGCTTCAATAATTCTTTTGGGTGTCATTCTGTTGTCTGGTGTTATCCAGCTTAACGCAATGGCAGAAATAATTGACCAGAAAGCGGCCAGCTGCGGTGAAAAACCCATCAAAATCATTATAAAAATGATAAGGATAGGAAGAAGCAGATATCCCTCTTTTTTTAAAGTCTTTCCAAGAGGTGGAATATCTGTTTTGGGAAGTCCCTTGATTCCTCTTCGTGCCGCGATAAAGTGAACCATCATTCCGACGCCTAGAAAATAAAGAAACGCGGGAATGATTGAAATTCTCACTATTTCCGTA
>JAVEZE010000160.1:0-5949 GCA_034003145.1 Spirochaetia bacterium
GGCAAGGGCTGAATTTCCTGATCTTGATATTACATTCCGGGGAGCTGTTTCAATAGGCAGAAGGCTGCAGGATCCCCTTTCAGAACTTATCAAGATCGATCCGCAGTCAATCGGGGTTGGGCAGTACCAGCATGATGTTGATAAAAAAAAGCTGAAAATAGCACTTGATGATGTTGTTGTGAGCTGCGTAAATCTGGTCGGAGTTGATGTCAACAGCGCAGGGATCGAGCTTCTGGGTTATGTTTCAGGGCTTGGAAAAACACTTGCCTCATCAATTGTAAAGCACAGGGAAAAATCTGGATTATTCCCGCTCCGAAGCAGCCTGCTTGAGGTAAAAGGACTTGGAAAAACCGCCTGGCAGCAGGCAGCGGGATTCCTGCGGATCATGAATGGAGATAATCCCCTTGACAGCAGCGCAGTACATCCTGAAAACTATCATGTCGCAGAAAAGATAGCTTCTGATTTGAATCTTGAAATCGGCAGGGTGATGGGGATGAGCGGTATAGCTTCCAGAATTGATCCTAAAAATTATACAGATGAAAGCGCAGGGCTTTTGACTGTGAATGATATTATAGCTGAACTTGAAAAGCCGGGCAGGGATCCCAGAAGCGGGTTTGAACTTTTTTCATATTCGGCTGGAATTGAAAAGATTGAAGATCTTTCCCCGGGAATGATACTTAACGGCACAGTTACAAATGTAACTGCTTTCGGGGCGTTTGTGGATATCGGGGTACATCAGGACGGGCTTGTCCATAAAAGCATGATATCAAAAAGTTTTGTTGAAAATCCGGCAGACTTTATCAGGGTGAACCAGAAGGTATGTGTAAAAGTAATTGAGATAGACAGGGAAAGGAAAAGGATATCACTTTCAATAAAAGATGCCTTATCCTGATAGCGGAAAAAAATGTTTATAACGCGGTTTTAAGAATACAGTACAGTTAGAGACAGAGGTACAGTTAGAGCGGCTAAGGAGATTAGATGCAAATTGGTGAAATAATCAGCGGATTTATTCTTGAATCAATAGATAATCTTTCGGAATTCAATTCAGAGGGGAGGTTTTTCAGGCATATAAAAACCGGCTGCGAGCTTTATCATGTTTTCAATAATGACCCGGAAAATCTTTTTTCCTTTATTTTTAAGACTATCCCGTTTAACAGCAAAGGGACAGCTCACATTGTTGAGCATTCAGTCCTTTCAGGGTCTCAAAAATTCCCTTTGAAAGATCCTTTTGTGCAGCTTTTGAAAAGCAGCATGTACACTTTTCTGAATGCGATGACATACCCGGACAAGACTGTATACCCTGCGTCAAGCACAGTTGAGGCTGATTATTTCAATTTGATGTCAGTCTACGGAGATGCTGTTTTTTTCCCCCTCTTCAGGGAAGCGACTTTTCTTCAGGAAGGGGTAAGGGTAAATAAAAACAATGACGGCAGCTATACCTATGGCGGGGTAGTGTATAACGAAATGAAGGGGAACTACAGCGAGCATAATTCAGTTTTGGCTGAATGGTCCACGCGCTCACTTTTTCCTGATACAGCCTACCGGTTTGATTCCGGAGGCGACCCCCAGGAAATCAAGGATTTAAGCTACAGTGAATTCAGGGATTTTCACGCGAAATATTATCATCCTGCCAACGCGAGAATATTTCTTTATGGAAATATTGATACTGAAAAACAGCTTGATTTTATCGACAGTAATTTTCTTTCCCGATTCAGTTATTCAGAAAAAGGAGAAGAAATACAGATACAAAAAAAACTTGATTTTCCTGTTTATCTGGAAAAAACCGCCCACTCGGAAGAGGGAAGCGGGGCCACAAGCATAACAATCAACTGGCTCTGCGGCAGTTCAACAGACCCACTTGAAGCACTGCAGATGGAAATACTCTCTGAACTGCTTATCGGGAACTCCGGCGCGCCTCTTTACCTTTCATTAATTAATTCCGGCATTGGGGAAGATCTTTCTCCGGTAAGCGGTGCTGATACAGGTATAAAGCAGATAATATTTACTGTTGGCGTAAGGGGAACTGAGAAAGAAAAAAGGGGAGAATTCGAAAAGCTTGTTTTTGACAGCCTTGAGGAGATTGCGGAAAAAGGGTTTGATCCTGATCTTGTAGAGGGGGTCTTAAGGCAGTTTGAATTTGCACACAGGGAGATAAAAGGGGGAAGGCCTTTGGGGCTCAAGCTGATGATTATGAGCTGCCAGGGATGGCTTCACAGCTTTAACCCTGATAAAACACTGCTTTTTACCCCACTTATGGATGAAGTCCGCTCAACTCTTTCCCGTGACAGCAGATTTTTTGAAAAACTAATCAGGGAAAAACTTCTTTCCAACAATCACAGATCAATAGTTACTGTAATGCCGGATAACAATTCTGCCGAAAAACCCGCAGATGTTTTAATTCCTGATAAAGAGATGAGTGAAAGGGGAGACAGGGAAAGCGCGGTATTTGGTGAATACCAGGGGGAAAAAGACAGCGAAGAAGATCTTGCCAAAATACCGGTTCTGGGAAAAAAAGATATACCTGAGAAAGTTGAAATAATCCCTTATGTTGAGAAACGTGAAACCGGTGACGGCTGCTTTTTACATTCTTTTTATACAGCAGGAATAACTTATACAGCCCTTTTTTATGATATCTCTACCCTTGATGAGGAGCTCAAAATATATCTTCCCCTTTTTTCAAAATTCATAAGAGAAACAGGGCTGCCTGGAATCCCCTATTATGAAACAGCCAGGATGATGAACCTGAAAGCAGGAGGTTTTTATGTATCGCCTGAGACAGGAAAAACCTTAACCGGTAATGTTCTTGAAATCCTTTCTGTCCATTTTAAATCACTGACTGGCCGCTACGGGGAAGCTGCAGATTTTATTTTTGATATTCTTTCAAATGCTGATTTCAGTGATCTTTCAAGGCTTAAGGATATTATAATGGAGATGGTAAATGATCTTAAAGCTTCAGTTGTAAAAAGAGGTAATTATACAGCAACACTTTATGCTTCCAAAGATTTTTCTCCTTCCCTTTCTCTGCAGGAAAAGTGGAGCGGAATAAGCCAGCTTTTTTTTCTGCAGTCAATAAATACAGATGATAAAAAGGATCTGGAAACAACTGCGGCCAGACTTTTAAAAATTAAAAATTATATTTCAAAGACGCCTCATGTCCTGTCATCCCTTACATCAGATGAAAATGATATTGCCGGCTGCTATGAGACACTTAAAAAATATCTTCCTGCACCTGAAGGCAATACAGGCGATCTTCCCTTTTACCTTAAAAAACAGAATATCTCATCTGGTTCTGAAAAAAGTAAAACTGTAAAGGAAAACAGCCTTATACTTGTCCCGTCCATGGTCAGCTATAACGCCGCGGTTTTTCCTGCCGCAAGGGTAGGGTGCGATGAATATGTTCATGAGAAAATACTTTCCAGAATTATTGAAACCGGCTTTCTATGGGACAGGATCAGAATGGATGGAGGCGCATACGGTGTCGGTGTAGTCGCGAACGGTATGGAAGGGCTTTTTGGTTTTTCATCCTACAGAGATCCCAATGTTGAGGAAACTCAGAATATATTTTATGAATCTTTAACATCAGTTTCAGAAAAATCTGTTACAGAAGAGATACTGCTTAAAGCAGTTGTAAGCGGCATTGGAAGGGAAATAAGGCCTCTTGCCCCGGGTGAAAAAGGTGTTATAAATATCAGGAGAAAAATTTATGGACTTGATGATGATCTGAGGCAAAAGAGCCGTAATGTGATGCTTGATACAGAAATAAAAGATATTGCGGCTTCTGCTGATATGCTCAGGTCAGAATTTTTAAAAAACTGCAGATGTGTCTTAACAGGCAGGGAATCGTATGAAAAATATAAAAAGTATTTTGCGGTAAACAATTTTAAAAAAATCACGCTTGATATGTGATTTGCTGTCAATAGCCGGAATCCGGCCTGTCTTGACTATTTCGATTTAATAACAGAAAATACAGGCAAATACAAACTTGGCTCAATTATAATTAAAACAAACATATGACAAAAACAAATAACACAAGAGGGGAAAATGGCAAACGAAGAGAATAAAATAATATATTCAATGGTACGGGTTAGCAAAACCCACGGTACAAAAAAAATACTTGAGGATATTTATCTTTCATATTTTTACGGCGCGAAAATAGGCGTACTCGGCCTTAACGGTTCAGGAAAAAGCTCCCTCCTGAAAATACTTGCAGGTGTCGATACACAGTTTAACGGAGAGACTGTCCTTAGCCCTGGTTATACAATAGGTTATCTTGAACAGGAACCTCAGCTGGACCCTGAAAAAACTGTCCGTGAAATTGTGGAAGAGGGGGTCGCCTCAGTTGTAGGCATGCTAAAGGAATATGATGAGATAAATGAAAAATTCTCGACACCCATGGAAGAGGATGAGATGAACGCGCTTCTTGAAAAACAGGGGAAGATTCAGGAGAAGCTGGATAATCTTAACGCATGGGACCTTGATTCAAGGCTTGATATGGCAATGGAAGCATTAAGGTGCCCTCCCGAGGATATGAAAACCGGTGTGCTTTCAGGCGGGGAAAAAAGAAGGGTTGCGCTCTGCAGACTGCTGCTTCAGAAACCTGATATCCTTCTCCTTGATGAGCCGACCAACCATCTTGACGCGGAAACAGTAGCCTGGCTTGAGCACCATCTGCAGCGCTACGAAGGGACAATTATCGCGGTAACTCATGACAGATACTTTCTCGATAATGTCGCTGGCTGGATACTTGAGCTTGACAGGGGCAAGGGAATTCCCTGGAAAGGAAATTACTCTTCCTGGCTTGAGCAGAAAGAACAAAGGCTAAGGGAAGAGGAAAAACAGGAAACAGAAAAGCAGAAAACACTTCAGAGAGAGCTTGAGTGGATACGATTAAGCCCCAAGGGAAGGCATACAAAGTCAAAGGCAAGGATAAACTCGTATGAAAATCTCCTTAGCCAGGAAAACGAAGCAAGGACAAAGGACCTGCAGATCTATATTCCAGCAGGGCCAAGGCTTGGAAATCTTGTAATTGAGGCTGAAGGGGTAACAAAAAGCTACGGTGACAGGGTGCTGGTCGAAGATATGACTTTTTCACTGCCGCCGGGCGGCATAATCGGGATTGTAGGGCCTAACGGAGCTGGCAAGACAACCCTTTTCCGGATGATTACAGGACAGGAAAAACCTGATAAAGGGATAATCAGAATAGGGGAAACTGTAAAGCTTGCCTATGTTGATCAGACCAGGGAACTTCTTCAGAGTGATAAGACAGTGTATGACATGATTTCAGGCGGCAGCGATATTGTAAAACTTGGAAACCGTGAAATCAATTCAAGGGCATATGTCGCGAAATTCAATTTTACCGGAGCAGACCAGCAGAAAAAAATAGGGGTGCTCTCTGGCGGGGAAAGAAACCGCGTGAATATTTCAATGATGCTGAAAGAAGGGGCAAATGTAATCCTTCTTGATGAGCCTACAAACGATCTTGATGTCAATACAATGAGGGCGCTTGAGGAAGGGCTTATTAATTTTGCAGGCTGCGCTGTGGTAATCAGCCATGACAGATGGTTTTTGGACAGGATTGCGACTCACATCCTTGGATTTGAGGGAGACAGCAAAGTCTTCTGGTTTGAAGGCAATTATTCAGAATATGAGTCCAACAGGAAGGAACGTCTCGGTATCAGCGATGACCAGCCCCACAGAATAAAATACCGTCATCTGACAAGAGAATAGTAATCTGCTCTGTTTCTTAGCGGATTAGATTATGGCCCTGTGCCGGCAAACTACTGACACGGGCCATTTTATTTTTTGAATACTTTTAAAAGTTTGGAAAAAGATTTTTTTATCACAGATTTAAAATCTTCTCTTTTGATCTCAAGAAGATAGATTAAAAAAAGCTCCTCAATTGTTTGCCTGGGACCGGGAGACTCCTGAAGCTTTCTTTTTACAGCATTT
>JAVEZE010000161.1:0-5925 GCA_034003145.1 Spirochaetia bacterium
TTCTTTCTATTCTTAAAGTACCTGAAAGTAATATATTCCGGATACGGGGAGAAAAAGTACCTGAAAATGAGGTGCTCCGGTACAGTAAAACAATGTATGAGACATTGCCCCTGCGGAACGGGTTTCCTGTTTTTGACATGATATATCTTGGTGTCGGAAAGGATGGCCACACCGCAAGCCTTTTTCCCATGAGCGAGCAGCTTGATGAAAAAGAAAAAGCAGCAGTTGTTTCTGTAAGCCCTGAAAACGGGAGGAAGAGGATAACGCTTACCCTGCCTGTTATCTGCAATGCAGAGAGAATTATTTTTCTTGTTACAGGAGTGGATAAAAGGGAAATTGTCAGGAAAATTTGCAAGCATGAAAACGAGGATCCTAACCTTCCCGCAAGCATGGTCCGCACTCAAAACGGAACTATTGAGTGGTATTTAGACAGCGTTGCATGGTCTTCCTGGGAACAGGACAGCGATGTTTTTTAGATCTCCTTACCGGTTAAACTTCAAAATAATATTGTTTTACAGTTAAGAGTTCAATACCGATAGGATATTATGCATATACTTCACAAAACATTGGCAGCAGCAGCTTTTTTTGTATTTTTACTTCCGCTGTATTGCTCTGCAGACGAATCAGGGATTGACAGAAACAAGGACGGCAAGGCTGACAGGTGGATTGAGGCCAGGCAGAGCGGCGGACAGATTGTAAGCTCGGATAACAACTATGACGGTGTAATTGATTATATCCTTGAGATAGATGAATTCGGTAATAAAATATATGAAGAAACAGATTTTAATCTTGACGGCAGCATGGATGATTTTTATTTTTATTCCAACGGAGTTCTTGTAAGACAGGAAATTGATACAAATTATGACAACAAAATTGATATCTTTATATATCTGGAAAAAGGTATCTATATAACAAAGGTTGAAAGGGACAAGAATTTTGACGGTATAATTGATTACACAAAACAATATAAATAGAATTTTTTACAAACAGGCAATGGCAAACAGGCAATGGCAAAGAGGCAACGGCAAACAGGCAACGGCAAAAATAAAAGAGCATTCACTCAATAGCGGTCAATTAACAGCGGTATGGAATTTGGATAAAGAAAACATCAAAAAGGAATCAGCGGGAAAGTGGAAGTAATTACAGGTTTTCATGCAATAGAGGAATACATAAAATCTGCCAAAGGGCGTTCAGTTTTATACATGACCGGCAACAATAAAAGGCATGATAATCTCTCGCTTCTCGCGGAAAAACAGGGGATAAAGGTAATAAAGGCAGAGCAGAAAGAGCTTGACCGGCTTTCAGGAAGTTCAGATAACCGCGGCGCAGTTCTTGTGCTTCAGGAAAAGGGAGCGAAAAAAATCAAATACAGTTCTGTCAGGGAATTCCTTGATACACTCGATGCCGGCAGCAAGGAAGAATCAATTGTGCTTCTTCTTGACGGTATAACAGATCCCCACAATTTCGGCGCGATACTCCGCTCTGCTGATCAGCTTGGCATTGATCTTGTCATCACTCCTGGCCGCAGAAGCGCAAGCGATAACCCCACTGTAAGGAAAACATCTGCCGGAGCAAGCGAATATGTTTCTGTCGTGGAAGATAATCTTGCAAGAAGCATGGACCTTTTAAAGAAAAAGGGATTCTGGATTTTCGGCGCAGACATGGCAGGACAGGAGTGCTGGTCCCTTAATCTTAAAGGGAAAACCGCGCTTATCCTCGGCAGCGAGGGGAGCGGAATCTCAAGGCTTCTTGCTGAAAAGTGCGACAGCCTAATTAAAATACCATCTTTCGGCCGTGTTGACTCATTCAATGTATCGGTCGCGGCAGGTATTCTGATGTATGAAACAGTAAGACAGCATTCAGGCAAATAGTCCCGTCAAATAACACAGTCAAATATCCTTTCCTTGACTCCATACATAAAAAATATTATTATTATAGCATAACGAAAAAAGTATGGACTTTTATGCCTTCTGCTTTTTTTGCAGGTTAACTTATGGTACTTACAATCGGCGAAACACTAATCGACAGTTTCCCTTCCTATTCAAGAATCGGGGGGGCGCCTCTTAATTTTTCCATCCACTGCGCTAATCTCGGAGAAGATGTATCAATTGTTTCAAGAACCGGCAGCGACGCTGACGGCATGCGGATCAGGGAATTTCTCGAGGCCCGGGGTATTGGCATGGAATATCTTCAGAGAGATTTTCTTCACAAAACCGGAAAAGTAATTGTAAAGGTTTCAAATAACGAAAATTATTATGATATAGTTAAAGACGCAGCTTATGATTTTATTGAATATCCTGTGATTTCTGACAAACAGCCGGAAGAGATAAAATGTCTTTATTTCGGCTCACTTATACAAAGAACTGATAACGGTTTTAATGTTGTGCATAAGCTTATTGATAATATGCCGCCTGATGCGCTTATTTTTTATGACATCAACCTCCGCCCCGGCAACTTTACGGACCGGATAATCGGTAAATCGCTTGAAAAATGCACTGTGCTCAAGGTAAACGGGGAAGAACTTGAATATCTAAAAAAGCTGGAAAATATGGCATGCGATGACCGCTCCGCGGTTTTAATTTTAATGGAAAAACACAATTTAAAATCCGCGGCTGTAACAAGGGGCGAAGAGGGAGCTGAAATATTTATTGGAGATAAATATTTAAAAGATAGAATCAGGAAAAAAATTAAAGTAAAGGATACAGTAGGGGCAGGCGATGCTTTTTCATCTGTTCTTGTAAAGGGGCTGCTTGACGGCTGGGGTCTTGAAGAGATCATGGAAAAAGCGCTCAAACTCGCGGCTGCGGTTTGCGGGTTGGAAGGGGCAGTCCCTGGAAATGATGATGGAGAATTTTACAGCCGTATTTTTAACAGCTGATTGCTGAAAATTACAGGTGAGGATTTAAACATGGGAAAGAAGTTTTATATACAGATGTTCAGCATACACGGCCTTATAAGGCAGGACAGGCTGGAAATGGGACGGGATGCGGATACAGGAGGCCAGATAAAGTATGTTATCGAACTCTGTAAAGAATTGAGCATGAAAGACGAGGTTGAAAGGGTAGATCTTTTTACAAGGCTTATTTCCGACAAAACAGTTTCGCAGGATTACAGTGTTCCTGTAGAAAAGGTAAATGATAAATTCAGGATTGTGAGAATTCAGTGCGGCGGCAGAAAGTATATAAGAAAAGAGCTTCTTTGGCCTTTTCTTGATGAATATGTCGACAAGACAGTAAAGTTTATCAAAAAAGAAAAACTGGTTCCTGATATAGTCCATGGACATTATGCAGACGGTGGATATGTGGCACGTGAGCTCTCCTCATTTTTTGAGATTCCGTTTCTCTTTACAGGGCACTCACTTGGCAGAAACAAGCATGCCAAGCTGCTCGGCGACGGGATGTCTGAAAATGAGATCAACAGAAAATTCAGGATGGACACAAGATTAAAAAAGGAAGAAGAAATCTTAAGCTCTGCTGATATGATAATTACAAGCACGCAGCAGGAAATTGACAAGCAGTACGGGTTATATGATAACAAAAAAACACCCTCCTATAAGGTTATCCCTCCGGGAATAGATACAAAAAAATTCTATCCCTATTATCACAATATGATACCTGAGATAGAGACGAAAGAAAAACAAATTTACGCGCACGCTTCAGTTCTGCAGGAGCTGGACAGGTTTTTTCTTAAACCGGATAAACCCCTGATTTTAACTCTATGCAGACCGGAAAAAAGGAAAAATATTTCAGGTTTGATAAAAGCGTACGGAAAAAATCTTGAGCTTCAGGCTATGGCAAACCTTGCCATTTTCGCTGGTCTTAGAAAAAGCATTGCTGAGAAAGAGGATAATGAACGGGATGTTCTTACAGAGATGCTTCTTCTGATGGACAGGTTTGACCTTTATGGAAAAATGGCAATTCCCAAAAAGCATGATTTTGAACTTGAGGTTCCCGAGCTTTACAGGATAGCGGCTGAAAAAAAAGGGGTTTTTGTAAACGCTGCCCTTACAGAGCCGTTCGGTCTTACGCTGCTTGAGGCAGCTTCCTGCGGCCTGCCTATCGTGGCGACTGACGACGGAGGGCCAAGAGACATTATTCACAACTGCGGCAACGGAATAATTGTTGATCCGGAAGACAGCGGCATGATAGCTGATGCGCTAAAAAAAATTATAAGCGACGGAAACCTGTGGGAAAAATACTCTAAAAACGGAATTGAAAATACAAGAAAATATTATACATGGAAAGCGCACGCTGAAGAATATGTAAAACTCCTTAACAGTAATTACGGTATGGATCCTTCTGTTTATCTGAAAAAGGATAAGGATGGGACCAAACCTTCGGGTACAAGACTTTCATCAATAAAACATCTTTTTGTCTCTGATATAGATGGAACACTTATCGGATCAGACGGGAAAAACCCCGATATCCTGTCAGAAATAATCTCCTTAAACCAGGAGAGCCTTGGATTTGCTGTCGCAACAGGGAGAAACGCAGATTCCGCTCTCTCATATCTTAAGTCACACAAAATACCTTCCCCCGATATAATTATCGCGTCTGTAGGAACAGAAATTTATTACACAGATAAGCTTAAATATGACAGAGGCTGGCACACTCACATTTCGCACAAATGGAACCCTGACCTGATCCGGGAGGTCTTGTCCGATATACCTTTTCTCAAGCTTCAGAGCGTAAATGATGAAAGCCTTTTCAAGGTAAGTTATTATCTTGAACCTGGAAGGGATCATATCAATATAATTCATGAGCATCTTAACAGGAAAAAATGCAGATACACGATTGTGTATTCTGCTGAAAAATATCTTGACGTTATTCCCTACCGCGCCTCTAAGGGTAAAGCTCTCCGTTATTTAAGCTATAAGTGGAGTATACCTCTTGAGAACATTCTTACCTGCGGTGATTCAGGCAACGATGAGGATATGCTCAGGGGAGATACCTGTGCCGTAGTTGTGGGAAACTATTCAGCTGAACTGGAGACGCTTAGGGAAAGCAGAAAAATATATTTTGCGGAAAAACCTTACTCAGAAGGAATAATAGAAGGAATGAAGCATTATAAATTTCTTGAGAAACTAAAGGAGAACAGATGATAAGCACAAACCTGCTTGGAAGTATTATACGTAAAAAAGAACAGCACGATTTTAAGGAATTTATAAGCTATTTCAACCTTGAGGGGAACAGATTTTTTCTAAAGAATGATATCCTTGTCAAATTCGATAATTTTTGCTCTGAGTATAATAAAACAGAAATATTCAGAAAAAAATCAACAATCGCGGATTTTCTGAATAAAATCCAGGAGATGTTTGTTTCCCATGATTCACTGATTCTCCTTAACAGAGCCTCAATAGCAAAATATCATTTCTATAAACTGAGAATTGACGGTGAATTTCTCCAGAAGATAACCAGGGATGAGTATCTTGATCAGAAAGATTTTTTTGTGACAAAAAAATATATGGATGAAAAGCACCTGCACATTGATTTTCTCCCTTTCTATGATTACGGCCCTTCCATGAAAGATCCGGAAAGTCTGGGAAAAGGAATAAGTTTCTTAAACAAATACCTTTCAAGCAATATTTTCAGCAACCCTGAAAAATGGAATAACTACCTGTTTGAATTTATCAAGCTTCATAAATACAGTGACCGGCAGCTTCTTGTAAACGGCAGTATTATAAAGAATTTTGACGAGTTTTTCGAAGAGATAAATCTGATGATCGGGTTTTTGAAGAAAAAATCTCCTCAAACCCCTTACTTATCCATAAAACAGGCAATGAAAAAAGTCGGTTTTGAACCGGGCTGGGGCAATACTGCGGGACGGATACTTGAATCAATGAAGATACTGGTTTCGCTAATTAATGAACCTACAGGAGAGCTTCTTGAAAAATTTATCTCAAGAATCCCTATGCCGCTTATATCA
>JAVEZE010000162.1:0-5825 GCA_034003145.1 Spirochaetia bacterium
GGAAATGGCTGTTGTTGCTGAATTCATAAAACAGGTTGTTGAAAATATTGATGATGATAACGCCCTTGCTGCGATAAGGGATGAGGTTTATACATTTACAGCGAAATACCCGATGTACGAATAGATATTACCATAAAAAACTGATGACAGAGCCGCCCCTTGCAAGCAGCCCTTGCAATCAGCCCTTGCAAGCAGGGAGCGGCTTTTTTCATTTATATTTTTTGATTATTTAATTATCCGGATTTTAATTTTCTGATGCAGCCTGGTTTGGAGATTTGCCGCTCTCCGGCCTGAAAAAAAGGCGAATAAAAAGGCTGTAATCCATATTGCGTGTAAGCAGAACAATAACAGAACAGGTTATATAGGAAAGAATAAATCTTCCTAAAAATACAGGGAGTGCAGCGCTTCCGATTGATACCATGAGAAGGCTGTCTTCGATAAAACTGTGGCAGAGCGATAAAAAAATTATTGTATAAAACAGGTCTTTCTTTGTTATTCTCCCTGATTTTGCCTCCTGTATAATCAGTCCTCCTCCGTATGCATAGCCCAGCACTATCCCGATTATGGTTATCGGTATTGCTTTTTCGCCTATTCCCAGGATTTTCAACAGCGGATGCAGAATCTTTACCAGAATTCCGATGAACCCGGATTTTTCAAGCAGCTTCATTCCGGTAATAAGAGAAAATATTATCACTACCATTACAGCGTAATTTTTAAGCTCCCCGGCTGCCCAGCCAGCTATTCCCGGAGCGTTGTTTTCCGGAACCCACAGGATTACAGGTTCTGTGTTATACAAATTGAAGAGGTTGAAAACCCTGTAAAAAATAAAGCCGAAGGCAATTGCCATTCCGATTCTTATAACAAGAGAAACCCTTAACCGTATACCGGATTTTCTTGCCACTGAGCTTTCCACCGGAAGCCCGTGCGCGACCAGTATCATTATCCCAAGAACAGTTACCTGAGCTGTTGTAAGCGGCTGTGATGTTATTATGCCAGAAAAAACCAGCATTGCACCGTAGATATTTGTGCACATTGCTGTTGCCCAAACAAGCCCGTAGCTTCCAGGAAGGCCAACTACCCCCATAACAGGGGCAAGAAAATCCCCAATATAACTGATCCACCCCAATTCCTTGATTATCTTCATAATTATGCTTATGGGTATGATAAGTTTAAACAGAATCCCGCAGACTGTTAACGTATTTGCCGCAGATTCCCTGAGTAGTGTAAATAATTTCTGCATGGGCAATCCTATTTTATTATTCCGGTTTTTACAATCTTTTTGCAATGTTTTTGCAGCAAGAGAAGATCCGAATTTGTTTTTTAATGATTTTTTATTATCTTATCTTTGAATATTGTAAATTTTATTGCATAATTATATTAATAGATAAAAGTATGATATAATATTGATTATTTAATTAAGAGGTGACTAAGTTGAAAAAGATTATATTCCAGTTACTGATACTGATTATGGTATCTGCTTCTCTGCATGCAGGGGGAAAGCGTGAAGAGCCCAGTCTTACTGTAACTACATCCGGAACACAGTATATATCGCCTGACAACAATCAGGTGCAGGACAGCGCTGTATTAAATTTCAAGGTTGAGTTATATGTCAAAAGCAAAAAAGGGTATGTACCTGAATATGGTGTGGCAATAAACGACAGCACTGGGAAGACAGTCAAAGAGGTTGTCAAAACTGAAAAATCCGATATCGGCTGGTTTATAAGACTTTTTACAAAATACTCAAAATTTACACTTGAAAAATCCATTGAATGGGACGGGAAGAATAAAGATGGCAAGGTTGTTGCGGACGGAACCTATAATGCCAAAATCTGGATAAAGGATCCGGCCGGCCTGGTTAGGGAAGCTGAGCTTGATAACTTTATTGTTGATCTTGTTAAACCTGAAGTGACATTGCGGGGCCCTTTGAATCCCAAATTCTCACCTGATAATGATGGATCAAATGATTTTTACGAAATAAACCATACAGGCAGCAGCAAGGAACACCTATGGGTTGGTGAAATATATTCATCTGATAACAAAGTGGTAAAAAAATATGAATGGGAAGGGATGCCTCCTGAAAGATTGATCTGGGATGGTAAGGATAACGACGGGATGATTCTGGATGACGGTGAATACACATATAAACTTAATTCAACAGATCTTGCCGGTAATAAAATGGAAGAAAAAACTATTGAGGGTATTATACTTGATACAAGAACACCTGAAATTATTTTTAGACTTTCTGATCATTATGTCTCGCCCAACAATGACGGATCAAAAGACACAATAGTGCTTACTTTTGGCCACAATGACCCTGAAGGGCTTGAGAGCTGGGAAGTTTTTCTCGCCGACGAATCAGGTGATAAAAAAGCTGTTTATACTGGCAGTGATCCCGGCATGTACGAGGCAGTCTTTGACGGACTTGACAGCAATGGCGTTATGCTTCCTGACGGTGAGTATAATGCCGGATCCATCAGCATATATGATAACGGCGCCAGGATTGTTCATAACGAGAAAATTGTTATTGACACGGTAATGCCTAAAGTAACAGTAAATATTTCCAGCCGTGTTATATCACCCGGCAGGGATGAACCTGGAAACAGTTCCGAAATATCATTTAAGTCAGATGAAATTGTTACATGGAAAGGTATTATAAAAGACAGCAGCGGCAGCGAGGTTGTGGAAACTTCTGATGAGGACTCTACATCGCTGGTTGTCTGGGAAGGGATGGATGATTCAGGTAATTACCTCCCTGACGGAGATTACTTTCTATCCGCTTCATTTACAGACAGGGCTGGAAACACCTACAATCACAAGACAGAAAAAATTGCGGTTAAAAGAATAGTAGGCGCGGCTGATATTCTTGTTATACCAGGAATTATAAGACTTCTTGAAGGCAATGATAATTCAGGCCTTTACTTCAAGGTAATCTCTGATCCCAAAGACGATATAGCTTCATGGAAATTTGACCTCAAAGAGAGCAGCGGAAAAACCGCGTTATCTGAAAACGGAGCAAGCACTCTTCCTGATCACATTTTCTGGGATGGAAAAGATGGCAGCGAAGGTTTTTACAGCGCAGAATTCAGGGTTGTCTACAACAACGGCGGTGTGACAGAAAAAAAGATTGATGATATTTATTATGATCTTACTGCTCCTTTACTTGATCTTGATGCTGCCTCCTCCCCGTTTGTCGATGAAGGTGGCAGCTATGAGGGAGAGGTTAATTTTATTCTCGAGATAAAGGAAAATTACAAGCTCTACGGCTGGGAAATTGTAATCAGGGATTCAGATGGTCAAACTGTAATTACCCTTGACGGAGAAGGAGACCCTGAAGGCTATGTCGACTGGTACGGTGAAACTGAAAACAATTACAAGCTGGAGTCCGGTGCTGTTTATACAGCAACCGCGAGAGTCGCGGACATGGCAGGCAATATTGGTACAGCAAAAGGAGATTTCCCGATTGATATCGCACTTGTAAAGCGGGACGGGAAGTATTACATCAACACTGAAAACATTATTTTTGCCGCCTATAAATCATCTATTGACTCACGGGGAAGAGAAACTGCGAACATAAACAGAAAATCGCTGAAGAGAGTTGCAGATCTTATGAAAGCTTATCCAGATTACACTGTTGTTATCGAAGGACACGCTTTGAATGTTTTACTCGGGGCTGGCTCGGCACGGGAGAAAAAAGAAGAAGCAATTCTTGAAAAACTTACAGCAGACAGGGCAGAAAGTGTAAGGAAAGAGCTTTTAAAACTCGGAGTTCCTGAAAGTTCTCTCAAAACAGAATCATTCGGCGGAAAACAGCCTATTGCACCTGTTAAAGATATGAAAGAAAGATGGAAAAACAGAAGAGCAGTATTTGTAGTGGATATGGGACTGTAAAATCTACACCATAAAGAAGGGATAAAACCGGAGCCGGCTTTCAGAAAACTGATTAGCCGGCTCTTTTTTCTATTTCAAATGCAAATCAAATACAAAAAATAATTTCAGAAAATTGCCCTTGCCTCTTTTTTTTAAATTCCCTTTTCCTTTTCAAGAAGATTGTACAAAGCTGGCGATGTTTTTTTCAGGTTTATAATCTTCAGCCTGGAATCTGTCCATGCATGTATTGTTTTTCCTTCTGCGATAAGAGTTCCGTCTTTTTTGCGGGATGCAGTGTAGTGAAGCTCAAGCCTTACCGGTGTAAGCCTGATTATTGAGGTTTTTATCTTTATTGTATCGCCATACTTTGCCCCTTCAAGATATCTGCATTCAAGCTGCGAAAGGGGAAGCATAATCCCCTCATCTTCTATTTGAGCGTAGGGATAACCTATTTTTTCCATATAATCAGTTCTTGCTGCCTCAAACCATATCGCGTAGACTGAATGGTGGACTATTTTCATCTGATCTGTTTCCGCGTACCGTACAACAATTTCTGTCTCTGACATAATAAATTACTCTCCTGTGTTGATTTTTTGCATTCAGGCAGCCTATTATATCCGCAGTATCAGCTTTGTTAAAGAAGTTTTAGTACACTGTGCGGGATACTGTGCGGGAAAGATAGCCCAAGTCTCAAAAAGGGAGGCCCTCTGTGATGATTGTTCAACTGTGGAGACTGATTTACAAAATGTTTTTATGTGTTGCTGCAATGATTTTCTACTTTACTGCGGCAAGCGCTCTCTTTTTACTGCCTGTGGAGCGTTACAAGAAGAAAAACATTCTTTCACATATAAACAGTTTCTTTGCCTGGATTTTTATATGGATTTTGAACATCAGGGCAGTTTTTACTGGAGAGAATAATTATTCAGATAAAAAATCTTGGTACATAATGGGAAATCATGTTTCATTTGTCGATGTTTTTCTTATTGTGGCAAGATTCAGAACACTTTTGATAACTTCAACAGATATGAAGAAAAGAGCGTTTCTGGGACAGGTTGCAGTGATTTCCGGGTGTCTGTTTGTTGACCGGCACAAGATTACGACGCTCAGGAATGAAATCCCTGAAATTGGAAATGCTTTCCGGCGTAAGCTTAATGTCTGCTTTTTCCCTGAATCAACCTGCTCGAATGGACAGAAGCTTCTTCCGTTTAAAAGTTCTCTTATGAGCGCGGTAACAGGGACTGGAGCTGAAATCCTGCCTGTATGCATAATGTATAAAAAAATAAACAACAGCGTTTTTAAACCGGATGATTTTGCCAGGATTGGATATTTTGGGGGGATGAAATTCATGCCTCAGTTTATGAAAGTCATGATGCTTAAATCTCTCGATGTAGAACTTGAAATGCTAAAACCCCTTCCGCCTGAAAATCTTGAGAGAAAAGAGCTTGGCGCGATTGTTTTCGAAAGAGTCAACAGCAGGTATCAATCCTATCTTGAGGAAATCGGGGCAGTTTCGAAAGAAATATGAGACAGGCTATAAATCACCCATGCTAATTGCTGCCCTGCCTGATGTAGTGTTTTTTATTGCATCAACCACCGATTCCAGGAGTTCATCAGGAATGGCGGCCTTTATTGTTACCTGGGTTAGGAACTCTTCACTTATTATTGCAGCCCCTTTGGTTGTAGTTATAATATGCTTCACATTGTCATAGCCTGAAAAATCTATTGTTACAGTTATTTCAGTTTCGCTTACAAGATATTTTGTTTCAAGGTTTTCAAGAGAAGCTTTTGCCGCTTCTGTATAAGCCCTTACAAGGCCGCCGGTTCCAAGCTTTATCCCTCCGAAATACCTTACAACAGCGCACAGAATATCAGTAATTCCGCTCCCTTTAAGTACCTGCAGCACAGGCTTACCTGCTGTCCCTTTGGGCTCCCTGTCATCGCTCATCCCCATGTTCTGG
>JAVEZE010000163.1:0-5629 GCA_034003145.1 Spirochaetia bacterium
GCAGTGTGCCTTTTTCTACAGCAGACATAAAAGCCTCTATCTTGGCGGCGCAGCCGCTTTTCATATCAGCAGTGCCGAGCCCCCGGCAAAGGCCGTTATCATCTGAAAAGCCGTAATGCTCTTTGTCATATGCCGGCACTGTGTCGATATGGCCGAGGAACAGCGTATCCTGTTCTCTTGAGCCTGATGAAATAAGCAGGTTAGAACGCGATTCATCGACCGGCTGCCGCTCAACTGTCAGGCCGGTTACCATCAGGACATTTTCAAGGAAATCAGTCAGATCCTCCTCTTTGCCTGACGGGCTGTAGAAGTCGACCATATTCTGGAACAGGGCGTAAAGCCGTTTGGTGTTTACTGAGTATGCCATGCCCTATTCTTCTTTTTTAAGATTCAGCGTCATGTAGACATGTTCTGTCGGGTTTTCAAATCCTTTGCGTTTGAAAAACTTAAGAGCCGGCTCGTTATCAGCCTGCGTGTCGACCATCAGCATACGGATCCCGTCAGCCTCCATTAGTTCGCGGAAGCGTTCAAACAAAAGGCTGCCGATGTTCATGCGGGCATAATCCGGGTCAACACCCAGCCACAGAAGGTGGCCGTAGTTCCATGCTGTGCGGGCTTTTTCAATGATCGTGCCCATGGCAAACCCTACAACCTGCTCTTCAAACTCCGCGACCAGAACATACTCTGTTTCGTTGTTGAAAAGATGTGTTACCTCATATTCATCCCATGTGCGGTACAGGTTCGAATATTCCTGAGAGGTGAATACTTTTTCTCCCAGGTGAAAGATCGCGGCAAGATCATCTATGGTCGCAGTCCTGATTTCAATTTTATTTCCAATATTCATTTTCACTCCTCTCAATTCAAGTCCAAACTACGGGCAATTCTTTTAATATTATATACACTTCGGCAGTTTATGACAGCGACTGCCTGATATCTTCAAGCTGATTTTCAAGGTCACGGATTTCGTTTTCCCAGAAATTATCCGATCCCCATTGGGGGAAATTAGCTCTGAACTGCAGATCATCATACTGCCGAGCGCACCACGCGAGGAAGTATATCATTCTCATAACCCTTAAAGGCT
The DNA here is from genome assembly GCA_034003145.1 of Spirochaetia bacterium. Taxonomy (GTDB): domain Bacteria; phylum Spirochaetota; class Spirochaetia; order CADAEX01; family CADAEX01; genus JACKPD01. The sequence continues at coordinate 1,082 of JAVEZE010000163.1, forward strand.
CAATCAGCCTGGATGATTTATAATCGAAGGGATGGAATTGCTCATACCCTTCCGCAAGCAGATTGAATTCCCTGCGCGATTCGGCAAAACTTCCTGAAAGAAAAAGCCATAGATCATGGACAGCAGGCCCCATAGCCATATCATCAAAATCAATTATCATCAGCTGATTATTACCGTCCCGGTCCGGCCTGCAGAGTATATTGCCGGTATGGCAGTCTCCGTGGATCCTCTGTACCGGCGTATCCGAAAACAGCGGGACAATCAGTTCAAGTATTTCATCAGTTGTTTTTTTAAAATCTGTTTTATAGCTCTCCTGCATGTATGGCCCGCCCAGAAGCTCGTCTATGTCATTCCGCGTTGAAGCAGACGGATCAAGTACTATCCGGTGACTGCTGTTTCTTTTTTTTCCTGCGGCATGAATCCGTCCCAGTAAAGAGCCGGCTCTGAGATAATCCTCATCACTTTCAAGTTCAAACATTCTCCCTGATTTTTTGGGAAAGAGGGTGAAAAAAAACCCGCAGCTATTGCCTAGAGTATCACCATCAGAAAGTCTTAAAGGGCTTACAACAGGAATTTCACTTTCGGCGCAGTCAATTATGAACTCATGTTCTTCCCTGAGGGCTGCTTCACTCCAGCGGCCCGGGCGGTAGAATTTCGCTACAAGCCTCTCTCCCTCTTCAGTCTCAATTTCATAAACACGGTTAATATAGCTTGGAAACGGGGAAATTAGTCCTGTAAGCCTGAATCCGGAGGATTCCTCTACAGCCTGATGTACCGCATCCGGGGTAAGGTCCGAGAATCCTGATTTGTTGTCCATTAAAGGATAATAAACTAATTACTGTTCTGAGGCAATGTGATTTAATTTCCACATTTCTCATCAATTTCACATAATAGTTACAGGGGATTTGTGCACGCACCTCATCATTTGATATATCAAAATAATAATTATTTTTTTAGCTGGTCAATTATCAAGGCCATAGAATTTACTTATCTCAACAAGAATAGATTCAAGTGTTCTTTTTCCATACCCCAGATTTTACAAATCCAATTGATTCTCCCCTATGATATCAAGAAAGAGTTTCACATTTTCCGCCATAGTAGATGAAAGAACCAGACGAGTATCGGGTGTTAAAACACGGAAGAGTCGAAATACATCGTTCTGGTGCTTCTTTATAATGGTCACGAAAAATCTCCAATCTTCTTACCAGGGGAAGACTCCTTTAATTTCCTCAAGCGCAGATTCAATCCGCTCATCATCTGTGTCTTGAAATATTAATGAGAGGGATAATGGATCCACGGCATCATTCAGTATGAAAGTATCAGGTTTATAAGACCAAATTTCGATCTCGCATCCTCCAGCTTCCGGGAATGGGATTTCCTTGACTGTATTATGAGCTTTTAACATTTTCCACTCTGATGAGCTGACAGCAAATACAGGAATTGATGGTGGTGAAATCATTGTAAAGACAGACATAGCTGAAAGCCCGGCTTTCCTGGCATTCCAATCTGGAGGAATAGATTCCAAAGAAATCCGATCGGTAACAGGTGTCACCAGCCGGCTCTTCACATCATCCCAAACTTTTTCAGACTGCTTATTTAACCTTATGATTCTCTATCTTCCTTCAATCCGGGTAGCGGCAACCCCTATTGATTGCAGTTGATCAAAAGCCCGGACAATGGTCATGGAGGAATAACCCAGATTTTTTCTCAGATCAGACACTGTGAACTCGTTTTGATCTTTTTGATAAAGAATCCCGAACAATACCGCCTGGGTTGAAGGACTAAAATGTTTATCCTGATTAATTCTTGACTTTTTATAATAATCACGAAGATCCTGCCCTAAAAGGGGCAGATACATCTGATTGCCGGGAATAACAAAAGGAATACCTTGCTGAATCAGCCGTTTACGCTGAAAAGGGGTAATCGCAGAAGCCAAATAGATCCCTGGGAGATGATGATTTTCAAAAATCTGATTAAAGTGTTTTTTGATCTTCACAGGAGTCAATCCTTCTTCGACTTTAGGTATCATGAGCAGGCAATCTACGTCCAGGATTTTACATTGATAATAATCATAATGATCTTTGAAAAAAAGTGACAGCAGTTCAATCCCCTTCCATTTTTTGACTGAGACCTGAACTGAGAGATTTTCATTAATATAGTCTGTAAACATTTTTAGCAAATCCACCCCATCCTACACCTTATATAACATAATATTTGCACTATAACACTTGCATTGTTATAGTGCATCAACAATGTTACGGTAATGCTATTACCTATAACTTCCTCCAGATTCTTCTATGTGTAATAATCAGAATAATCGCATATACAACACTTTAAGAAAAAAATGTATCAGGATAAATATATAGTTGTGTGTTATAATCAAATTGTAACGAACAGGATTATTACGGAGAAAGTATGAAAAAAAGTATTAAGCTTACAAGTTGTTATTGTGCAGCAATATTTATTACAATTTTTTTGATTTCCTGCCAGACCACTCAGCAAAACTTTATTAAACCTGTATTTGATGATACTCATGCATTGCTGGTTGAAAAATGCGCACGGGAACTTCCAATAATGGATTTAATAGCCGGTTCAATTAATGCATCGGAAAAAGTTCTTGTAGCTTCTTTTGAAAAATCAGGCCATGACAATTCCGGCATTAATTATCTTGTTGAAGATAATTTAATTTACAATCTGGTGTCTAACGGCCATATAGCGCTTGAGCGTAACCGGGAAATGCTTAATAGAATTGATGATGAGCAGGAAAAGTTTTATTACTCTTATTCAATGAGCAACTTTCCGCACCACCCTCTATTCTTGTTATTAAAATTTCTTGAAGATAGAGGACTTGATATTTCCAGCCATGAAGACGTTATAAGAAGCCTCAGCCAGGCAGAGAATATAGATAATGTTGAATATTTGAAAATTGTTAATGACATTTCTTCTGTAGATATCAAAAATTTTATTGACCTTTACCAGATATTCAAAAACGATTATACAAATATCAGAGAAGAAACCCGTAATAGAATATCATTAGTAACAGCTGATGTAATTATATCCTATAGAGTATTGGAAGCAGGGCTGTTTTTTGAAGTTGAGAACATACAGGATGGTTCTGTATCAAATAATCAAAAATGGGCTCATTTATACAACCGTGATGCAATGATACGCCTTTTTGTCAGGATAACTGACGCAAAAACAGGAGAAATAAGAAAGGCCGGTATAGTTGAAAAAAGACTATCAGATACGGTTGAGTTTAAACAGATAGAAAATGAATCTGATACCCATTATTTTGAGAGGATAAAGGAATATATCAGGCTTCTTGAAGAATATAATTATCAATTTTACAGCCAGTCTCTTCCTCATCAGAATACAATAAAAACTGATAATCCGGCTCAGGAAGCAATTACTGTTTTAAAACCAGTTATTGAAGAAAAAAAAGAACAAGTTGAAATTCCCAATGTAAAAAATCCAAAAATATCAGCAGGTGTAAAAGCTGGAACAAATATAGGATGGTTTAGCGGAAAAGAGTGGGATGACGCATTAACAAACACTGATGGTGTTAATAGAGCCAGGATGGGAATATCAGCTGCTGCTTTTCTTGAAGCAGGTTTAACAGATTGGGTTGCATTACAACCTGAGATTGGATACACAAGCCGAAGGGGCGGCGCTGAGTATTATGATATTGATGGTAATAAAGTAAAAGAAACAATAAAAGCAAATGTTATTGATTTTACATTATTTGTTAAACCCCGCTTACCAGTTGGAGACGGTTTCCTTTACGGGTTAATTGGTCCTCAATTCTCTTTAATACTTGGAGACATTGAATCGGAGATAAATGTAGACGGGGATTCTTATTCCAGCGAATTTATTTCCGACAACAGCCTTCTTTTTGGTATTGGATTAGGCGGAGGGTATACTCATCCCCTGGGCGCGGGAAGGATATTATTTGATTTTATATATTCACATGCATTTACCAGTATAAGTGATAATGCAGATATTTTTCTTAATGGTTCAGCTTTAAAATTAGGATACACTTTTATGATTAAATAAAGAATACTGAGGGAATTATCATAAAATGATATTTTCAAGTCATCATTTTTCGAGCTGCGGCAGTTTGGGTACCATTTTCATACAGCTGTAAAAAATTACCCAAGGTTATCAAGAAAAAGAGACTGAAGACTTGACCTGACAGGATAACTTTTCTATGATTTTATGCGGGCAATTTATTGAACTGCCTTTTTATGAAAATAAAACGATATAACAGAAAGTATAAGAGGATAAAATGCGCGTACGCGCCGGACTGAAAAGCGCTGTCACTAAAACACTTTATGAATCTCTGGGCGTACAGATGCTTGAAACAGTCTGCCGGCTCCTTTACCCCGGTTATGATATTTATGCCCGCACCGGATGCCCTGAAAATATTCCGCTTACAGTACAGCACATAGCCTGGCAGCTTGTTACAGACGCAATAGCTGATGACCAGTTTCTCGAACTTGTTGAACTGATGATCGATCTTGAGGTTAAAGGGCAGATGGGCCGCACCTT
>JAVEZE010000164.1:0-5626 GCA_034003145.1 Spirochaetia bacterium
CTCAGAAACTCTCTTGTTACCCAGTTAAATCAGGACAGGAACTTTATAATGAATCAGGATGAACTGGTTTCCATCGCGAAACTGAAAACAGGGGAAGAAAGAAAATATTATAACCAGGGAAGAGGGCAGCTGATATATATTACCCAGAGTCTTGACAATGAAACGCTTCAGCAGATTAAAAAGCTTGATAAGCTATACAGCTATCATAAAACAAGGTTTCAGGCGATGGAACTGACTGATAGTTTCAGCAGTATTGAAAAAGCAGCATGGAGATAAGTATGGAAAAGGCAATAAGATATTTTATAGAAAACAGGGCAGTTACAGGTTTTATACTGATTCTTATACTGCTGATTGGTATTTTCAGCTTTCTTAATCTGAACCAGGATATTTTTCCATCCACAGATATGAATACCATGATAATAGATATCAATTATCCCGGCGCAAGCCCCAGGGATTCAGAGATAAACGCGATAATACCGATTGAAGAGCAGTTGTCTATGATTCCGGGAATTACAGATACGGTTTCTCTTTCCGTAGAGAATGGCGGAACAATAACTGTTTATCTTGACCAGGATTTAAGCGATGTAAAAAGCGTTAAAGACCAGATATACAGGGAGATAGGAACCGCGACAGAAGGGGTAACTCCCGAAGTTGAAAAAATAAACATTATTGATGTAAACCCTAAAATGATGTCGGTTTATTCATTCGGAATAACAGCGGAAGAGGGAAGCGGCATCACTGAAAAAGCCCTGATTGATTATGCTCTTCTGCTTGAAGAAAAAATTAAAAGAGTTCAGGGAGTAGGAGAGGTCAAGACAGGCGGAGTAGCTGAAAGGGAGATAAAAATTAATGTAAATCCATACAGTCTTAAGGAAAAATATGTATCTCTAAATGAGATTATTAAAAGTATTGAAAACAGAAACATCAGGGCAACCGGGGGAACACTTCAATCTGTCCAGAAGGAACAGAGTATTGTTACAATCGGGCAGTTTGATGATCCGGCGGAAGTCGGCCAGGTAATAATCCGCTCTACTTTTGAAAGGCCGGCGCTCAGGATTGATGATATAGCAAATGTTGAGGACAGCTTCAAGAAACAGGCAGTTCTGGTCAGGGTAAACAAGAAGCCGGGAATTACATTCAGCATTGTCAAAAAAGAGGATGCAGGAGTAGTTACAACAGTCGACAATATAAAGCAGTTTCTTGAAAAAGAAAAAAAATCGCTTCCGGAAGGGATAATACTTAATAACATTGATGACCGCTCTCTTTCAATAAGAAGCCTTTTGAGCGTTGTGGCTTCCAACGCGGTAATGGGGTTTGTTCTGGTTTTTATAATTCTGCTGATTTTTCTTGATTTCAGAACCGCCTTCTGGACAGCATTCGGAATTCCTACAACCCTTTTAATGCTGTTTGTCTTCTTCGGAATAATGGATTATTCACTTGATTTGATTACTCTTGGCGCTGTTATCACTGTTTTGGGCATGCTGGTAGATCACGGAATTGTTATTGCCGAAAGTATCTATTCCTACAGGAAAAAGGGATATGAGCCTGTGGAAGCCACCCTTGCGGGAGTTAAAGAGGTCTTATCCCCGGTTGTTATTACAATACTTACTACCATCGCAGCCTTTCTTCCCCTCCTTTACATAAGCGGAACAATGGGAAAATTTATCAATGTATATCCGGTAATAATTTCCGCTGCATTAATCCTTTCCTTTCTTGAAGCAGTTTTTATCCTTCCAGGCCACCTTACGCATGTAAAAAAGAAAAAAGTGAAAGAAATTATTGCTGATGCAGAACCTGCTGCAGAACCTGACAGAAAAACGGATAATGAGCCAGATACCGAAAGGAAAACAGGATTTGACAGATTTTCAGAAATGTACAGAAAACTGCTTCTGGTTCTCCTTAATTTCAGATATCTTATTCTGCTGTTTTTTATTTTCACCCTGGGATTAACTTTATATTTATCAAGGGACAATATCAAAAACTTTGTTTTAATGTGGGATAATACAGCTGATGCCTTTTTTGTAAATCTTGAAACCCCGGCAGGGACCTCGCTTGAGGCAACTTCCGAAAAAACAGCCCTTATCGAAGAGGTTGTTTCAAAGGTAATTAAAAAAGATGAATTATATTCAACAAAAACAAACATAGGGCATCATAATGTAAAGAAAATAAACTCACAGGGAAACCATACAAACTGGTCGCAGATCACTGTCTATCTTGTTCCGCAGGCAGAAAGAAGCAGAACAGTTGAAGATATAATGAAAGCTGTAAACAAGGAAATAAAACAGCAGCAGATCAAGGGGTTTGAAAAAATACTGTTCGCCAAGCAGTCTATAGGACCTTCCGCAAGCGGACTTGTAGAGATAAAGATAGCGGGAAGCAGCGCAGAAACACGGAAAAAAGTTTCTGATGAAATTGAAACATTTATGAACTCCTATCCCGGGGTGCTTGATCTTGAGACAGACCAGAAACCGGGAAAGGAAGAGCTTAAAGTTGATTTTAATTATTCAGAACTTGCGAAGCTGGAGCTTGATGTAGCCTCGGTCGCGAAAGCTGTTAAAACAGCGTATGACGGTACAGTCGCGACATCATTTCAGACTGAGAATGAGAAAATTGATTTCCGTGTCCAGATAGATGAAAACTACAGGAGAGATGTGAAATTTCTCCAGGGATTGCTGATTCCAAACGCGAAAGGGCGCCTCATAAGGCTTGACCAGATTGCCGCAATCAGCTCAGGCAGCAGCCCTTCGATCATAAATCACTACAACGGGGACAGGGTTATAACAATTACATCCCGGGTTGACAGGAATCTTACCACAGCCAATATGGTCACAAGCGCTGTAAAATCGGAGTTTAACTCAATATCAGAGAAATACAGCGGTATAAGACTTATAATCAAGGGAGAAGCTGAAGAGACTTCAAAATCAATCGCAGACCTCGGGTTCTCTTTTGTAATTGCGATTATTCTCATATATTTTCTCCTTGTACTTCTATTCGGGAAGATTGAGCAGCCCCTTATCGTAATTCTCACAATTCCATTCGGGATTATAGGCGCGCTTCTTGCTTTTGTATTTCATAACATGCCCCTCTCCTTTATGGGGCTTATCGGCATGATCGGCTTAAGCGGTGTAGTTGTCAACGACAGTGTAATCATGGTTTCTTTTATCAATAAATTGATGAAAGAGAGCGCGGCCGGAACAGCAAAGCTTAAGGAATGGATAGCAGAAGGGGCAAAACAGAGGCTGAGGCCAATAATACTCACCACGGTAACAACAGTTGCCGGGCTTCTTCCTTCTGTTTACGGAATCGGAGGCGATGTAAAAAGCCTTGTTCCTGTTGTCATGGCAATTTCCTACGGGCTTATTTTCGCGACAATAGTCTCCCTTTTCCTGATACCGTCACTCTTTTTGATAGTACGGGATATTAAAAATATATTTACAGGGGGAATTAAGGCTTAATAATTATTAAACAAGACAGTATCTGCCCTGATTATTCATGATCAGGCAGTACTGTTTCTATTGAAAGCTCTTCCAGCTGATCATCAGCAACATCCGAAGGCGCGTTTGTAAGCATGCAGGTTGCCTTCTGTGTCTTGGGAAAGGCTATTACATCCCTAATTGAATCAAGGCCAAGAAAAAGCATTACCATCCTGTCAAGGCCAAGTGCAAGCCCGCCGTGGGGAGGGGTACCGTAATCAAGTGCCTCAAGAAGATAGCCGAACTGCCTCTCCGCGTCTTTCTTTCCAATACCGATTATATCAAGTATTTTTCTCTGCAGGGTTGAGCTGTGCATTCTGATGCTTCCTCCCCCTATCTCATGGCCGTTTAAGACTATGTCATAGGCATTGGTTTTTACAGCATAGATATCGCTGTCAAGCTTTGAAATATCCTCGGGTTTGGGTGATGTAAAAGGGTGATGGAGAACCTCAGGTTTTCCTTTTTCTCCAGGGCCGAACATCGGAAAATCAACAACCCAGATAAGGCTGATATCACTTTCACTGTAAAGGGAGCATTTTTTCGCGAAAAATTTCCTCAGCTCAGAAAGGCAGCTGCATACAATTTTTTCTTTGTCAGCAAGGAAAATAAGAACATCCCCTGTCTGGGCGTTCATCCTTTCATAAAGTGAAGATGCTTCCTCATCTGTAAAGAATTTAATTATCGGAGACTGGGGCCCCTCCTCGTTCATCCTTATCCAGGCAACCCCTTTTCCGCGCATCGGTTTTACAAACTCGGTCATGTAGTCAAGATCTTTTCTCGTAAGCTGAGCGCTGAGTCCTTTCAGGTTTATTCCCCTTATCTTTCCCTTTTGCGACAGGGCCCCTTTAAAGACTGCAAACTCTGTCTTCTCAAAAATATCAGACAGTTCAGTTATCTCAAGGCCGAACCTGAGGTCAGGCGCGTCGCACCCGTATTTGAGCATAGCCTCGTCATAGGTTATTCTCTTAAGAGGAAGCTGCAGCTGCCGGCCGAGGTGCTTGCTGTAAATTTTTTCAAACAGCCCTTCCACTACTTTTATTACATCCTCCCTGTCGACAAAAGACATCTCAAGGTCAACCTGGGTAAACTCAGGCTGCCTGTCCGCCCTCAAATCCTCATCCCTGAAGCACCTTGCTATCTGGATATATTTATCATAACCTGCTGTCATCATCATCTGTTTGAAAAGCTGCGGGCTCTGCGGCAGGGCGAAGAATTTGCCCGGGTTTACTCGGCTCGGGACAAGATAATCACGCGCCCCTTCAGGTGTTGATTTGGTAAGTATCGGGGTTTCAATATCAATAAAATCATTTTCAAAAAAATAATTTCTTATTGTATTTGTAAGGCTGCTTCTGAAAATCATCGATTTCTGGAGCTTTGTGTTTTTAAGATCAAGATATCTGTATTTAAGCCGCACCTCTTCGTTTACAGCTGATGCGTGATACACATCAAAGGGGGGAGTTTTTGATTCGTTCAATACCTCGATCTCTTTCGCGTAAACTTCGATATAGCCTGTCGCGAGTTTTGTGTTTTCAGATCCTTCGGGGCGCTTTCTCACCTCTCCCCGTACTGATACGACAAACTGGCTCCGCAGGGCCCCGGCAGCTGCGTGGGCGTCTTTGCCGGAGACTTCGGGATCAAAAACTACCTGGGTAAGTCCCCATCTGTCATAAAGATCTATAAAGATAATTCCGCCGTGGTCGCGGTAGTTTTCCACCCAGCCGCTTAATATAACTTCTTTACCAGTATCTTTTATTTCAAGGCTTCCGCATGTACAGTTTCTTTTTATTTTCATTATATCTGTCCTGTTGTTTTCTGTATAATATTTATAGATCCATGAAAGAAGCTTTGGATAACAATGCGGCAGATTCAGCATTTCCGCCTCAATCAACCGCACCTTTTCCGTTTCTTCAGGATATTTTTTTCATAATCATATCTTTTGTCTTTTTGGGATCTGCCTTGCCGCCTGAAAGTTTCATCACCTGTCCGATAAGAAAACCAATCGGTTTCATGTCGCCTGACTTTATCTGCTCTACAGCCGCGCTGCTTTGGTCAAGTACTTTATCAATTCTGGAAGAAAGTTCTCCGGAATCATCAAGCTGCTGAAGGTTGTTTTCCTCAATTATTACAGAAGGGTCCTTCTCTTCAGTTATTAT
>JAVEZE010000165.1:0-5616 GCA_034003145.1 Spirochaetia bacterium
GATATAATGTCAGTAGTTGTATCTCTTGAGCTTAAACCGGCAGTAAAAGAAATGGCTGCATTTTCTGTAATATCCCAGAACCCTGAAAGGCGCGCCAATAACGAATCTGTCTCTGTCTCATCATACAGATTAACTGCCTGTTTCGGATCTTTTTTAAACTGTTCTTTGGAAAGGCCTCCCGGCATTTCATACATTTCGCCCCCGGATGAAAGATGAAGTGAACCTTTAAGCTTATCCCCTGCTCTTGCCTCAAGATCAGAACTGAAACTTATTGCTTCTGACCCTGTTCTTTTTCTGAACCCTTCTGTCCTGCTGTCAAGGGCAGAAACCTTTAGAGTAAGAACATCACCCCCGATCGAGGCATCTATTGATTTTTCTGAAAAACTGCTGCTTCCTCCCCGAAGTGAGGTATCAAGAAAAAAGCCTTTTTCCCCTTTAACAGGGATGATATTTATTACAGATGCCACAGCAAAATCACCGTAAAGAGAGCTTGCACCCCCTTTAACTACCTCAATCCTTTCAATCTTACCCGCAGGAATAGCAAGCCAGTTAAATCCTGCCATATCAGGATTATTAAGTCTTACACCGTCATAAAGGATAAGCACCCTTCCCTGGCCATTTTCGGTAAATCCCCTTGCCGCAGGCTGTGATGATGACGAGCCGTTGAAGGAGCGGAAGTCAATCCCGGCATAAAGGGATATCGCCTCAGTAATTGTCCTGTTTTCAAGCTGCTCCGCAGTGATAACTGTTACAGACCCAGGGATCTCCATATCAGGTTTTACTGTTCTTGCGGCTGAAACTGAAACTGTAATGTCTGCCTGCGACTCTTCCTCCCGGCCGCTGCCTTCAGTTTCATCAGCTGATGCCCAATAAAGAGAAACCGCAAAAATAAGTAAAATAAAAAGATTTTGTTTCAAAAAAAACTCCTTTTCCGCTTTGAAAAAGAAGTCAGAGATAAGCCTGTCTGTCACATCACTTAAAAACACAGCCTCTCAAAGAGGAAATGCCTTTTAGCATGACAGTAATTTGCCTATTCCAACCCGATCCGCGAAGTTTGAATAAAATAGGTGCCTGTTCAAGTATTCTGACTTATGGCTGCGGCACGAAAAAAATCATGCCACCTCGCCCCTTCCCTTCCCGGATCATTTATCAGGCATCACCTGAAAAACCCAGTGGCAGGCGTAAAGCCTTAAGGGGTCTGTCGCCAATCACAGCAGCGGGTCTGTAGAGGATTTTCACCTCGCTTCCATGAACTTAAGCATATTAATATTATACCGGAATAATAATTTATTCAACTTATAATCATCATTCTTCTTGACTATAGCCCCCTCCCGCGTGTCTAATTATTGCAATGACGATTAACCGCAGAAAAACAGGACTGGCTCTTACAGGATTACTTGTATTACTCCTGTTTATGATCAGCATCTCAAACGGCTCTGTAAAAATCCCTCTCCGCGGAATCGCGGGGATCCTGCTTCAGGAAAATATTTCTCAAGACGATGCGATGCAGATCAGAAATCAGAAGATAGTGCTTGAGCTGCGCCTGCCCCGCGCCCTTGCCGCGGCATTTGGAGGAGCAGCCCTTGCCCTCTCAGGTCTTTTATTACAGACTTTTTTCAGAAATCCCCTTGCAGGGCCTGATGTTTTAGGTATTGCTTCCGGTGCAGGGCTTGGCGCGGCAGTTACAATACTCGCAGTTCCAATCCTTAAAACAGGTGGAATATCAGTTCTTGCCTCATCAGTTGCAGGCTCACTGATTGTTACAGCGCTTTTGATCGGACTTGTAAAAAAATATGAAAGCATGACTATAACCCTTCTTGCAGGGCTTCTTACAGGATATTTTCTCCACTCCCTTACAGGAATACTGATAAGGTTTTCATCAAACCAGGCTGTAAGGTCTTACATCAACTGGTCTGCAGGCAGTTTCAGAAATATATCAAGAGAAGACCTTGGCATCTTTCTTCCCCTTCTTGCATCCTCTTTTCTCGCCTCTTTTCTCCTTTCAAAACAATGCGACCTTTATCTCCTTGGTGAGGATTATGCCCTAAGTATGGGATCTGATACCAGAAAGTTCAGAATCTCTCTCATCCTGCTTACATCTGTAATGACAGGGGCAGTTACCGCACTCTGCGGGCCGGTATCGTTTATAGGGATAGCAGCTCCCCACTTCTGCAGGATGGCGCTTAAAACAGACCGCCACAGCATTCTCATCCCCGGCGTCATCTTTACAGGTGCAGCCCTTGCTCTTGCCGCAGATACTATTTCCGCCCTGCCGGGAAGCGGCATAATGCTTCCGCTCAATTCAGTAACTGCCATAATTGGAACGCCTGTAGTGATAAAAGTACTCTTAAAGGGGTATTATGAAAGATAATAAAGGGATGATTCTTGAAATCAGCAATCTTGCAACAGGCTACAAAACAGGAAAAACTCTCAGGCAAGTAACAAGGCTTTTCAGCACTTCAATTTCTAAAGGAAAAATAATCTCCCTTATAGGCCCCAACGGATGCGGAAAGACTACACTACTTAAAACCATTTCAGGAATGATTAAACCCCTTTCCGGCACTGTTTTTTACTCAGGCGGCGGAATAACTGATGATATCAGCAAAATGAGTTCAGCTGAACTTGCCTCCAGACGAGCGCTTGTCCTTACAAAACCGCCTGAACCCGGGATGATGAGCGTATCTGAAATAGTCTCACTCGGCAGGGCGCCGCATACAAACTGGAAAGGAAAACTTTCAGAAAAAGACAAAGAAGCTATACACAATTCTCTTGCGATTACAGGATCTTCTCCCCTTTCAGAGCGTATTTTCAGGACATTAAGCGACGGGGAAAAACAGAAAGTTATGCTTTCTAGAGCGCTTGCCCAGGATACTCCCCTCATCTTTCTTGATGAACCGGCTGCGTTCCTTGACCTCCCCTCCAGGATGGAGCTGGCAGGGCTTCTTGCAGGGATCAGGGATAAAGGGGAGAAAACACTTCTCATTACAACCCATGATATTGATTTTGCATTAAAATATTCAGATATAATGTGGATTATTGATTCAAAAGGGGCTGTTTATGACGGGCTGCCTGACAATCTTGCGCTAGACGGCACAATAGGAAGGGTTTTCTCACGGGGTGAGATAATATTTAATATTGAAAAAAGGCAGTTTGAGCACAAAAAGCTCCCAGATTGAGGGAAAACGCCTCCACTGCAGCCACTCTCATCCTTACACCAGGGCTCATTTTACCCGGGCAAAATAATTCAGCTCCTCTGTCCCTAAAATCTCCGGATGAAATATTTTAATCAGATCAGAAAGTATCCTGTCAGGATATGCGGTACCCTCATCCCAGTATGGATTGCCGCCGTCAGTCTCACGCAGATTATTGTTGTATATCCTGCCGTATTCAAAAGATTTAAAAAGCGCATAACGGCTATTCTTCTTTAAAATATCAGCTTTTGTTTTTATTCCGGAAGAATTAACTAGCCATATACCGGCATCACCGGCACGGGAGAAAACTGTCTCAAAATCAAGGAAAATAGTGCCTCTGCTGTTATTATTTTCCCATGGGTAAAAAGCACCTGCATCAGAGAAAAGAATACCGGCATAGCTATGCCCTCCAGGGACACCCCAGCTGTCACCGTAGATCATATTTGATAAAACAACAGGCTTTTTACCTGATGTTTCGGAAAACTCCTCAGCATAAGCCTTCAGGGCATTGTACCGTTCAGCCGTATTCCGGAAAAGCTCTCTCCCCTTTTCTTCCCTGTCAAGAAAAAGGGATAGAAAAACCAGCCATTCAGCCCGTCCGAGAGGGTGGCTCTCAAGCCACCCTGATGTGACAATTACAGGAAAACCCTGTTCACCGAGAATAGCTGCCCCGTCATAATCCCCTCCGGTCCATGGGGAAAAAACCGCATCAGGGTGAATCGCGTAAAGTATTTCTGTATCAATATCCCGCCCTTCCCCTGTCTGTTTTATCTTTCCTGAACTGACAAGTTCTTTTACAATGCTCAAAGATGTGTTTTTCTGAAGATCTATCCCTTTAAGCTTTTCAAGTTCACCTAATGCGTCAAGAAATACAATGTTTTCAGAGGAAAGAGAGACAACTCTTTCTACAGGTATCTTTACAAATATTCGCTGCTGCTTTTCAGGAAGTATATCAGATTCCTGACTTATATCAGGTTTAGCGCCCCGGTAAAGGTAATAGGAGTATTCAGCTCCCCTTTCGTTCCTTACAACAACATTCCTGTAATTGCTGTAATCAATTATTGTAAAATTTTCAGCATACAGATTTTCAAGGATACTTCCTTCCCTAAAATCCTCCTTTTTCACCCGGTGCTCAATGCTACGGCTGCAGGAGAAGAGAACAGAGAAAATGAATAAAAAAGCAAAATATCGGTGTACAGGTTCCATCAGTCAAAGATAGCACAAATCCCACATTTTTTTACCTCTGATTTACCTATTATCAGCAGGCAATGGAGAAAAAAATGATATCAAAACAATCCAAATCATAAAAATTTTAAAGCTTGCCGGAATCTGCAATGCCATTATATAATTGCGTTGTTTAGTCATTTATAAAATTATTTTTGTAAAATGATCAGTATTTATCAAACATAATGAAAGATAGGTTTTATTGGAGGAATGATGGAAAACGCAAAATTGTATGTAGGTAATCTTGATTATGCTGTTGAATTCGCGGAATTGAAAGAACTTTTTGCAGCTTACGGTGAAGTCAAATTTGTCAAGGTTATTGAAGGCAAAGGGTTCGGATTTGTTGAAATGGCAAATACAGCAGATGCTGAAAAAGCAAAAAGCGCACTTGATGGAACAGATTTCAAAGGGAGAAAACTAAAAATTGATGCGGCAAAGCCTCAGCAGCGCCAGGGGCAGAGGCCTCCGAGAGAGCACAGAGAACCGAGAGAGTTTTAAATAATAGGAAAAATATAATATTTATTATGGATCTTTAACAGTTTTTATTATACAAAAACCAGACTCCGATAGTATTAAAAAATATTTTTCCGGGGTATATTATTTTGTTATATTATTAATACAAGATTTGGGAGGAGTATGGAACACAAATATACAGTAACTGATCTCTCCGTTCTTACACCATGGTTTACAAAGTATGCAGTTGAACCGCTGCTGCGGTTTGTTCCATGGTGGCTGCCGGCCAACATTATAACACTGCTGTCTAATTTCTGCGTATTACTGGCTCTTATACTGACAGTACTTTATACAGCAGGGGTCTTTAAATTCTGGCTGATTATCCCTTTGCTTATTATGGCCTATGTAACCGGCGACAGCCTGGATGGCAAACAGGCGCGGAGAACAAAAACAAGCTCAATGCTTGGAGAGTTTCTTGATCATTTTCTTGATATATTTACAAATGGTTTGCTGGTTTCAATGGTTCTTCTGGTTTACGGAATTACCGAACCTGCATTTATCGCGGTTTATCTTGTAATCAGCTATATTACACTTTCAGGCAATTATTTTGAACAACATAAATACCGGGTTATGTTTTTTGAAAAAATTGGGGCTTTTGAAGCTGTAATATTAATAGTGATAGTACTTTCACTCGGGTGTATTGAAACGTCAAGGTCTTTTCTCATTATAGATGTTATTGCCCACATTT
>JAVEZE010000166.1:0-5603 GCA_034003145.1 Spirochaetia bacterium
AGTAAAAACCTGATCCGTTATTTTATAAAAATCATGAATCATTTTTGGATTATACCGCTGTTTTTTTTCCTCTGCTTTATTTTTCTTCTTTTAGCAGCTTTTACAACAGAACTTATTGTCTCGCTTAAAGGTTCTGACTTGATCTGGATTGAAACCCCTTTCAATGTTTTTATAATCAAAATACTTACCGCGTTTGTTTTCTTTTTTTCCTCTCTTTTTCTCTTAAGAAAAATCAAACTTCCTGCTGCAGGAAGTTTTTATTCATCAAGCGCGATATTTATCATGCTTATAAATCTTATTATGTTTCAATTTATCAGTATAACACTTTCTTTTTACGCATTGTGGGCGCTGCTTTGGGTTATCATTTACTCTTTTGCAGGCAGCAGGATAATAAAAACCTTATGTATAATAATATCATACTACCTGATTTATGATATTGTTCACTATATTTTTACAGTACCTGCCCTTAACCTGTGCAATATACTTATAACAGATAAAATATTCGGAAATCTTCTTATCGCGGCAGTTCTTCTACCCATGATAATGATGATACTGCGGGTACTCGTAGTACAGACCCATATTGAATCGTTTAAATACAAATTGCTTAGAAGATCAATCTATGCTGTTACTTTATTGTCTTTGGTTACTCTTATCTCCCGTTATTATATGAAAGATCTATATGAAAACAAAAAACAACCGGTCCATGCTGTTAATATTGTTGATATAGACACAAAAGAGATGAAGCTCAAGCTGTCAAGCCCTGTTAAAACCGGTAAGATAGAAGCAGTTATTGATGGAACAGACTATACAATAGATAATAAAGAACTCATCTTTTCTTTTGATCTTAATAAAACTGAAAAAGAGCTTCTTGAGATAACAGAAAACCTCTCATTTTTTCTGGACAGAAAAAACATTATTCTTGAAATTATCCCTGCCGGAAATCCTGAAAAAATTGAGATAACATTTTCAACTGAAGAAAACCAGATTATTCTTGACAGTAATTTTCCTTTTACGCTTAACCAGAACCTTGACAGAGGTGAGTTTCATATCGGGGATAATCCTGATTTCCCCCTGACACTTGATATTCTGACAGACAGCGATACAGTTGTATGGTTTTCAATAAATATTATCTATAATGAACCTCCTGTTGAAATTGAGCTGACAGGGGATAACATGAAATTCAAAAAACAGGTTATTTTGAAAAAGAGTATTTATGGATAATGTTTTTTTTCATGTTGATATGGATGCGTTTTATGCAGCAATCGAACAGCTTGATAATCCCGCGCTAAGAGGGAAACCTGTTGTTGTAGGGGGAACAGGAAAAAGGGGTGTTGTATCCACATGCTCCTATGAAGCGCGTGCTTACGGAGTGCGCTCTGCAATGCCGGCGGGAGAGGCAAAAAAAAGATGCCCTTCATGTATATTTGTGCCGGTAAGGATGAATAGATATCTTACTGTATCAAGGCAGATTATGGAAATCCTGAAATCCTTTTCACCTGAGGTAAACAAGGTTTCAATAGATGAGGCATACCTCGACATGACAGGGACAGGACTTATATTCGGCACTCCGCACGAAGCTGCTTTAAAACTTAAAACCGCAGTAAAAGAAAAAACCGGGCTTACAATCTCTGTCGGAATTGCGCGAAACAGGATGCTTGCAAAACTTGCATCTGAATACGGGAAACCTGACGGTCTTTATCAGATTGAAAAAGGGAAAGAAATCGAATTCCTCGATTCTGTCAAACTGAAAGATTTGTGGGGAGTAGGGAAAAAAATGGTTGAGAGACTGCAAGAACTTGGCATATCTGACATAAAACAACTGAGATCCTACTCCAAAAAAATGCTTTGCGGAATGCTGGGAGATAATGCTGCCGAATATATCTACAAAATTGTAAGGGGCGAAGACCCTGGCATCTGGAACGATTGCCCCAAAAGCAGGTCAATAAGCAGTGAAACTACTTTTGAGAAAGACACAAGCGACATCACGATCCTGAAAAGAGAACTACTTGATATTTCACGGCAGCTTATGTTCAGGCTGATGGAAACAGGATGTACATCAAAAACTGTTGCAATCAAGATTAAATATCATGATTTTGTATCAGTAACAGCAAGAAATACAATTTCAGCCAATATCATGTGCTCTGATGAGATATACAAGGTGCTGCTGCAGCTGCTGGAATCAAAGCTTGACAGGTCAAAACCGGTAAGACTTATAGGAGCTGCCCTGATGTCGCTTGAAGATGAGGAAAAAGGAGAACAGCTCGATCTTTTTGAAAGCAGCTATTCAAAAAAAAGAGAGGTTGAAAAAGCAGTTCAGGCTTTATCCAAAAAAAAGCCTGGAATAAAGATTTTCAAGGCAACACTTATTAATAAGCAGGGGCTCTGAAACCGGGCTACCTGCCTTATTCAGCTTCCCGGAGTTGATTGTGCAAAATCTTTCATGCTTTCATTTACCATATAATAACTGCCTGATGCGTTCCACAATGTAAATCCTGATGATCCCGCATCAGAAAGCCCTTTTATCTGCATGTTAAGATAATTCGAATACTGCGGCTGTTCAAAAGATCTTTCACTGCCGATGAGAAAAGCCTGGACATAAGGCCTTATAATGCTTCTGCTGCCTGCGTTAAAGCTGGCACGGGCAGTACCTTCGTTATAGATCTTCTCAGCCTTTTCACTGAATGAAAGATTTTCAAGAAAAGCAGCGGGAAAATGCGAGGGATAAAACATCGGGCAGATAACATCAACATAATCGGCAAACATATCAATCTGCTGCCCGTTCCAGTTGCCCATCTTGTACCAGGCGTTAAAACCATAGAGGTCTGTGCTTACCGGTATTGTTATCTTCTCTCTTGCCTTTTTTAAAAATGATTCAAGCGCCTCAGACTTGTTCATTCCCTCTTTTTTGTATCTGTATTTAATCTGGTTAAGATTCCCGTCTGTAGGAAAGCGGATATAATCAAACTGGATCTCATCAACACCGAGCGACTGAAGCTCCTGCGCTATCGCGATGTTATAATCGCTGACAAACATGGAATAGGGATCTACCCAGAACTCCTTCTGCTCAAATGACTCTTCACCGTTTTTCACCATCCTGCCCCAGGGTGAATCGGAAGTGCTGTCCCATAGCGCGTATTTATATGAATCATGGGAGAAAAGCTGCCTGTCCTTGAAAACAACAATACGGGCAATAACATAAATGCCCCTGCTGTGGGCTTTTGATATAAAATCAGGCGCGTTTATATGTCTTCTCACTGCGCCCGCATCTATGGCAGTTTTGTTATTGGTATTAAATGTTATAAATCCGTTGTCATCCTTGAAATCAACAACTACAGAGTTCATCCGGTTATCAAGCAGGAATGTAAAATAATCATCTATTCTCCGGCTTGAGGCATTTAAGGAAGAAAGATAGATCCCTTGTTTTAAAGCTGCCTTCTCTTTTCTCGCTATTTTCCCTTTATCCTCAGGAATAACCTTAAGCGGAAGTTTTTCTGAACTGTTAAGCCATCTCTTACGCGAGGTGTCATATGAATATTTACTCCTTCCGCTGTAGACATGAAGCATACTGCTGTCAGAATCATAATGCATCAAGGATATGCCATCCTTTTTTATCTCAGATGGAACACTGATGGTATTCCAGCTTGAATCAGCTTTTCTGTGGAAAAACAATTTCCCGGTATACCCTGTTGCCATAAAAAAACTGCCCTCATCCGGCCCGTATTCCAGCGCCGAAATATCATCATAAAAACCCGCACCCCGCTTAAAGTTTTCAAGCTTCTCTTCATAGGAGGTCCATCTCCTTCCTCCATCATTTGACTCAAAAATACCGCTGAATGATGTTCCAAGCAGAATGTTCTTCCCCTCTTTTCCCTTAACTGATGCTGCAGTGAAATAATATGATTTTTTTACAGGATAAACAGGTTGGACAGCTTTCCACTGATTCCCGCTCTCATTTGAAATATAAAGTGTATCAATTGTAGCAGCGCAAAGGATGGAAGGATTATCATGATCAATGGAAAATGATGTAAGATTGCGTTTCTCTGAAGAATTAAATGGATAGACAATTTTATCTGGCAGTCCATTATTCAAAGATTTCCAGGTCAATCCCCTGTCAGATGATACTTCAAAACCGCTGTTCCTGTTTATGGAATAACACCTTATTCCATCGGTAATCATTTTCTCCGGCTCGGCAAAAGCCGCTTCTGTGAAAGACAATGCGATAAATATTAAAAAACCAATAATTTTTCTTCCGTTTGCGCAATAATCAGGCATGAATTATATTTATCTGAAACAGATATATTATCAAGTACAATTCCTTTTATTCCGAAGAAAAGAATAGAGATAAAATGATTATAATAATTCCTGACGAACAAAAAACATTAATCGCAGATCTTGATATTCTTGTAAGGATGATAGCGTTTATAAGCGACACACTTGATTCTGATATTGATACAGATCTTTACAGAAACAAATATCTTGAGGATGTTTTTTTTATAAACAATACACTAACCAAAAACGAGAGAAATCTTGGAAAAATTTCCATAACTGAAAATGATTTTGTCCATATTTTAAAAAAAATAAAAAATGTCAAAGACAACACAATCATGCTTCTTGAAAATATATTAAGGTATAAATATAAACAGTCCGGGATTTTTGAAAATTTCACAGATGATTTAAAGGCAATTGCTGAATTTTATAAAATAAGCTCACAGGAGATTCAGAAAAAACTTTCAAGAAAACAGTTTTTGTATCAGCCTGATACTCAGATATCAAAAGAAGAACTCCGTTTTCTCTTTTTAAGTGAAGAATCACGCCAAGATTGACTTTTATCCTTTTCACCATTAACATTAATTTTTTACATTGAAAACATATAGAGAATGTGTAAAAGGTGCAACCAAATGGATGAAAAACTGATCTCCGATATGCGTAAAAATGATATTGATCCGCAGATGGCAGAGCATTTGCTTGAAATAATTAATAATCCTGATTTCAGGAACAGCGAACCTGTAATAGTCAAAGGGATCCCCTCCTTTGACGGAAAAACAATTGTAGATATATCTGGCAGCATAAGATGGGAAGGAAGCTGCGAGACTGCAAAAAATAATCTTAAAAATCTTACAGACACAATAACAATCCCGGATCAAAAAGCAAAGAAAGACAAACTTATTCTTAACAGGGAAGAACTTGAAGAAATAGGTCTCCACCTGCTCCCCTTAACATCACTGGGTATCTTAAACGGCGGTTCTGCGACAAGTTATATAGATTATCTGAGAAATGAATCATTCAACAAACCTTTATTTGAATGCAGCAGGGAATTATTCAATGAATTCTCTGATAAATACAAAAACTCGCCAAAAGGGCTTGCTCCCGCTTACATCAACAAAGACTATTCAGAAGGATTCAGTTTTACAGAACTGAAAATGAGATCAATTCTTCTTAAAATAAAAAAATACCGTGATAATATCGGAAACGCGGATTTCTCGCACCCCCTTTTCCAGATGACAAGCTGCAGAAATAATACACTGATAGAAAAAGGATTTAAAGAATACAGTCAAAGCATCCTGCTCGAAAAACTGATTGGGGAAACCGGCGCAGACATCACT
>JAVEZE010000167.1:0-5580 GCA_034003145.1 Spirochaetia bacterium
GGCTCTGGGTAAAAATGGATAAATAAGCCTGTTAAGAAATACAGTGTTAACGGAGTTAGTGTAGTGGTAATGAAAAAATACTTAATTATTTTTCTATATTTTTGTCTTGCAGCAGGAATGATTTGGGCTGACTCAATCGAAGATTATAAAAAGCTTCTTAAAAAAGTGGATGCAAATGTTACTTTCAATAAATCGGATTTGTCGGCAGAATATACAATTGTAAAAAGGGACCCCGGAGGTTCAACCTCAACAACTGTAGCCGCGATGTTCAGGCGGGATAAAACAGACCAGTTTCTTATCCTTGTCCTTGAGCCGGTTTCCGACAAGGGCAAAGGCTACCTTAAAATAGGGGACAACCTGTGGCTGTATGACCCGGTCGGGAGGAGTTTTACATTTACAAGCGCGAAGGAGCGGTTCCAGAACTCAAGCGCGAGAAACTCCGATTTTAACAGGTCCAATTTTTCGAATGATTATAAACCTGTCGCAGGCCGGAGGGAGAAACTGGGCCGCTTTGACTGCACAGTCCTTGAGCTTGAAGCGACAAATACCAGGGTATCTTTCCCGAAAATGATAATATGGGTGTCGGATAAAGATAACCTTGTAAGAAAAATAGAGGACTACAGTCTTTCCGGACAGCTTATGAGAACTACCGCGGTTCCAGGGTACCAGAAAGTAGGTAACCTGTGGGTTCCCCAGCTTCTTGTTATACTTGATCATCTAAGCTCAAAAACAATTGCAGGAAAGACTGAGTATGAAAGAACAACAATTACAATAAAAAACCCCTCAATCGCCGAGATTCCTGATTCTGTCTATACAAAGGAATACCTTGAAAAGGTAAATACAAAATGAGTTTCAGAGCAGCTGCCCCGTTTATAAAGCTGCAGGCTTTACTGCTCTGCGGCTTTTTGTTTTTTTACCCCTGGCCGGCATTCGCACAGAACACTGATTCAAACGGGGACCTTGATTCCCTCTTTGATGAGGCGCCTGAAGATATTGTCGCGGAGGATACGCAGACTGACCACTTGAGCCAGTTCCAGGAAACAGAGAAAATGAAGGTCAGCGGCCACTTTACCGCAAAAGGGGGAGCAGCCTTCGGCTGGGAAAGCCTTCCCGAAAGCGGCGGAAGTCTTGCTGACGGGCTCGGGTTTACTCCCGGTGCAAGATCGCTTGCGAGACTGACCTTTGATTCAAGGCCAAGCGCGGTTTTTCAGGTATACGGAAGTTTTTATACAGAAATTGACCCTTCAGAAGGGGAAAATAACTGGTCAGAGCCTGTGATAGATGAGCTTTTCAGCGATTACAACTGGCTTGACAAGGCGTTTATCAGAATGGGCAAGCACAGGATAACCTGGGGACAGGGGCGGATTTACACCCCCGGTGATCTTATGTCTGCTAGTGATGACGGGGTGGCTTTCAGGGTAAGTATGCCTACCCTGCTTGACGGCATATCGTTTGTCTCTCTTCTTGATGAGAGTTTTGCCGGCGAGGATGAATCGCTTTCCGCCAAAGATCTTGCATATGGGGCGCTTGCTGACAAAATATTCGGCCGGGTAAGGCTTTCAGCCGGCACCCGCTATCAGAAAGATCGGGGCCTTACATCTCTTGCCTCGTTTAAAACTGTATTGTGGAAAACCGACCTGCTTTCTGATTTTGTCCTTCACTACAATGATGATGAATTTGATTTTGAGACGATTGCCGGGTTTTTCAGGGAATGGCCCGAGTATAAACTATACGGTGAATACTATTTTAACGGAAAAACAGTATCAGATGATGATCATAACATAGGTCTTGCCGGCACATATAAAAACATTTTCTCAACCCCCCTTGATTTCGGGATTGAGTGGCTACACGCGTTTATGAATGATTCTGGGCGCCTTACAACCGGAGTATCATGGAAACCGTGGAAACTTGTTAAGGCAAGTATCGGGGTCCCTTTTTTCTACGGCAATTATGAAAACAGGTATGAAGAAGATGATGATGTGGATCTGCTTTCTGAAAGAAAACTGTCATTTGCTTTTTTTCTTGAGCTTTCTTCCTCTTTTTGACTCTCAGGGAAGCAGCAATTGCCTGATGAACGCCGGGGGTTTAAAGCGCCGGCTGTCTTAGATTTTCAGCCACAAGGCCGTCCTTTAACCTGATGATGTGGTCTGCTATCGAGAAGATATTCTGATCATGTGTTGAGAATATGAATGTAGTATGAAGGGAGCTGTTTATCCTCTTCATCAGTTCAATAATTTCCTCCCCTGTGCGGCTGTCAAGATTGGCGGTAGGTTCATCAGCAAGCACTATCTGCGGTTTTGTAACAAGCGCTCTTGCTATCGCGACTCTTTGTCTCTGCCCCCCTGAAAGCTCGTTAGGCTTGTGTTTTTTCCACTTCGTAAGTCCTACTGATTCAATCAGGTGGTCTATATATTCAATTTCAAGTCTCCTGCCTGCCTCGTCCTTTTCCCTTTTCCCGAGTAAAAGGGGGAATTCAATATTCTCAAAAACATTCAAGACTGGAAGAAGATTGAAAGACTGGAAAATAAATCCTATATATTTATGCCTGAGCTGTGTTATTTCCCTGTCAGAAAGGGATCCTGTCTCAAGGGAGTTTACTGTTACAGTCCCTGATGTCGGGACATCTATACAGCCTATCATATTGAGTATTGTTGATTTTCCGGAACCTGAAGGTCCGATTATCGAGATGAAATCCCCTTTTTCTATTTCAAAAGAGACTCCGTTAACAGCAGTTACTTCGGTTTTTCCAAGGGGATAGGTTTTCCTTACATCTTTTAAACTTACAATTGCCATTTATCCCTCCACAGCGGATTGAGGGATTATAGCAATTTTAAACGCTGAATTGCAAGGCTGACGCTGCCTGACAAAGCTGGTTTCATGATGAGTGCTCTGCACAGACAGGGCAGAGGAGAGCTCTTGAATATTTCATCCTTACAGCCTAATATTTTAACCTGTGAGCAAAGATATTATTAACACCAAAAAACGGTTAGGCATATTTACGGCAGGGTTCAGATGGAGCGGATCAAGCGCGTTAAGCGACTGGCTTGAGTCATTCTCATCAGTAAGAAAACCTCCCGGATGCAAGAGCGCCTATGATGAAATAAGAGCCTTGAACTACGGGCTTACGCTGCTGATAGGGGGAGTTGAGAAAACACTTCTTTACGGAGAGCAGCTTTCGCGGTACTCGATGTATCCTGATAAAAGCCAGTGGAAAAGGATATTTGGCAAACCGCTTTCTCCAAAAACAATATTCATTGATGCTTTATTTATGACCCTGGCAAAAGGAAGGCTTAATCCGGGACTTGAAAGCTACGGCTCTCTTTTAAGCACACCGCTCGGCCGGGACTACAGAAGCGACACTGAATATATAAAAGCTTTAAGCCGCCTGACAGAATCTGCAAGGCGCGTGATAAAAAAACACCCCCGAAGGCGGAGCTGGGAATCAATCGCGGGGGATAAGGAGTTTTCAGAATCTGTTTCCGCTTTTCTTGCCCTTTTTTATGACAGGCTCAGCTCATCCGGCGCGGTTCCTGTATTTGATAATGCGGTATCTGCCCTTAACACCCGTTTTTTTGATCTTGTGGAGAACACTGTATTCCCTGTTCAGCTAATTATGCTTGTAAAACGGGACCCGAGGGACCAGTTCGCAGAGCTTGTAAAATACAGCGCAAAGACTTTTTCGTTTATGGTTAATAGGTTTATAAAAGATTACAGGAAAAATATAACAGGCGCGGTTGATTTTGTTTCTGCCGCCGGCAGGACGACCTCCTCTTCAGGCAAAATTGTCAAACTGATCGATTTTGAGGATTTTGTTTATGATACAAGCGGAATCAGAACAGAATTGGGTTCAATAATTTCAGCTCTTCTGTCTGATTTTTCATTTCCTGATGATTTTGACCACAGTTTTTATGATCCTGGAAAATCAAAACCCAATATCGGATTATGGAAAGATTCGGGAATGAAAAGGGAAATGGGCCTGATCAAAAAAAGTCTGCCTGAATTCCTCAGACCGGAATCAGACTGAAATATTTACAGTGAGGTTATCCAAAGTGATTTGTGTTGTTGGCGGTTCCGGTTTTATCGGCACCAGGTTATGCAGACGGCTGTCGGTGAAAAAATCTGAATTTCTTGTTGTGGACAAGAGGAAAGGATCAGAATTCCCTTCCCTTACAGAGACAGCTGATGTAACAGATACTGAATCCCTGCGCAGGGCGGTACCTGAAAAATCCGTTATTGTAAACCTTGCCGCGGAGCATCATGACAATGTAAGCCCTGTAACACTTTATGATGACGTAAACGTTGGCGGCGCTGAAAACATCTGCGCTGTCGCCCGTGAAAAAAAAATCAATCATATAGTTTTTACAAGTTCGGTAGCTGTTTACGGGTTTGCCCCTCCTGAAACTGATGAGAGCGGGGAGATAAACTATTTTAACGATTATGGCAGGACAAAATGGTTTGCGGAGAAGGTTTACAGGAAATGGCAGGCTGAAGAGCCCGCGTCAAGGACACTTGTAATAATCCGCCCGACCGTTGTTTTCGGTGAGAATAATAGGGGCAATGTATATAATCTCCTTAAACAGATTTCCGGCGGGAAATTCATCATGCCAGGAAACGGAAAAAACAGAAAATCTATGGCTTATGTTGAAAATGTCGCTGCGTTTATAGAGCATGCGATTACATTCAGGCCGGGGCTTCACTTATACAACTATATTGATAAACCTGATCTTGATATGAATCAGCTTGTATCTCTTGTAAAAAAAGTTCTTGGCCGCAGCTCCGGTAAAATCAGCTTACGGCTTCCATACGCGGCAGGCTTTGCAGCAGGGCTTTTATTTGACGCGCTCTCATTTGTTACAGGGAAAAAATTCACTGTCAGCAGCATAAGGGTAAAAAAATTCTGCGCTGAAACACAGTTTGCCACAAGCGCGGGCAAAAGCGGTTTTAAGCCCCCTTTTGAGCTTGAAGATGCGCTTATAAAAACAATCAGATATGAGTTTATTGACAATAACAGCGGGGATGAGCTTTTTTACTCTGAATAAGAAAATGCTGCCGCTCCAATCACTTCAGTCAAACCTCCTCCGGAGAAATTATAAAGATTGTGCGATGCTGGTGCTTTAAACAGCCGTCATTCGGAAAAGTTATACGGATTTAGCGTTGAAGTGGCCTTGTTTCCTTCAATTCTTATTTCAAGTGTATTGTCCGGCCCTGATGATAAATTCGGGGCAATCAGCATGGGAAGGGAATCAGCATAGCTTATCATGTATTTATGGCGGTGCCCTGTGATAACCAATTGCACTTTGTATTTTTTATAAAGTTCAATTATTTTTTCATAATGGTTGAATTCTTCATCAAGCGGATGATGATGCAGGGCAAATACTTCTTTCCCTGTTTTTTCAGCGTTATAAAGTATTTTTTCTGCCCATTTAAATGTACTGCCGCTAATTCTGCCGTCAACCGGAGTATATCTGAAAGGAAAACCCCTGTTTTTTTTCCATTGTGCTGTATCAAGGCAGAGCAGCACTACCCCCGGCAGAGGCTCGGCAGCGTATGAAAGAGAGCTTTTATCTCTTGAAAAAGACT
>JAVEZE010000168.1:0-5412 GCA_034003145.1 Spirochaetia bacterium
ATAACGATAACTGTTGATGAAAAAAGCATTGATGAAAAACTGCTTGAAATAAATATATTATATGAATTTCCTGAGGGGTATCATCAGACCCATAATCCCGAATTTTTCAGGGCAGATGTAACAGCACCTGAAATATTTGATAACCATGAAATTGTTTACCCGGAAGGAAAAAGGGAAGGTGATCTTTTAAATTACTATGATAGCGCATTGGTCAAGCTTGTGATTGACAGGGAAGATGTCCCTCCCGGCGAATATAATATAATGATAGAGGCAGGATACCAGCTTTGCGATGAGAGCGGGACATGTTTCCTGCCAGGCAAAAGTAATGAGACACTTACGGTAACGCTGGGCCAATATTCCATAAAAGCAGATAACGCAGGGCTTTCGCTTGTCTCAATACTTTATTATATACTTTTCGCTTTTACCGGTGGGCTTCTTCTTAATGTAATGCCTTGCGTATTTCCTCTTCTTTCCATAAAAGCGCTTTCCCTTGTCAAACAGGCAGAGGAGAATAAAAAGAAGATACTTATTTCCTCTCTAAGCTATGCAGCTGGTATTATCTCTTCCCTGCTAATTCTTGCTGTTTTTCTCATTATTTTAAGAAGCGCCGGAAGATTTGCCGGCTGGGGTTTCCAGATGCAAAGCCCTTATTTTGTAATGGCTTTATCTGCCGTAATCTTTATCTTTGCCCTTTCCATGTTTGATGTATTTACAATAACCCTGCCCGGGGGATCTGCGGCAGGGAAAACATCATCCATAAAAGGATACGGAGGGCATTTCCTTACCGGTATTTTCGCGGTCCTTGTAGCAGCACCTTGTACCGCCCCTTTCCTTGGTCCGGCTATTGCTTTTGCCCTTTCGCAAAACAGTTTTATTATTCTTTTGTTTTTTATTTTTATTGGGGCAGGATTTTCCCTGCCGTTTATAATTCTCGGCTTTAATCATGAATTGATCAAAAAACTGCCCAAACCCGGCAGGTGGAGTTCGATATTCAAGGAACTTTTAGGATTTATACTTGCCGGAACATCAGTTTATCTTGTATCAGGGCTTTTAAGGGGAAGGCAGACAGAGACAGGGATACAAATACTCTATTTCTTTCTTGCCTCATCTTTTGCCGCGTGGCTTTATGGAAAAACAGCAGCCCCTGGCGCATCAGCAAAAAAAACAGCTTTTGCCCTGCTTTTTTCCGGAGCAATTATTGCTGCATCGTGGTTTTTCCTGATCGATTTCTCTGAAGATACAGCAGGCCGGGGAAAAGGAACTTCATTAAGCGATTATCAAGATTCAGAAAACTATATACAGCCGTTTTCACAGGAACTTCTTGAAACTCTGATATTGGAAAAAAAAGGTGTATTTGTTGACATATATGCTGACTGGTGTACAACATGTAAAATAAATGAACGTTTTGTTTTCAGTTCAAAAGCGATAAAAGCACTTTTCACTGAAAACCAGATAACTGTTTTAAAAGGAGATTTTACAAACGGAGATCCTGATATTGGAGAGTGGATGAAGGAAAACGGGAAAGCAGGTGTTCCTGTATATGCATACTATCCTCCTGATAAATCATATTCAGAACCTTTTTTCTTCCCTGAGATTCTGTCAAAAGCTCTTCTTGTCAGAAAAATATCAAATAACAGGTAAATTACTACTTGTTTTGCCTGGGCAGATGTTATAATATCGTTAATTTTTTAAAATAAACATTAAATTCAGGAGTGTAATTAGTTATGAATGATATCAAAGAGCTGCTTCCGCACAGAGACCCTTTTCTGTTTGTAGATTTTATTGAAAAATCTGATGAAAAAGAGATTATTGCCTACAGAACATATACAGACAAGGAATTCTTCTTTAAAGGGCATTTCCCAGATTACCCGGTTGTCCCCGGTGTTATACTTGTTGAAACCATGGCACAGGCAGGAGGGGCAGGAATATCTTTAAGCGGACTTTTGGGTGAATCACTGTTTTTCCTTGCCACAGTAGATAAAGCAAAATTCCGCAGACAGGTAAAACCTGGAGAAAAAGTCAAACTCGTGGTAACAAACATAAGGGTATCCAAAGCAATGATTAAACAGTCAGGGAAAGCCTATGTTGGTGATGAGCTTGCCGCAGAAGCAGAATGGCTGTGCCTTGTACAGGCAAAAGGGGTGTAATATGACATTAACAAAGCGGCTGAAAGCAGTCAGCCATAAATATCCGGACAGCCCGGCACTTTATTCCAAAAACAGCAGCGGGGAATTCCAGATTACAAAACACAGCGATTTTTATCAGGAGATAGAAGCTGCAGGCGCGGGTTTTATGCAGGCTGGTGTAAAAAGAGGAGACCATATAGGCATTATTTCTGACAACAGGAGAGAGTGGATTATTTCAGATTTTGCCCTTATGGGGATAGGGGCAGCTGATGTTCCGCGGGGCTCAGATTCAACTGCTTTGGAAATCTCATTTATATTAAAACACGCAGACTGCAGGATAGTAATTGCAGAAAACCAGGATCAGGCACTTAAGATACTTGAGTATAAGGGTGATCTTCCAGTTCTTGAAAAAATCATACTTTTTGACAGCGATGAAAGCAGGATTGATAGCGATAAGAAAGGGAATATCGAGATTTTATTATTCAAGGCAATTACTACTGCAGGCAGGAAAATGCTTGAATCAGACCGGGACCTTTTCAACAGGGAGATTGAAAAGGGAAACCCAGATGATCTTGCAACAATTATTTATACATCCGGGACAACAGGAAAACCTAAAGGTGTCATGCTGACACACAGGAATTTCATCTTTCAGCTTGACAGGATAAATGGGCACTATATCCAGATTAAACCTGCAGAAATCATGATGAGCATCCTTCCTGTATGGCACTCATTTGAAAGGACATGTGAATATATATTTCTTGACGCGGGAGGGGCGCTTGCCTACTCCCAGCCGGTAGGATCAATTCTGATAGCAGATATGGCATTGACCAAACCACAGTGGATTGTATCTGTTCCAAGGATATGGGAAGGGGTAAGAGGCGCGATCTTACGAAAACTCAAAACCGGTAAAAAAATAAAAAGGGGAATGTTCTTCTTTTTTCTCGGCTCTTCAGAGCTTTATAACGATTTCCTTGCGATGTTTACAGGAACACTTCCGCAATTCAACAAACGGAACAGGCTGTTTGATATAACTGTCTCTGTAATACCTCTTGTTCTTCTGCTGCCGCTGAAGCTTTTGGGCAGTGTTCTTGTTTTCTCCAAAATAAAGAAACTATTCGGCGGCCGGCTTATCCTGGGAATTTCAGGCGGAGGGGCTCTACCCCCTCACGTCAGGCGGTTTTTCAACGCCATGGGGATAAAGGTTAACGAAGGCTACGGCCTTACAGAAACAGGGCCTGTCCTTTCAGTCTGTACGCAGAAAAAAACTGTTCACGGTACTGTAGGGCCGCTCCTTCCTGATGTTGAGTTCAAGGTTGTTAACAAGAATATGGAATCTGTTTCGCACGGCAATAAAGGAATTCTCTATGTAAAGAGCGACCAGGTAATGAAAGGCTACTATAACAATGAAGAAGAGACACAGAAGGTGCTTAAAGACGGATGGCTCAATACCGGAGACATAGTAATAGCAACCATTAACAGGGAAGTAAAAATTATCGGGCGGGCAAAAGAGACAATAGTCCTTATGGGTGGAGAAAATATCGAACCTCTGCCTATTGAGGATAAATGCCTTGA
Source organism: Spirochaetia bacterium (assembly GCA_034003145.1). Taxonomy (GTDB): domain Bacteria; phylum Spirochaetota; class Spirochaetia; order CADAEX01; family CADAEX01; genus JACKPD01. The sequence continues at coordinate 3,699 of JAVEZE010000168.1, forward strand.
ATCAGACCTTATAGACCAGATAATTGTTCTTGGCCAGGACAAAAAATATATATCTGCCCTTATTGTCCCCAATATGGAACTAATGGAGCTAAAGGCGGCTGAACTTGAAATACCATATATGGATATTGCTGATCTTTTATCCAGCTCCGAGATTAATAATCTTATTGAACAGGAACTTAAAGAGAGGATAAATGTTAAAAACGGTTTTAAACATTTTGAAAAGATTTTCAGGTTTAAACTTTTGAGCAAGCCATTTGAAGTTGGAAAAGAACTTACCCAGACACTGAAACTCAGGCGGTCTGTAATTAATGAAATGTATGCAAAAGAGATTAAAGAGCTTTTCAGATAGGTTATCGCCAAATTCCACTTGCCAATAACCAGCCTGATTACCGGCTTCCGCCAGGGAGCCGGTTTTTTTATTTGCCCAGCTAAGCCGGCTAACTGGATAACTGCGGATTATATTATTCTGATCATGCCAGCGGCTGATATGCCAGCGGCTGATAATATTATTATAATTTTATCAGCTTTTCTTAAATCAGACAGGACATAACAGCTGTTATTGTTTTTATGCCACTGCCTAAAACAATTTTTATTATTTTAATATCACTGCTGCTGGCAGCCTGTTCTTTAAAACAGGCTGATGAGGCAAAATACACTTATATCAGCAAAGAGAGCCTTCAAAAATATCAGCAGGCAAAAACCAGCTATATCAAAGGTGATGATAAAACAGCGCTTGAAATTCTTTCATCAATAGAAAAAGAATCGCCATTGTTTACCCCTGCCCTTGAACTCACAGGACGAATCCATTTTTTCCAAGGCAATATTGCAGAAGCAGAAAAACACTTTCTCAAAGCGCATGATCAAAATCCGCATAACATAAATCCGGGAAAATGGCTTTGCAGGACTTATCTGCTTAAGGGAGATTTAAACAAGGCGGCAGCTGTTCTTAAGATGCTTACAGAAGCATCACCGGAAGACACATCGCTGCTGATTCTTAACGGGAAAATAATGAAAGAGAGGCAAAACTATCTTGAAGCGCTGGAATACTATAAAAAATCATTTTTAATTGAAGATGAACTGGCGGAAGCCCATCTTGATCTCGCAGATATTTACGCCTCTTTTTCTCTTGACAGCAAGGCAGCCGGTGAACTGAAAAAATCATTAAACATATTGGGAGAAGATCATGCGCTTTACAAATCTGTCAAAGCAGTTTATGACCGGATGCGGTAAATATTTATCCAGGGTAATCCTGAGCATGTTTCTCACACACCTCATTATATCCTGCGCTTTTTTCAGTCACGGTATATCTGAAAACGCTTTATTTAAAAATAATGGTGATGCAGATTCCTCTTTGATTCATTACTCTGCTCCCGAAGATGAGGATGCAGATCTTAACCCGGATGCAGATCTTAACCCGGATGCAGATCTTAACCCGGATGCAGATCTTAACCCGGAGGCAGATCCAGACCCGGATGAGGAAGCTGTCGCAGGCTCAAATATCAATCTGGAAAAAATCATCAGAAGAAACGGCATCAGGATTGACAATATTACAGTGAAAAAAATTATCGGCAGCGAATCTGTAAAGAATAACTGTGAATATATTCTTCAATTTCTCCTTGCGGAAAAAAAGGGGAAAAACTCCGCGGCTGGAGCAGATAGTGAGAAATTCCCTGCAGATGTGGTTCTAAAGGAGGAGCTGTTTCTTAAGGGTTTT
>JAVEZE010000169.1:0-5368 GCA_034003145.1 Spirochaetia bacterium
TCAAGATTGAACACTGATCCCCCGAACTTCAGGGAACTGTTATCCTGAAGCCTGAAAATAATTTTTTCCCCGAATAACACCTCACAGAAGGAATCGCTTCCTGTCTCAATCCTGTCGCCTATGACAACTTTGTCCCCGATAGAGGCATTTCCGCCGTTAAGAGTCACTTCCCCGGTGAAAAAGGAAATTGCCCCTTCTCCTGAAGGAAACTGCTCTTCTTCCTTTTCCCTGCCTCCTCCCGCGAAGAGAAATGTAACTATGGAAAAAGAGAGAAGAAGAAACAGTGTTTTCTTAACTCCCATATTGTAAACCTCCATTTTATTTATCCTTAAACCGGTTTTCTAAGCAAGACTACGCTCAAAGCCTCTGGCCCCGCGTTAAGCGATATCACAGGTGAAATCGCGCTTATATAAAGGGGAGGCTTTCCTGCGTGGGATTCGATTACTGATGCGATTTTCTCCGCCTCTTTTTCCATCCCCGAATGTACTACCGCGTATTCCTCAAGCTCACCGGAAGCTGCTGTTTTTTTGACATATTTTATAATCTTTTTGTCATTGGTTTTTCTTGAAAATGCTTTTCCCCAAAGTTCCGACTTTCCTTCCCTGTCAATGGAAATTATAGGCTTTAAATTGAGTAGTGAGGCTGCTAATCCCTTGAGGGGGGAGACCCTGCCGCCTCTTACCATGTATTTAAGGTTTTTTACGCTTACGTAGTTTCTGGAAAGCGGCCTGTATTTCATCATTTCCGATACTACCTCATCATGATTTTTTCCCTCATCCAATAGTTTACCTGCTTTACAGACCATCAGACCCAGCGAACCTGACAAGGTGAGGGAATCAATTACATCTATTTTTTTGTCTGAAAAAAGGTTTGCCGCCTTTCTAGCAGATTGCACAGTTCCGCTTAAATGGCCGGAAATATGGATTGAAATTATGGAATCATAATATGTAAGGAGAAATGAATAGAGGTTTGAAAAAACAGCGCTTGTCGGCTGAGCTGTCTTTGGATAGTTTTTTTTACTCTCCATCATTTTGAAAACACTTTCCCTGCTGATGGTAAGGCGGTCAAGATACGAATTATCCCCGCTCACAATATTGATTGGGACAACATGGATATTATATTTATCGAGAAGTTCCTGAGGCATATCGCAGGATGAATCTGTGACAATCGCGGTATTGTGTTTCCGGCTGAAAACATCATGGTATTCAGAAAGCATATCATCAACCTTCTGCTCAGCGACAGTTCCAAGACGAGATAATTTTTCAACAAAGACTTGAGGATCATCAGTATGAAGATGTACCCGCGACAGATTACCGGCACCTGCTATAACAAGGCAGTTTCCTGTCCCTGCTACACTCTGCTTTATCATTTCCCTTTTGATGTTTTTACCGGAAAGCAGTGTCTCACAGCAATACCTGTATTCAGGGGGAACTGACGAATATTTATGGGCAGATTGCTCCTGTATTTCTTCCTCCATTTCCAAAGCGGTATGTGAGGCAATATTTTCAGGATAGCCTTTTTTTACATCATCAAAAAAACTAAGGCATCCCTTTATGAACGCGACAAAACCGTAACCGCCGGCATCCACAACGCCTGCGTCCTTGAGCACGCTGTTCTGATGCATTGTCCTTTCAAGCGCTTTTTCCGCTGACAGCAGACTTTCAGAGAGCAGCATTTTGAAATTTTCATATTTTTTGGAATGGACAAGTGATTCTGCCCAGTTTTCAATTACAGTCAGTATTGTCCCGCTTTTGGGATTCTCGAGAGCCAAGGGGACTACCCCTGCGGCAGACTTTACAGCAGATGCAAAATCATGCGTACCAAGCGTACCTATCCCGTTTACAGCAAGGGCAAATCCTGAGAAAAACTCGCTCAGTATCAGCCCTGAGTTGCCTCTGGCTCCCCTGATTACAGCTCCTGCTATAGATGTCATTGTATTTTCGACAGAATCTTCTGCCTTTGAATTTAAAATCATTGATCTCATTGTATTTGAGAGATTTGTGCCTGTATCTCCGTCAGCAACCGGGAAAACATTTATCTTGTTGATATGGTCCTTTTCACTCGAAACACGATGACTTCCCCAGGAGAACATCCTGTGAAGAAAAAACCCGTCAAGTTCTTTAATGTCATGCATAATTCTTCACCTCAAACTGTTTTACCTTTTTAATTTTCATTGGTATAATATACATTATGATATATATATATTAACACTATTAATTAGTTTTTTCATCCAGAGCGTGTTTTTTTTATTAGCATTCAGGCTAAAAAGCGACAAATTTACAGATATTACATACAGCCTGACATTTTTTCTCCTCTCTTTATTTGCTCTTTTAAACAGCTCAGGAGCGGGATGGCAGCAGGCTGCGGTTTTCTTAATGGTGACAATCTGGGCCGCGAGACTCGGCTCATACCTTCTTTACAGGGTTATCAAAACAGGCCGGGACAAAAGATTTGACGGGAGACGGGAGAATTTCAAAGCTTTCGCTGCTTTCTGGGCGCTTCAGGCAGCAGCTGTCTGGATTATAATGCTGCCGCAGATTTTTTTTATAACAGAAAACACTGGATCAGGGATACTTTTTTTTATAGCAGGCGCAATTGTATGGGCAGCAGGCTTTATTATTGAGACTGCCGCTGATATGCAGAAATTCTCTTTCAGGAATAAATCTGAAAATAACGGCAAATGGATTGAGTCAGGACTGTGGAAATACTCGCGCCACCCCAATTTTTTTGGAGAGACACTTTTATGGTGGGGACTTTTTATAATAACAATTCCTCTGCTTGAAGGGTTTTATTGGCTGGTAATCGCGGGGCCGATTTTTATAACATTTCTGCTTCTTTTTGTAAGCGGTGTTCCAACTGTTGAAAAACAGTCAGAAAATAAATACGGAAATGATCCTTATTACGTACTTTACAAAAGAACAACAAGCATTTTTATCCCCTTGCCAAGAAAAAAAGGTTAATTTCCAGTGAAAAACCTTGCCGCTGTTATTACCCTGTCCTATTTAATCGGAGCAGTACCGTTCGGGTACCTCGCGGGAAAGGTTTTTAAGGGTATAGACATAAGAGGGCAAGGGAGCGGAAACTCGGGCGCGACAAACGCGTTTCGTGTTCTCGGCAAAAAAACAGGGATTGCGGTACTGCTTCTTGATTTCCTTAAAGGGGTATTCTGTGTGCTGGTGATATCACGGTTAGATCTTTTCAGTGATACATCTCTGCCGCTTGAATATGTAAAACTGGTTTCCTTTGCCTCTGCCTTTATCGGTCATATCTACCCGGTTTATCTTGGATTCAAGGGCGGCAAGGGGGTAGCTGTCGCGGCAGGCGGAGCCTCGGCCCTTTCTCCTGTTATCTTCCCTGTGTGCGCTATAGTATTTTCCGCAGTACTTGTTAAAACAAGATATGTCTCTGCCGCATCCCTTTCGGCGGCATGGGCCCTTGTCCTGGTATACCCGCTTTCCCTTCTGTCAAGCAGACTCTCTTTTAATATCATCTACGAGGCGGTTTTTATTACTGCAGCTTTTTTTGTGACATATAAACATAGAAGCAATATCGCAAGACTGATCAAAAAAAACGAGAATCGTATAGGATAATCTGATATCTGCTAATCACTTTTAATCACGTTAAATCAGTATCCGGAAAGCGGGGTCTGTTAAAAAAAAGCAGATCTGACATCCTTCCCTTTTTTTTATCCGCATAAATTGAGTCATAAATTGAGGCATTAAACGCATCTGTCTTTAGAAAAGTGTTAAATATATGTTAAAAACCGGGTATTTTTTTGCCGCATTATTGTCTGAACTTAAATTTCTGTTATATTGTTCATTAATTGAACATCAATAATAAGGAGCGGCTGAAATTGATAGAATGCGGCATATTTTATAAAGAGCTGATTAAAAACAATATAGATTATTTCTGCGGAGTGCCTGACTCTCTTTTAAAAAACATCTGTACCTGTATTACAGACAATGCCCCGGAAGGACGGCATATAATTGCCTCCAACGAAGGGGCAGCAGCAGCGCTTGCAGCAGGGTGGTTTCTGGGCTCAGGCCGTCCGGCACTCGTCTACATGCAGAACTCAGGGCTGGGCAACGCTGTAAACCCCTTTTTGTCATTAGCCGATCCGGATGTCTACAGTATACCGATGCTGCTTTTGATAGGCTGGCGGGGAGAACCTGGGGTCAAGGACGAGCCTCAGCACAAAAGACAGGGAGAGCTCACCCTGCCCCTTCTTGAAACCCTTGGTATACCATATTCGGTAATTGACGGCGGATGCAGTAATATTGAAATAATCATTGAGCATGCTGTAAAAGAATCCCTGGCAGGGCTCAAGCCTTACGCAATTGTAGTTAAAAAAAACACTTTCGCCCCTTACACCAGGGAAAAACAGAGTGAAGAACCCGGCACCCTTTTACGGGAGAAAGCAGTAATTCTCGCCGCCGGACTTGCAGAAAAGGACTGTGCGATTGTATCAACAACAGGAATGATATCAAGGGAACTTTATGAATACAGGGAAACCAACGGATTGTCCCATGATCCGGATTTTCTTACAGTAGGCTCGATGGGGCATTCATCGCAGATTGCCTGCGGCATTGCCGCCTCAAATAAGGACAGAAAAATATACTGCTTTGACGGTGACGGCGCTGTGATTATGCATATGGGAAGTCTTGCGGTTAACGGAACATCATCCCTTTCAAATTTTATTCATATAGTATTCAACAACGCAGCTCACGACAGTGTCGGAGGACAGATGACGGCAGCAGGTAAAATTGACCTCTGCGCGATAGCCGGGGCATGCCGCTACAAAACCGTAATCAGCGCATCAGATGAAAGAGGAATAAAAGAGGCGTTTGACACAATCAGAAAAAAAGGCGGCCCGGCTTTTCTGGAAATAAGGGTCAGAAAAGGAGCAAGGGGAAATCTCGGCCGCCCGGCAGTACCGCCGCAGACACAGAAAAATAATTTTATCAAGTATTTATCAGATGAAAAAAAGGAGATTTTATGAACGGTAAAAAAACTGTATATGTCGGGATGAGCGCGGATCTAGTACACCCAGGACACCTTAACATAATAAAGGAAGCATCAAAGCTCGGAGAAGTCTATATCGGGCTTTTAACAGACAGGGCGATAGCAGGCTATAAAAGGCTGCCGTACCTTGAATTTGAGCAGAGGAGAATCATTATTGAGGGATTAAAAGGGGTTAAGCAGGTTGTTCCCCAGGAATCACTTGATTACAGACCCAATCTTGAAAAGCTGAAGCCGGATTTTGTGGTGCACGGCGATGACTGGAAGGAGGGGGTGCAGAGAGAGACCAGGCAGCAGGTAATTGAAACACTTGATAAATGGGGGGGGACCCTTGTTGAAATACCGTATA
>JAVEZE010000170.1:0-5351 GCA_034003145.1 Spirochaetia bacterium
TTTGATGAGATTGAGATGCAGGAGAAGATTCTCATCAATTACAAAAAGGGGATAGATTATTATGATGGAAGAGGCATGAAAGTGTTTTATCTTGACGGAAGGGAATCTGCGGAAATGATAAAAGAAAAAATATGGAAGATTATCTAATCCATACCGATAATTAAACTGTGAACAGTATGAAAAAACTTATTTTAATAATTCTTCTGGCTTTTGTGCCGTCAACGTCTGTTTTCAGCTATAAAATACTCTACGCTGAACAGTTTTATAAACTTTATCACAGACATTTTTATCAATATCCTGAAGATTATCTGGAAAATATATACTATCTTGAAGAAGCGCTCCGTTCAGATTTCGCGAACCCCTTAAACGCACTTGCCATTATTAAAAATAAATCTGACTGGGAAAGGTACCGCAATCTTTTCCGCATGCATGTAAGCCTGAAACTGACTGATTTATATCTGGGACTTGGGAGTAAATACGATAAAAGAAACAGATATTTTTTCAACGCGCCCTGGCAGAGGGAAAATATTAAAAGTCTTGAAATTGCAAAAGAATCGTATGAATACGCAAAAGTTTACTGGGAAGAAGCATTGAAATGGAACGAAAAAATCAAACACTCATGGGTCTGTCTTGAAGAAGTTCAAAACTGGGAAGACGAGTCATTCAGGATAAGGGAAAAAGAACTTGATTATAACGCGATAATTGACCGGCACCTCACCCGGCTTGACAAAGTACTGGATGAATTTTTAAAAATGGACAGCAGTACATACTGAATCATATTAAAAACATCGCATCACCGTAAGAAAAAAACCTGTACTTATCTTTTACTGCTTCTGAATATAGATTTTTTATCTTCTTGCTGCCTGCAAAAGCTGAGACCAGCAGAATAAGGGATGAATCGGGAGTATGGAAATTGGTAAAAAGATGATCAACCATATTGAATTTATATCCCGGATAAATAAAAAGTGATGTCGAGCTTTCCCCTGGAATAATTTTTCCGCCTGAAAATGATGATTCAAGCGCTCTTAGCGAAGTTGTACCGACTGCGATAATTTTGCCTCCCGATTCTTTACACTTGTTTACCGTATCTGCTGTTTCCCCGCTGATTTCGTAATGCTCTTCATGCATTTTATGCTCTTCGACAAATTCACTGCGTACAGGCTTAAATGTTCCCATGCCGACATGAAGCGTTATAAAGCATATTTTTATCCCTTTATCACTTATTTTCTGAATAATCTCTTCTGTAAAATGAAGCCCTGCTGTCGGCGCGGCAGATGATCCTGTACGTTTTGAATAGACAGTCTGGTACCGCTCACTGTCAGATAAAACATCATCCCTTTTTATATACGGCGGCAGCGGTATATGTCCGTATTTTTCCAGATATTCTTCATTTATCGGCGGATTAAATTCAATAATCCTTTTTTCTTCTGCAGCATCAATTATTTTTCCGGTTGTAGAATCAGGAAAAGTGTAATTTTTGCCGATTTTTTGTTTTTTCGCCTTGCTGCAGATAACACTCCAGGTTGAATCTGATAATTTTGACAGAAGAATAAATTCTGTTTTGCCGCCGTTATCTGAAATGCCGAATATTCTGGCTTTTCTGACTCGTGTATTGTTAAAAACCATACAGGAGTTTTCATCAATATAATCTGCCAGACTGATTACTTTTGAATGTATTATTTCACTGCTTTCTCTTTTGTAGACCAAAAGCCTGCTCTCGCCCCTCTTTTCTGTGGGGTATTGGGCAATCAGCTCCTGAGGCAGATCAAAATAAAAATCGCTGGTTTTCAACATTGCCTTCTTTCATAATTTCAAGATGTTCATAAGCAAGGTCTGTTGCTACCCTTCCTCTCGGTGTTCTCTTGATCATTCCGATCTGTATAAGAAACGGTTCATAAAAATCTTCAAGTGTCTCAACTGTTTCCCCGATAGAAATTGCCAGAGTTTCTGCCCCGACAGGTCCGCCTGAGTATTTATTTATTATTACATCAAGTATCTGCCTGTCAAAAGATTCTAGTCCGAGTCTGTCAATATTGAGTTTTTTGAGACTGTAAATAACAATTTCTTCCGTAACTGTCCCGTCTCCTGTAATCTGGGCAAAATCGCGTATCCGGCGCAGCAGCCGGTTTGCGACCCGGGGAGTCCCCCTGCAGCAGGATGAAAGCAGTTCTATGGCTTTTTCTGAACAGGAAATATCAAGGATTCCGGAAGATCGGTGCAATATACTGATAATATCTTTTCTTTCATATAAATTCATTCTTATGTTAATTCCGAATCTGCTGAAAAGGGGGCTTGAAACATTGCCCGATTTTGTCGTAGCCCCCACAAGGGTAAAAGATGGAAGCGGTATCCTTACAGATCTGGCTGAAGGGCCCTGCCCTATTATCCAGTCAAGCTCAAAATCCTCCATTGCAATATAAAGCATCTCTTCTATCGCAGGTTTTAATCTATGGATCTCATCAATAAAAAAAACAGTATGTTCGTTAATTGAAGTCAGAAGCCCTGCAAGATCTTTCGGCTTATCCATTGCAGGGGCGGAAGTTACCTTGAAATCACTCCCCATCTCATGCGCGAGGATAAAAGCGAGTGTGGTCTTTCCCAGCCCTGGAGGGCCGCTTAAAAAAACATGATCAAGGCTTTCTGATCTCTCTTTTGCGGCGCTTAAAAATATTTTAAGGTTATCTTTAATTTCATGCTGTCCCTGAAAATCATCAAGTTTCAAGGGACGCAGGCTTTTTTCCTTTACATCTTCTTCCGAAAATTCTCCGGACAGCATTTTAGACTTATCCATATATTTATTTTATCATGAGCTTAACGCAATTATTGCTTTTTTCATGATTATTTTTTCCTTTTCACTTATATCATTGATAGATGCGACATCACTTTCTTCGGAAATATCAAGAACAGTTTTGGCAGCTTTGCGGTAGTCAAAACCCATATCAGAGAGCGCTTTTATTATATCAGTATAGGGAGATGATGCATCACTGCCTTCCTTAAGCAGTTTACCCCTCATAGCAAGTACTATTTTTTGCGCAGTTTTCTGTCCTATCCCTGGCAGGGTTGAAAGGATTGAAATATTTTCAGTATCAAGGGCAGAAATAAAATCATCCGCGGAAATTCCAGACATTATTTTAACAGCCTGTTTGGGGCCGATGCCTGATATTTTTATAAGTTCAAGAAAAAGCTCTCTCTCTTTTTTATCAGCAAAACCGAATATGGAAACGTGGTCTTCCCTTAAATGAAGATATGTAAGCACTCTGACGCTATTGCCGGGAGAGGGAAGCTGCATTATTGTTTTAGCAGATGCAAAAATATCCCATTCAATCCCGTTGTTTTCCAGAAAAAAATAGCTTTTTCCCTTATGTGTAATTGTACCGGTGATGCTGTTAAACATTTAAAAAACCCCTGTTGTTGCAGTGGCAGATTGCGGCTGCAAGAGCATCTGATGCATGATCCGGTTCAGGTATTTTCTCAAGTTTTAAAAGCAGTTTCACAAGAGACTGAACCTGTTTTTTTTCCGCCCTGCCGCTTCCCACAATAGCCTGCTTGATCTGCAGAGGTGTATATTCAACTGCAGTTATTTTTTTTTGCGCGCAAAGTAGATGTATAACCCCTTTGGCATGCGCGACAGGAATTGCGCTTAATACATTCCGCGCGAAAAATATGGATTCAATTCCTGCTTCCGAAGGTTTATACATATTAAGTATTTTATCAAGCCTGTCATATATTAATTCAAGACGGCATGAAATATCAGCATCAGATGGAGTTTGAATTACTCCATGAATAACATGCGAATATCTGCAATCTGCATAATCAACAATACCCCATCCGGTTTGAGCCAGGCCTGGATCAATACCAAGGATTCTAACCAAGGAGAAGCCTGTTATTCATCAAAATCAAAATCATCAGGAATTTCAAGGTTTGTAGAGACAGACTGCACATCATCAAGATCTTCAAGCCTCTCGACAAGTCTTAATGCTTTTGCGGTTTTTTCCTTGTCAAGTTTGACAGTTGAATCAGGAATCATGGAAATCTCTGCTGTATCTTTTTCAAATCCTGCATCAGCAAGCGCGTTTCTAACCTTTTCAAAATCATCAGGTTCTGTGACAACCTCAATTGTATCGCCCTCAGTGCTGACATCTTCCGCGCCAGACTCAAGCGCGACTTCAATTATATCGTCTTCCGAGTATCTTGAAGAATCAAAACCTATAATACCTTTTCTTTTAAAAAGGTAGGATACACAACCTGTATCACCGAGGTTTCCTCCCCCCTTTGTCAGCTGGCTTCTTACATCTGCGGCTGTGCGGTTTTTGTTATCTGTAAGGGTATCAATAAGTATTGCGACTCCACCCGGCCCGTATCCCTCATAAGTCAATTCTACGTATGTAACACCGTCAAGCTCGCCTATACCTTTTTTGATTGCCCTGTCTATATTATCTTTAGGCATATTGGCATCTTTGGCTTTAAGCACTGCTGTTCTAAGGCGTGGATTTAAATTTTCATCTCCACCTCCCATTCTTGATGCTACTGTTATTTCTTTGATTATTTTAGTAAATATTTTTCCCCGTTTGGCGTCGTTTGCCCCTTTTTTGTGCTTTATGGAAGCCCATTTGCTATGGCCTGACATATCTTATATCTCCTTGTCAATAATTATCTCATATTAATTAGTATCAGAAAAGTATCATAATGAAAAATCAGGTGTCAAGTAAAGCTGAAATTTACTTTATCCAAAAATCCCAGGATATCAATCATAAAAGAATTATGAAAAAATCTTCCTTTCCGGTTTAACGCCAGATTTTTATTATTGTTTGAAATATAGCCTTTTTTTTCCCAGAGATTAATTACAGGAAGGAGCAGTTCCCTGATGTTAATATCGAAAAATTTATTATTTTTCTCAAGATCTATCCCTTCTGACGTCCGCAGCCCCATCATAAGTATTTCTGTAAAAAGTTCAAAGCGGCTAAGCTTTTCCTCTTTCATTCCCCAAAGATTTTCTGCCCCTTTAAGGTAATTTTCAGGGACGGAGGATGAAGTGAGCCTGTAGCCGGTTTTTTTATCATTGTAAATTGTTGATACAGCAGACATTCCACATCCGATATACGGCTCCATCCTCCAGTAATTCATGTTATGGAGCGATTCATGTCCCGGTTTTGCAAAATTTGATATTTCGTAATGATTATAACCAGATGCGTAAAGATAATCAGCTGCCTCAACCCAGCAATTTTCATCCTGCTGCTCTTCAGTATATGTTTCATAAAGAGGAGTGTTTTTTTCAAGTGTTAAATAATAAAGTGAAACATGATCAGGTGTAAATTCAAGGGTTTTTTTTACATCAGCTACTGCTTCTTTGA
>JAVEZE010000171.1:0-5351 GCA_034003145.1 Spirochaetia bacterium
GCTCATCCTGAATACGGAGAGCAGATTGCCGCGATGTGGCAAATGGATGGAAAAAGCCTTGCAGGGCTTTACACTGATTCAGGAATGAACGGACTTCTCCTTTCACCATCATACAGAGTTCTATATTTCTCCATTATTCTATTTGCATCTGCGGTGGGGCTAAGCCTTCTTCTCCTCTCAATCCTGTTTTTACTTAAAAAGGAGTATGCAGCATTTATTTTTTCGTTTCTCACAGTGCTTGCAATACTTGCCGCCGCCTCCTGCAGTTTTACTTCGGGATAGAAAATCCAGGTGTCACGACATTCTCCCCCTATATCAGCTGCCGGCAGTCCTGTTTTTTTTATTGACAGCAATATTATTTTATTTGAATATATTCAAATAAAAAAAGCAGTGATATACTTCACAAAATATAATCGTCGCAGTAACAGCAGGTGGCAGCATGATCCGCGCAATTATCCAATACTTCGCAAAAAGACATCTCCTGGCAAACTTTATAGCTGCAGGGATAATTATCACTGCAATTTTCGCATGGCAGAGTACCGGCAAGGAATCAATGCCTGATGTAACATTTGACATTGTAAGAATCAGTACAAGCTATAAAAACGCATCTCCCGCTGATGTTGAATATTTTATAACAAAACCAATTGAAGATTCACTTAACGGCATAAACGGTATATCCACGGTTTCAAGCACATCAGGGGCATCATCAAGTTCGATAACAGTGGAACTTGAGGATAATCCATCAGAAAGAGACAACATAATAAACGAGATAAGAAGCAGTGTTCTTGAGATAGATTTTCCTGATGACGCAGGTACGCCGCGGATACGGGAGATAAAAACGTCAGAGAGGTCTGTACTTGATATCGCGCTTATTGACACAAACCTTAAACTGCTTACAGCTGACGGGAGAAAAAGGCTGCAGGAATACGCTGAAACACTTAAAAAAAGAATAGAAAGACTCAGCGCAGTAAGGGAAGTTTCAATTTCAGGCTCTCTTGATAATGAAATTGTTATCCGTCTTGATCCTGATAAACTCTCATACTACAACATGGCAATAACAGATGTCATAGATATACTCTCCGCAAACAGTTTCAGGCTGCCGGCAGGAGTTATAAAGGATAAGGATGAAATCAAGGTTTCAATAGTTTCAGAACTCGATACGCCGGAGAAAATCAGGAACGTGATTGTCCGCGGTACATTTGACGGCGCGACAGTCAGAATTGCCGATCTCGGCAGGGTTGATGAAATGTTTGAGGAATATGTAGCAATCACAAAATATAACAGCCATGAAGGGGTAAGAATAAATATTGTTAAAAAATCTTCCGCTGGAATTATCGAAGCAAATGATATGATAATGGAAGAAGTCAACAGATTCAAAAACAATGTTCTTAAGGAAGCCGGCATTGATACTGTGCTGATGGATGATGAATCAACATCGGTCAGGGAAAGGCTTTCTCTTATTTCAATAAACGGGTTGATCGGGTTTGTTTTTGTAATTCTTACACTTTTTATTTTTCTGGACTTTACAAGCGGTTTCTGGGTTGCCGCCGGTATTCCGTTCAGTATGTGTTTCACCATTATCTTCGTCTACCTCTCTGGATACACGATCAACAACATGACAATGGCTGCTGTAATTCTTGTTATGGGTATGGTTGTAGATGACGCGATAATTGTAGCTGAAAATGTAGGCAGGCTGCGGCATAACGGAGTTGACAGGCAGACAGCAGTCATAGAAGGGACAGTATATGTACTTAAACCTGTCTTAGCCAGTATTATTACAACCTGCGTTGCTTTTACGCCTCTTTATTTCTTCGGAGGAAGGTTCGGCAAATTTGTCTCATTTATTCCTCTTCTTATTTTTCTTATGCTTTGCGGAAGCCTTCTTGAATCATTGTTAATACTTCCATCCCACCTTTCCATAGCGCTGCCCGGTCTGCTAAAGAGAAAAAACAAAAAACTCAACGGTAAAGGGCACTGGTTTGAGATTGTTGAGGATAAATACGGGAAAATCCTGGAAAAACTGCTTGGGATTAAGACAATTCTTTATATTCTGCTGATTGCCCTTTTATACTCAGCATTCAGTATAGCTTCCCATAAAATGAGTTTTGTATTATTTCCCCGCGAGGAGGTAACTAGGGTCAGCTTCGAAGGCGCCGCACCCAAAGGAACAGACAAATTCAGGACATCGGAACTGGCTCAGCAGGTTGAGGAAATATTTCAGCCCTACATCGGCAGGGAAGTCATTGCGGTCAGGACTGATATCGCACGGAGCAGAAGAGGGGCGGCGGTTGAGGAAAACAGGTTTACAATCCAGGTGCAGCTTGTAAGCCGCGACAAACGTGATAAATCATCATCACAGCTTACAAAAGAGTGGGAGGGGAAATTTCCTGCACTTAAGGGACTTGACAGCATAAACGTCAGAAAGGGATGGTTCGGCCAGTCAAGCGGAAGCCCTATTGAAATTCTTGTCCAGGATAATAATGATGTGACAAGAAATGCTCTTGCCAAAGAACTTTCTGAAGAACTGAAGAAGATACCGGGAATATCATCATCAGAAATACAGGAGCAGAAACGTTTTGAAGAATATATTATTGACTATAAAAAGGAGCTTATGCAGAGACTCAGCATAAATATTTCAAATGTTACAAAGACCATAAAAGCAATACTTAACAGGCATGAGGTTTTTACAATCAATCAGGATGATGAAACAGAGCTTTCTGTAATGGTTACTATCCCTGAAAACAGGAAAAAAACAATTAAGCAGGTGTTTTCCGTTCCTGTCAGGAATTCAGGCGGCTACCTTGTACCTCTTGAGACAGTTCTTGAATATAAGAAAATAGATTCCCCCGAAACAATATTCAGGGAGGATTTTGCCAGAACAATCAGGGTTTATGCTGATATCAGGGAAGGCTCTAAAATGACGCCTGCGGGAGCAGGAGTCCTGATTGAAAGCGGTATCTTCCCTGAGCTATATTCAAAATACCCCTCATCCAGATTGAAATTCGGTGGAGAAATAAGAGACACAAGGGAATCGGGAAATGATATTTTATACTCAACTGCCGCTGTAATAATTATCATCTATGTCGTACTTTCCCTGCTGTTCAACTCCATGATAAAACCCTTTATTATAATGCTTTCTATACCTTTCGGAGCGGCAGGCGTTGTTTTTGCCCTCTATTTTCACGGGATTACAATATACGGGTTTTTCTCCGCGATCGGTCTGATTGGACTTTCCGGTGTTGTAGTTAATGATGCGATTATCATGCTTGACAAACTTGAAAAGGAATTCTCAAGAACAGAAGGGGCATCTGTCAAGGCAAAGGTTGCCTCAATCGCAAAAACAAGGCTTCGGGCTGTATTCCTTACAACAATAACAACAGTGGCAGGTCTGATTCCCACAGCCTACGGTTTTGCGGGATATGATTCCATGCTTTCTGATATGATGCTTGTCATGGCATGGGGACTGATCTTCGGAACAATTATCACGCTCCTTCTTATTCCGATGCTGTATTGCTCACTGATGTCGCTTAAGTATTACCGGAGGAAAGATGAAGCCGCCATATAGAAAAATATTTTTTTCCGCAGCTGCCGCTGTCTGTTTTCTTTTCCTTGCCTCAGACCAGCCATGCTTTGCTCAGGAGGTACAGACAATTGATACAGAATTGTTTATTGAAAAATCCTGCGCTGCGAATCCTGTTTTCAGCAGGATACTGAATGATTCCCTTTATCTGAATTATAAGGAGGCGGTAGAATTACCGCTTGATGATTATACGCTTGACCTGGAATTTACCTATGACTACAAACCTGATACTGATAACAGCGGGACAGGCTCAAAAATAGCACTTTCAAAGCTATTCCCCGCAACCGGAACAGAAGGAACTATTCAATACAAATACTTGCCAGGGATGGTTGATCCCTCTTCCTCAGTCTCTTTTGAGATTATTCAGGATATCGCAAGTAATGCTTTTGGAAAGGGTTACAGCCTTGAGGGGATAAGAGTAGAATCACAGAAAAAAATAGCGCAGTACCAGATTGCCGAGGCATATGAGGAATTTCTGTCTGTCCTTATACAGGAGTATTACAGGTGGGTCTCTGTATCAGAAAACCTCAAAACCGCTGAAAATGGATATAAGGAAGGACTCAAACTTCTTGAGAATACAGAAAAAAAACAGGCAAGCATGATTGCAAGCAGCCTTGATGTAAACCAGATGAAACTCACAGTTCTTGATAAAAAGGAGAATCTCCTTAAAATAAAATCAGAATATGATAAAACTGTAAGAAAAATAAAAGATTTCATGAAAGATAAATCTGAAACTGCCATAAAACCCGGATCAAAATCCATTAATCTTGAACTTGATAAAGATTTCAATACTGCCTTTGAAAAAATAAAAACAGATTCAAGAACTTTTTTTATCCTTAAAGAGCTTGAAAAGTCAGGCATCACCTCAATTGAAATAAAAAAAAGGGCGCTTCTCCCCTCTGCTGAACTTTTTTCAGCCTTCCAATACACAGGAACAGGCTATCTGCCTGAAACAGACCCGGTGAGATCACTTTCTTTCGGCATCAGGTTAAGCAGGGGATTTCCCGATAAAAAGCAGAAAGCAGCTGCAGAGATAGCATCAATTGACTATAACAAGGCTTTATTAAACAGTGAAATAAGCTCTGAAAGCCTTCGCCTTGCGCTTTATGACCTTTATCAGGCGATTAAAGATACAGATAAGCTTTCTGAAATATACAGGGAAAAACTCTCTGCGGCAGAAAAAATTCTTAAAGATGAAGAGCAGAATCTTAAAATAGGGAAAAGCACTCTGAAAGATTATACAGATGCCATTAAAACGGTTGATTCAATAAGATACAGTCTTCAGTCACTGAAAGCGCAAAAAAATATTTATAATATTGAATGGATGCGGCTTACAGATACTCTTGCAGAAGGAAGACTTCCTGATTTGATAAATTAAAAATATCAAACTATAATTATATTTATGATTTATACCAGCAGAACCGACATTGGGAAAATCAGGACAGAAAACGAAGACTATATTGCCATTCCCGGAATTGCAGGCATACCGGCGGATACTGATTATCCTGTTGAAACGCTTGGCTGGCTTTTTGTCCTGTGCGACGGGATGGGTGGGGCCAATGCCGGAGAGGTAGCCAGCAGCATGGCCGGATCAATGCTGATGAAAGAATACTACAGCCTTGACAGGAAACCTGATGACCCGGGTTTTTTTATCACAGAGAAAATACTTGATATCAACTACAGAATATTAAGATGGGGACTAAAGGTGCCTGATTATTACGGGATGGGAACAACACTTGTCTCTCTGCTGATTGACGGCAGTACAGCTTAT
>JAVEZE010000172.1:0-5310 GCA_034003145.1 Spirochaetia bacterium
TAATCCATTAATCCATTAATCCATATTTTACAAACACGGTAGTTATTTCATAATACCCTGAAATTTTTATTGTCAATAAAGTTTAAACTTAAAATGCCCAGTTATCAATCAGGATTAATCTGTTATCTGTTTCCTCCCCGCAGCTGGCAGCTCTTCTTATCCGCAAATCAGGCAGAGATGGGGAACTTATTCAAATTTCAGGATTTTATGCTGCTGCCTGTATTAATTGGTTGAAAATATTTATATTTGCGTTATATTAAAAAACATAAAGGAGAGTAAGCATATGGCAAAATCACAAGACATAAAAAAAGATGACAAGAAAAAACCTTTAAAGACTCCAAAAGAAAAGAAACAGGAAAAAATGGAAAAAAAGAAAGAAAAAGGGAAGTAAAACCGGGGATATTGATAAATTGATAAAAAACAGTAGTGCTGAAATAATAGGTTCCGGATGATTTTTGAATGATGGATATTCTGCAGTTAAATATATTGCGGAATATCCTTTTTTTGTTTGACAAAAAACAGAAAGGAGCTGGTATATTTTATTTATGGAAAGAACACTTGTTATTTTAAAACCCTCAGCTGTTGAGCGGGGTCTAATCGGAGATATTATAACCCGTTTCGAGAAAAAAGGATTGATGATCTCTGCCTTGAAGATGGTGTGGCTGAGTGATAAACTTCTTTCAGAGCATTATGCCCATCTTAAGGAAAAAAGTTTTTTTAAGCGTATTAAGGACGCGATGAGGGTTTGCCCTGTCATTCTCTGCTGTGTTGAAGGAGTTGACGCTGTACATGTCATAAGAACCATGGTCGGCCCTACAAATGGGCGCGACGCCCTGCCAGGTACCATCAGGGGAGATTTCAGCATGAGTATTCAGGAAAATCTTGTTCATGCATCTGATTCTATTGAGACGGCAGAAGCTGAAATAAAAAGATTTTTTACTGAAGATGAAATATTTGAATATGTTCCGCAGCTTATTAAGAGCCTTTATGCCAATGATGAGGTATAAAGTTAAGAGTTATGCAGTAAAATAGATATTTAGCCATGGAGTTACAATAATGAAGAAACTTATTTTAACACTTTCTCTGATTTTTTTCTTAACCCCTCTTTTTACTGTTTCTGCTGAAGAAGCGGGAAAGGGAGGTTTGAATTACAACAATGACCTGCTGATGGGTATCCTCTGGCAGCAGAATTCAGGCGAATATGCCGCGCTTTGCCATCAGGCTTTCAATGCAGGTAAAAATTACCTCAGATCTCTCCCTGAAAAGGGAATGCGTGCTGTTGTTTTTGATCTTGATGAAACAATGCTTGATAACAGCAAATATGCTGCCTGGATGGTTAAAACAGGAAACAGCTGGAGTCCCGGAGCATGGGAAGATTGGTGCAATTCGGAAGAGGCTGATGCTGTTCCAGGAGCACTTGATTTTGCTTACTTTGCGGAAAAAAACAGATTTGAGATTTTTTATGTATCAAACCGGCCTTCCTCTGTTCTTAAAAGCACTATTAAAAACCTGCAAGCGCTCGGATTTCCAGAAGCTGATGCAGATCATGTTTTGCTGATGGGAAAAACTTCCGATAAAAGTCCAAGACTTGAGATGATAAGGGCAAAAGGGTATGAAATTGTCCTTCTTGCGGGGGATAATCTTGATGATTTTGACAGTTCCATACGTAAAAAAAACAATGCGGAAAGAAGAAGTTTTTCAGAAAATAATATTGACAGGTTCGGAACATACTGGATAGTTCTTCCAAATTCTGTATATGGTACGTTTGAAGCTGCCATAAGGGGTGATTATTATTCTCTTGATGCAGAGGGAAAATCAGAAGCAAGACTAAAAATGATCACTGCCTGGGAACAGTAATTTTTAAAATTATTTTCAGGGTTCCTGAAGAACCATGGTATGAAGGATTTAAAGGTTTTGAGCTCTCTCCTCGTTCAAGTGATTAAGATGCTGTTAAAAAGGTGCTTGCCTCTTTTGTTAAATAATAAATGAAAAACTATGAAGAATTCAGGATCAAAACATATTTAAATATATCTCTGGTGCTGCTTGCTGTTTTTGCAGTAATAAATATTTCGCATAATATACAGCATTTCTTGTTTATACATGAAATATCGCCAGGGATTATTACTTTTAATATCCTTAATGTGTTTGTTGCAATATCCTGTTTTATAGTAAAAAAAGAGAAAACAGAAACAGGGATTAATCTTCTTCTTGTTGCATTGTCCTTTACAATGATTGCCATAAACCTTTATATCAGACAGTTTTATTATCACAATAACATCATAGTTGTTTTCCCCGTACTTCTTGCCATCTTTCTTGCCTCAAAAAAAGCCGCATTGGCAATAGCAGCGTTTAACATTCTTGCAATAGCTGATGTATATGACGCACTTATCTCTGACAGGCCGTATAAAAAGAGGATGTCTCACGAGGAGGCAATAGCTGTTATCAAGGCGGGATCCGGAACACAGTTTGACCCTGATGTAGTCAAATGCTTCCATCATGTCCAGAAGGAAATCTACAGGGAAACCCATAAGCTTCTCTAAATCCCCCCTGTATAAGATAATTTTGTTTTATCTTGTGCAGCGGTATAACTTTTGTTATCTTTTAATAATACATAAATAAGGAGCCGCAGTTTTAATGTCAGAATATGTTCTTGAAATGTTGAATATCGATAAAAGCTTCTTCAAGGTAAAAGTCATAGATAATGTTACTTTTAAAGTCAAGCCGGGAGAAGTGCATGCCATTGTCGGAGAAAACGGGGCAGGCAAATCTACCCTGATGAAGATTCTGATGGGTATATACCGCGCAGACAGCGGAGAAATCCTTCTTGAAGGAAAAAAGGGAGAATACAGCAATCCAAGAGAAGCGCTTGATAACGGGATCGCGATGATTCATCAGGAGTTAAACCCGATTCTTGATATGGAGATAGCGGAAAATATTTTTACCGGAAGGGAGCTTACAAAAATTAAATTCGGCGGTTTAAGTATTGTTGACCACAAAGCGCAAAGACTCCAGACAGAAGAGCTGCTTAAGAATATAGGTATTTCACTTGATCCCAAAAGCCTTATGCGGAAGCTGAGTGTCGCGCAGACCCAGCTGATAGAAATAGTCAAGGCAATTTCGCTTTCCTCAAAAATAGTAATCATGGATGAACCCACATCCGCGATAACTGATAAGGAAGTTGAAAACCTTTTCCGGCAGATAAAGTTTCTCAAGGCTAAATCTGTTGCAGTAATTTATATATCCCATAAGATGGATGAAATATTCAAGGTTGCCGATACAATTACTGTCCTCCGCGACGGAAAGCACATCTGCACAGAAGATGCTTCAAAACTTGATAACGACAAAATCATTAAAATGATGGTCGGCAGGGAGATAAAAGAGATATATCCGGAAAGAAAATCAAACCCCGGGGAGGTTGTCCTTGAAGTGAGCAATTTTACCCGGAAGAAAAAATTCAAGGATATAAGTTTTAAACTTCACAAGGGTGAAATCCTCGGCATCGGAGGTCTTGTAGGGGCAGGAAGGAGCGAACTTGTTGAAGGAATATTCGGTGTTACCCGTCCTGATTCAGGAGATGTTTTTATCAAGGGTGAGAAAACAGAAATATCCCATCCGAAAAAAGCAATAAAAAAAAGAATTGCCCTGATTACGGAAGACAGAAAATTCACAGGACTTGACCTCAAGGCTACAGTTGCGCATAACATTACGCTGGTCCATTTAAGTGAGCTGTCGAAACTTGGGGTAATAGATCTGGCAGAAGAGGCGCGCGCCGCTGATGAGCAGATTGAAAAACTCGATATCAGGGTACTGTCAAGAAAGAGTATGATCAATTCATTAAGCGGCGGTAATCAGCAGAAGGTAGTACTTGCAAAATGGCTTTTAACAGAGCCTGAGATAATTATTCTCGATGATCCCACAAGAGGTATTGATGTAGGGGCAAAAAGGGATATCTATCTTCTTATGGCATCACTTGCAAAAGCAGGCAAGGCAATTATTCTTATTTCATCAGAAATATCTGAACTGATGGGACTTTCTGACCGGATTATTGTTCTTGCCGCAGGACGCCTCACAGGAGAGCTTTCGAAGAATGAGTTTACACAGGAGAATATTATGAGATATGCATCAACTTTTGAGGTGGCAAATGTATAAAAAATTAACTGGCAATTCAATTAAAGCATCGTCTGGCCGAAACAATGGAGGTTTTTTGAACCTCCATTCACTGCGTGAACTTGGAATTTTTATTGTATTTCTTGTAATACTGGCTGTTCTGATGATTCTTTCCCCAAACGCGTTCGCAAGGCCTACCAACCTTATCAATATCCTGAAACAGGCATCCATTAACGGTATACTTGCGGCAGGGATGACGTTTGTTATACTGTCAGGTGGAATAGATCTTTCTGTCGGCTCAACAGTAGCCTTAACCGGGGTAATCGCGGCAAGTTTTGCCCATCCCGGGGAATATCCTCTTTTTATCCCTATAATCCTTGCGGCAGGAGCAGGCAGCCTTGTAGGTTTTTTAAACGGACTGGGTGTCGCATACGGTAACATCCCCTCATTTATAGTAACACTTGGATCAATGACAATAGTGCGGGGCCTTGCCCTTATCGCAAGCAGGGGGCAGCCTGTTTTTAACCTCTCAAAAAGCTTTGAAAAGATAGCAGGGGGGTTTGTATTTGAATATATTCCCCACCTTGTTGTTTTTTTCGTCTGTATCGCTGGAATTTCAGGATTTATCCTTACAAAAACAGTGTTCGGCCGCCATGTTTATACAGTCGGAGGGAATGAAACCGCAGCAAGAGTCTCAGGGGTCAATGTAGGTTATGTAAAGGTCGCAGTCTATACAATTGCAGGGTTTTTGGCTGGTATCGCAGGTTTTCTTCTTGCGTCCCGTATTGTCTCTGGCAACCCTACAGCAGGGGCAGGATATGAGCTTGATGCGATAGCTGCCGTAATAATCGGCGGCGTAAGCATGTCAGGAGGAGCGGGAAAGTGGTACGGAACTGTGATAGGCGCTTTAATTATCGCGGTAATCGGTAACGGCCTTGATATACTTGGTGTCTCATCATACTTTCAGCTGATAATAAAGGGATCCATAATAATTGTTGCTGTGCTTCTTGATATGAAAGGAAAGGGTAAGCGGTAAATCATGGACAACACCTGATAGCCAATTTCAATCAGGCATAAAAAAAGGCTGCGGTCTTTATACCCTTTTGCGGGTCCGCAGCCTTCTCTTTCAGGGAAAAATCCCTGCACTAAATACTAAGATATACTTACAATTATTTTATTAATTGGTCAACTTTATCTGTGGGA
>JAVEZE010000173.1:0-5279 GCA_034003145.1 Spirochaetia bacterium
AAGCTGTCCGCAGGTGCAGCTGTCTGTGCTAAAGGCTGTCCGCAGGTGCAGCTGTCTGTGCTAAAGGCTGTCCGCAGGTGCAGCTGTCTGTGCTAAAGGCTGTCCGCAGGTAATTACAGATTTTTCAAGATTTACTTATTACACCTTATTTACTGTAAACAGATATTTCGAATCCCTTTCAATGTTCATTTTTATTACATTCTCAATACATCCTATAAAATCAAGCAGGCATTTACAACGCAATGAGTAGTAAACTGTAGTTCCTTTTTTTGTGTCATCAATTATTCCCGCTTTTTTAAGTATTGAAAGATGCTTTGATGCAGTTGACTGATCAATTCCAATAAGATCCGCAAGTTCGCAAACGCAATATGACTTTTCATTGAGCTTGTCCACAATAAATATTCTTGAAGGATGGGCAATTGCTTTTAGAATTACAGCTCTGCTTTCACTTTTAAATTTTTCTTCATCTGTCATTTTAAATCCTTGCATAAGGATATAAAAAATAAATATTATTAGCAATAAGGTTATTGACAACTTAATGGCTTTATGGCTATTTTACCATATATGCATGAAGATATTTTATCTGAATGAAAGTTTAAATGAACAATATGGCTTTAATTCCATTTTTTTCAATATTTCTGTTAATTATTTAAGGAGAATAAAATGAAAATACAGATTTTAGGAGCTGGATGTCCAAAATGCAAAATGCTTGAAGCAAACGCACAGGCAGCTGCCGGAGAACTTAATCTTGATGCTGAAATTCTTAAAATAACTGATATTAACGATATCATGGATTTCGGAGTTATGATGACTCCGGCACTTGCTGTAGACGGTGATGTTAAAAGCAGCGGCAAGGTTTTGTCAAAAACGCAGATAATCGAAATACTCCAAAAGGAAGGATAATAGCAGGGTATACAAAGATTTCAGAAAAGATTTTCAATAATACATCTGATAAAATTGTTGATTCAGTAAATCAAAGGTAAATAAATGGCTAAAAAAGAACTCTCTCCCAATTTAAATATTTTAATTCTATCCGCAGTTTTTATTGCTGCCTATTTTATCCCTTTTTCCCACAATAAAGTTCAGGCTGGTTTAAGTGAGGCATTTTTCATGCTTCAGGAATATGCACAGCAGCATGTGATTTTGTGTCTTGTTCCTGCGTTCTTTATAGCAGGGGCGATAATGGTTTTCTTAAACCAGCAGGCAGTAATAAAATACCTGGGCCCTAACGCAAAAAAAATTACTGCATACTCAGTCGCATCTGTATCAGGGGCTATCCTTGCAGTATGCTCATGCACAGTTCTCCCCCTGTTCAAAGGTATTTATAAAAAAGGGGCAGGAATAGGACCTGCTGTTTCATTTTTATATTCAGGTCCTGCAATCAACATACTTGCAATTATTCTAACAGCTAAAGTTCTCGGGTGGCAGATCGGTCTTGCGCGCGCTGTGGGTGCAATTGCTTTTGCGTTTATTATAGGGCTTTTAATGCATTTGATCTTTAAAAAAGAAGATGCCAAAAGGCTTGCGGATGAGCGGATGTTCAAGGACATGGATGATGATGAAACAGGAAGAACTCTTTCCATGAACTCGCTGTATCTTTTTTCAATGGTGGCAATTCTTGTATTTTTAAACTGGGCTCCGTCCGGAGGATCAGTACCTGTATGGGATTTTATATATAACTATAAATTCGTTATATCTGGTCTGCTTTTTGCAGCACTTATTGTTATGCTGATAAAATGGTTTACAAGGGAAGAGCTGAAAGCCTGGACAGTCTCAACAAGGGATTTCGCGATACAGATTCTGCCGCTGCTTTTTGCAGGTGTACTTGTTGCGGGATTTCTTTTGGGAAGGCCGGGACACAGGGCGCTTATCCCGACAGAATGGGTTGCTTCTCTTGTCGGCGGAAACTCAATTGCTTCAAATTTAATAGCCTCTGTTTCAGGCGCATTCATGTATTTCGCTACCCTTACAGAAGTTCCGATAATGCAGGGGCTGATAGGCGCGGGAATGGGTAAAGGACCGGCTCTTGCACTGCTTCTTGCAGGCCCGTCTTTATCACTGCCTTCAATGCTTGTAATAGGCGGGGAACTGGGATTCAAAAAAACCTTGGTCTATGTAAGCATTGTAATAATTATGTCTACTTTAGCAGGAATGGGTTTCGGTTTTTTCTTCTAGATAAAAGCGGCAGAATAATCATCAAGCAGTTATAGAAGTTGGTTCGCATACATTCATTATATGCGCAGGGTATCTCACCAGCAGCACTCAGCCGCCCGCATTCCAGGAAGTATGCCCGCGAAAGACTATATGCCCGCTCTCCATGTTTTTAAGCTCATGATAAAAGCTATGCCCTTCTGTCTCCCTGTAAGGCAGCGGGAGGACAGAGGCTTCTACTTCTATTTCTGATGATATCTCCTCAATAAATTCTGCGTATATTTCGCTCAACGTATTATTTTTATGAAAATCAAGAGGCAGAGTATCAAGGGCCCACCTGATATAGCAAATATTGTTTACATGGGAGTTTATGTCAAAATCACTTGCCCTGACCCGGAAAACATCGTGATGCCTGCCTGCTTCTCCTCCGGAGACTTCCGAAGGTTTTTCAATCTTGATTTTAAAGTTATCTGCCATAACAGATTTTTCAACCGCTGTCAGGTTTCTGATTGTATCATCGATTTTACACAGCCTTCTGGTTTTTGTATCTATCAGCATCCAGTTTGTAACAGACCTGGCAACTTCCTTCCCTGTCTCATCAGTTACCAGATAGTCACGGAGCGCGCGGATCCCTGTTTTGTTCCTGGGCCATGTCTCAACTGTTACGCTGCTTCTCCATGACGGAAAACAGGAGAATTTGACATACTGCCTTGCAAGCATCCATGTAAGATTATTCCTGGCAAGATCGTCAATACCTATATTGTTTTCAAGACAGTAAAGAGATGCGCTTTCCTGCATCATTCCGAAAAGGACCGCGGGGGTTGCCTTGTTTTTTCCATCTACCTGAAATGAGTTAACTGTAAAAGTGTCTTTATGTATCATAGCGCAGCTATATTAATGTCTCTTGATGCATCAAGTCAACCCTGGAAGGTTTTCGGCAAAAAACCTGCGGAACTGCTTTATAACAGGGTCTGTTTCAAGCGTGCCAAGGACGCTGTCCATCTCTTTCTGATCTGAAAAAAGATTCTTCCTTATGTTGTCTTCAAAATCTTTTTCTCTCGTAAGCCTTATTTCCTTTTCTATCATGGCAAGAATATCAATATAGTCGCTTTTCAGCTTTTCAAGCAGCGCGATATCAAAATGGACCTCATCGTAAAGATGCATAGCTACAGAGACTGCGTGTGTAAGCTTTCTTGATTCATACAGTTCGAATTCCTTTTCAAGCTTATCATGCACCTCTTCCCATGAATTAAGCGATTTATCGTTAACTGCTTTTACAATACTCTTTACCGTTTTTTCCGGGAGAAGGTGCCCTCCTGCGTTTACCCAGTTTTTCTCCCTCTCCGGTGTAAATACAGCTTTTAAAAGCAGGTCAAGGTTTCCTGATGCGCTTTTAATAAACTGCGAAATTACATAACCGCTATAGAAAATCAGCATCTGTCTGTATGCCCGCTCTGCCTTATCAACGCGCATCAGCTTTACTACCCTTCCCGACCCCTCTATTTCATCAGGAGGGAGTTCAAGGTTTATTGATTTAGATGCTGTCTCAATCGCGACAGCTTTCCTTCTTCTTTCTTTTATAAGTGAAACAGCACTTAAAACCTCTTCCGCGGTATCTGGTGCCATAAAATCAAGTTCAACCCCCTCCATTTCCTTTATCCCGGAGATCCGGTCTTTGTATTTGAAATAATTTCTGAAAAGGGCATACATATTATAAAGCCACCAGTATGCAGGGATTATATCAAGACAATTTTCCCCGGCATTGTTGCTTACAAGCGAAAACGGGAATTTTATATCCAATTCGTATGGAAAGTCTGATTTGGCAAGCAGGCAGAAGGATGCAAACCTTGAATTAAACCTCACAGATGATGACAGACCGGGCCAGAAACCCCTTCCTGCCCACATTTCGCAGTCATTCATCCTCCCGTTGTGGTTTGACCCCAGTGTCGCGCCTGCTGCGACATTACTCTGACCCATGACGGCAGATGCTATGAGAAAAGAATTATTATGATGCTGTTCATGGCAGGAGAAAATAAAGCTGCTTTGTACCTCGCAGCAGGAGACATTTGAGCTGCTGCCGAGATATGAATGGATAAACCGCGCGCCAAGCTTAAGAGTGCTTCCTGGCGCCATCATAAAATCCTCGGCAATGGAAGAACTTTCAATCCTGCACCCCTCGCCGATAGTTCCCCGCCTTACAACAGAATTATCAAGGATAACGGCAGGCTTTATCGCAGTTGAATTTACAGTTACCTCATCAACACAGGAAGCTCTTTTTATGGAACAGCCGCGGCCTGTCATTGTGTTGCGGACAAGAGCTGTCCCTTTTATAATTGTATAGTCGTCAAAAAAACTGTAATACCCTTTACTGCTGTCAAAACTTTTAAGGGTAAATTCTGTGAGCCTTTCAGTAAAATTACCCTCTCCCCTGTATTTTATCCAAAGCAGTATATCACTTGCAGTAATTCCGCTGAAAAGCGCAACACTTCTCCCTCCCCGCTCATTTACAAGGTTAACCTTTCTAAGTGATGAGATATCTTCTCCATCTTTAAGGATACAGTTTCCGAATTTGGCGTTTTCTGTAGTATAAATCTCATTATTATCTGTAAATATTACATAATTGCCAGTAATAACTGTGCTGACAAGACTGTTATTATGTATTGCGCAGTAATCTCCTATGTCGGAAGAAACAATCCTGCTATTTGTAATCCCGCATGGATAGCTTAGCTCTTTATCTTTCAAAAACCCATTTTCCAGTATTCCGATACGGACAACCCCTTCAAAAACAACCCTTTTGATAAGCAAAGGATCAAACGGCTCTTTTACCCTAAGCAAAGCCCACTCTTCACAGCTGCATCCGTTTTTTTCAAGTACATCAATTTCTTCAGCTTCAAGCGGCCTGGCATTGTTATATCTTGTTCCTGACTGTTTATTTCGTATATCAGACAATGTACTACCCGGAAAATCAGTCAGACTGCTTTGTCCTTCAGGGAAAAAACCGTGTTTTACTTTTTCTTTCATACTGTTATCCTGTATCCTGTGCTACATATTTAATATAGCACATAATGAATTATAATAAATATTATATTGTCAAATAATTCTGACTCACATTCAATGCTTCTGATATG
>JAVEZE010000174.1:0-5223 GCA_034003145.1 Spirochaetia bacterium
AATTTGTCCATTTCAACCTCAATGATTATTATTTGTTATACATATATTCTATACCAGATTACTGATATTTTTTGAAGAGAAGAACTTAATTGTTAAGTTATTATGAAAAATATTAAAAACAGGGATTCATTCGGGAAAAATCTTAAAAATCCTCCGGACAGGGTGCTGTTAAGTCTTATAGTAAAATCAGACAGTCCGGAACTGCGGCGCAGGCTGTCTGCCGTCAAAGACCGCGATATCGCAGTCTCACTCACCTATTTTTCAGACTTCGAGAGAAATATCCTCTTTTCAAGGCTCCCTCCTGCCAAAGCTGAGCGGGTAAGGGAGACCATGGAGCGCAATGCAGGGATCAAGTATGAGGATTACAGGAAAATCATAATAGGGGTGATATTATATCTTTCAGCCTCAGGCGCCTCCGGCGGGGGAAGCGCTGTCCCTGACTCCTGGTACAGGCCGGGAAGGAAGTAAAGAACGAGTTCAGAAGCGTTTTTTATATTTATCAAGTCTGATCTCAGACACATATGAGGGAGTTAATATGATTATTTGCTATTTATTATTTCCTTTACAGAATTGACAAGATTGCCATAGAGAGACGGGGCTTTTTCAAGGAATTTCTTTATCTGAGGGTATCTGATATCAAGATACTCATGGGCTAAAATGTTTCTGAGCCTTGAAAAATCAGCCAGTTCTCCAGCTGCAGATTCACCTATTTGCTCTATTGTATCAAGCCTCAAGAGTATTTCCCTGTAAGTCTGGGGCACGCTCTGACGGCCTGATGCAATAAGTATTTTTGCCATATCAATCGAATCGTTTACAAGATTCTCTATCCATCTTTCGACATTACGCCGGAGAGATGAGTCTTCCAGATAATTTTTTTTAGTTAAATCCGTTAACCGGTGAGAATCTTCCAGCTCTGCCTCAAGGAAATCAATAATTCGAAGCAGCCTTGATTTATCATCAGGAGTTAGAGACTTCGACCGCCGCTTTATGGCAATAAAATCCTCTGTAAAATAACGGTACTCTTCTGCAAGATCTGTTGCAATTAAAAAATGATCCAGGTAAAGAGAGTGATCCTTTATAATGATTGGAATACCTTCAAGATATGCTGATGAGCAGATTGAGGATGATGCCCTGTTAAAAACAACAAGATCAACCTCCCGGCCGGTAAGACGCTCAAGATCATTCCATATCTTATCCTCACCATCAAAAAAAACATCATCTTCAAGGTCAAGCCTGTTTTCCTGCGGATAAAAATAGATTCCGATATCAATATCAGAGTCTGCCCCTGCATTCCCTTTTGCCTCAGAGCCGAACAAAAAAGCAAATGCTATATCGTCTTTTCCGGAGAAATACTCTTTTAATTCATCAATTTTGGGGTAACCTCCACTTCGCATATTATAAGGATAACACTGTTAAAGGGGATTGTCGATATCGGGTAATATTTCGGGCAGGCTGATCTTCGATCACCTGCATGATTAGTTTTATACCTGATCCCTGCTTAAGTTATTCGCCGAAAACAAGATTAAATAATGCTGAAGGACGGAAAAACGCATCTCCAGGTTTCTTGTCCCTGAATTCTATCAGGCCAAAAATCCCGGCAAAATTATTTAAAAACAGGGATTCAAGAACAATATTGGCAATAAAGGAAAGACCATCACCATCATAAACAGTTTTTTCTCCCAATAATTGATTTTTAATATCAGGAACAGCAGCCATAAATTGTGAAGTCAGATCCCTGCTGCTGACCCATCCGTCCCTGGATGATTTTGAAAGTGTTTTTATGCAGTAGAAAAGAAAACCGGAATAATCCTGGATAAAGGAAAATAGTGTAAAATAATCGCTGTATGCCCATTCAAAACAGGTAAACATCCCCTCAAGAAGGTAGTAATAAAGAGAAGCTGGAACTTGCAGGAGATCTTTTGCTTTTTCTGCTGCAATAAATTTCTGATTTGACAGCTTTATGAGTGAAAGATCTTCAAGAAGCTCCCTCATATAAAGGAAATCAGGCCAGTCAATCTCTTTTTTCGGTTTAAACTTTTCATCAAGTTTTTGTCTGTTCGATTCTGTATCAAAACCATATTCAACTGATAAGTCAAAGGGACTCTTGATAATCCTGTTTTCAAGAGCCTGTTCAATTATCTTTGTACCCACATACCCTGATCTGGTTGCTGGAATTGACCCTGATTTTATTGCTTTATCAAGAAACCACAGACTGAATCTCATAACAGGAACATCAGAAAAAAGTTTTTTAAAATTAAATCCTTCTTCAAGAATAACTGATAAAAATTTTTCTTCACTGTGCATCTTGAATGTCCCTTTAATATCCGGTATTCCTGATCTGCACAAATTATGAAATGCTTTCGGAGAAAGCCCGGCTCTGTCAGCAGCTTCTGCGTCACCGGCAGAGCTCTTTCCGGATAAACCGGTATTGTCAAACATTGAATCAATCTTTTTCCGGATAGATGACACTAACCCGGGCTTTACACCAAGAGAGAGCGCGATTTCACTGTCGCTCTCTTTTATGCCATCATTGTGATTCTCTACTATGCGGTTCATTATTGCATTTAATTCTTCAATCTCAGGAACATTCTCATCTATGCCGCTATCGGCCTGTCTTGAATCAACACCTTTTTTCCCATCAAAATGTTTTTGCAGCTGTAAAAATTTATCATCATATTCAAGTATGTCATGCGCAGCAGTAGTAATATTGATGGATGCGGAAAGATGAGGCAGATCAGGGAAAACACAGATTGCAGAAACCGCGTCCTTACCCCTCTTGTACCCCTCTGAAGTCATTGCAGAAAGAAATATCCTGCGGTCAGGAAAAGAAACATAAACAGCAGGATCATACATCGGTGAACCGCTGCCAAGAAATAAAGCGGCTGCATCTTTTTCAAAAATCATACTTTCAATTTCATCACCTGATTTTTCAATAGCAGCTCTCCACTGGTTTTCATCAGTTATCTTTACATCCTCAGATACGCAAATAACAGATGCGTATACCAGCATGGGCTCTTTTTTTGTATTTACAGCCGGCGCTTCACTCCATTTGAACAGCTGCAGATAAGAAAGAGGATCCCTTCCCATGAGGGAACTGATATTTGAAACATTATCATTTATCCCTTTCAGGGGAGCTTTTGCAGGCGGCACATCAAGCCTGGATAAAACATCAGAAAAAAAGAAAATATCATTACTGTTAATTGCTGAAAATGGAATTATTAGACCATAGGTTTGAAAAGCCTCTTTCCCCTTCCAGAGCAGTGAAATAAACAGCTTTTTTCCCTTCCGGTAATTCATCGCAGTACTGGGAGAATAAAGAAACAGGGTATCCCAGGGTTCATCCGGCGGCCAAAAAGAAGGAGAGCTGCCCACAGGCGAGATCTCAAGCAGATCTTTTCCAAATTCATTGACAACAGTGTATGCGCAATAAAACCATGGAATACTTTTCCATTGCCTGACTAGCGATAAAGCGTTATCAGCAAGTTCATCCTTAATTGCACGGATAAAAGCAGAGGTGTTGTTTATTGATCCGAAAAGGATACCGGTAAAAAGCATACCCAAAACACTATCTTCCCAGTTATCAGGATATTTTTCCCCTTTTCCCATAATCTTTTTGAACCGGCTAAATAATGGCTGGCCCATCTTTTTCCGTCTTATATAATCAAAAGCATAAGGTAAAATATCATCAAGCAGCGCACCGCTATGTTTACATTCAGAAATTACAGGCAGTTTTTTGTTTATTTTATTTTTAGCCATTATTAATTACCTTTTTTTGCAGAATTACTCATTATTTATCTTTGGAGAATTTTGAAAACCTCTTCCCCCCGTTGTCAGATTTTCTTATGAGCTATAATATTATATCTCATATTTTATCATTCTCAAAAGGCTTAATATCCGGAATCTTATCAAAAACATCCTGCCAGTTTTCATTAGACACATTTTGAAAAGTTTCTGAAATATTTCTCATAGCATCCATCTTTCAGATATAATCATCCGAAAGAAGCGGGCTATACTTGATTCCCTCCCTGGGTTTTTCCATCATCCCCTCAACCGATTCCCTCCATGCGGCATAGTGGGCAGTTTTTTTGTGCTCATTTACAGCGCCCTGTGACTCGTAAACTTCAAAAAGGAGGAATTCACCCTCTTTACCTTCTTTTCCAAGGAGATCAAACCTGATATTGCCGGGTTCTTTTCTTGTCCCTGCCCTGTTAAGCTTTGTGGCTTCCATAAAAACATTTTCAAAGCCTTTTTTAACATAAATATTTACAAGATAAACAACAGTTTCCGTATCCATAAGGTGCCCCCCATACTTGATAATCTATTTTATATATCAAGAATAATATAGATCCGCATCAAATAACAGCGCATCCTTACTTTTCGTTTCCCATGTTTTCCCCCCTGCCTGATATTTATTCAGGAAACACTTTTATTGACATATAAGTCCTTAAATGATAATCTCAATGCGGTTTTACGGGCTGTAGCGCAGTTGGTTTAGCGTACTTGACTGGGGGTCAAGGGGTCGCCGGTTCAAATCCGGCCAGCCCGAATAAAAATACATTAGTTTAATTGGGTATTACAGAACATCAAGTTCGATCCCGGATTTGAATCCGGCCAGCCCGAATAAAAATACATTAGCTTAATTGGGTATTACAGAACATCAAGTTCGATCCCGGATTTGAATCCGGCCAGCCCGAATAAAAAAAGGTATACTGGTTTATCCGGTGTACCTTTTTTTGTTTGTCTGGATAGGAGGATTCATGCGCAGCATGTCCGGCCGGCCCGGTATTCACTCAAGCTTTATTGCAGGCTTTATATCTATTAAGGGAGTCCCGCTTAGACAGTCAAGCCCGCGCACTGTTACTATGCCGTTTTCAATTGAAACTATAGGAATAACCGCTGCCCCTATAGGATTAGGCCGGTGGGGCGTTCTTAAAGCGAATGTACCTGCAAGGCCCCTGTCTTTAGTCTCCTTTTTTATCACTTTTCTGTCTGCTTTTTCAAGCCAGTAGAGAACCAGTATCCTCTGCCCCGGCTTCAGACCGGTTAATCCGTGTTTGAACTCTTCATCAAGTGATATCTGACATAAAGGACCGTCAAAATCAATATTTCTAGGGCATTCCTCTATAGTATTATACGGTGTGCTGATATGACCTATAAATTTCAGCTCTGCATTCATTCGATTTTCCTCCTCATGTCACATAACTCTTATTCTCAGCACTTAAA
>JAVEZE010000175.1:0-5179 GCA_034003145.1 Spirochaetia bacterium
GTATTTAACGGCAGCGATATTGACAGCAGAGCTGCTATGGCATGGGGAGCCTATGTTTCAGGAATTACCCTTACAGCGGCCGGGCTTGGGGTTGTACACGGGATAGCATCTCCTGCCGGAGGGTTTTCAACAATACCCCATGGAGCTGTTTGCGGAACATTGCTTATGTCTGCGACAAGATATATAATATCCCGGCTGTTTGAAATTTCACCGGAAAGCATTGCGCTGAGAAAATATGCTGATGCTTCTGCGCTTCTTACAGGCAGGGAATACAGGACAATAAGAGAATCATGCGATGCGCTGATTGATCTTTTAAGTGACTGGACAATGAAGTTCCGCATCCCTTCCCTTGAAAAATATGGATTTGATGAGAATCTGATAAGAAAAACAGCTGCCGCGTCAGAGGGCAAAAACTCGCCTGTCAGGCTTGAAACTGATGATATATACAATATAATGATGGACCGGTTGAAATAAAATAATTGAAAAAATGGAATATAATCTGGGATTACGACGGTACGATTTTACCCTTCATGCCGTATGACAGCGAACAGTTTTTTCTTGATTATCTGAATAACATTGAAAAAAAATCACTCCCTTTTTTTAAAAGAATTATCAGCAGGGCAGCTATATATGCTGATAACAGACAGCTTCTCGGCCATTCCTTTAAAAAATATTTTAACTGGATAGTAAAGGATACGGAAAAATCTGTTATTGAATAGGTTACCTCGTCCTTTGCCTCTTTTATTCCTGACAGTCATATAGACCTATTCGCAGAACTTTCTGAAAAAGGGTTTCCGATGTCAATAATCAGCTGCGGCTCCTGGGATTTATGCCATCCTCCGCTTGAAAAAAGAAAGGCAGCCAGTTTTTTTTCAAAAATCATATCCAATTATTTTACATACGATGGAAACAGAATATCAGGCATGACCTATCATGTAAGAAAGGGTGAAGATAAAATTACCCACGCCAATGTTCTTGGATATGATCCGGGAAAGACCATAGTTATAGGAGACGGATATACAGACCTTCCGCTCCTTGACTGGTGTTCTTTTCCTGTCCTGATTGATCCTGACGGAAAAATGAAAAACAGGTTTCCCGGGAAAAAATACAACTACATAAAATCAGTTCCCGAGCTAACAAAATTATTAAATGACAACAGGCTTTAGATGAAAAAATTGATAATTTTTGACATGGACGGAGTGCTTATCGATGTATCAAATTCCTACAGAGATACAGTGCGCAAAGCTGTATCCATATTTTTAAACCCCTGCGCAGGGTCAGGGATGCTGAAGAGCCCTCTTTTTGAGCTGGCTGACCTTGCATTTCTAAAACAAAGCGGCGGCCTTAATAATGACTGGGATCTGACGCACCGTGTTTTA
The DNA here is from genome assembly GCA_034003145.1 of Spirochaetia bacterium. Lineage (GTDB taxonomy): Bacteria > Spirochaetota > Spirochaetia > CADAEX01 > CADAEX01 > JACKPD01. The sequence continues at coordinate 1,380 of JAVEZE010000175.1, forward strand.
ACTTTATTGCTTTCAAAAACACCTTCTTCTGCAGATAAGTATGACAGAAAAAAATGGGATCTCTCTTCCCTTGCCTCATTTCTTGCGGCTGAGGAAAATCCGCTTGAAAAACTTCTTGATGAAGCAGGGAGTTTCAGATCAGAAGCTGCTGATTTTTATTATATGGGAGATGTCGGAACAGGAAACATTATCAAGCAGATTTTTCAGGAAGTGTATCTCGGCCCGGTTTTGTTTGAAACTACGTATGGCTTTCCTCCAGAGTTTTATAATGAAGATGGATTTATTCTTCGTGAAAAGCTGCTGGTGAGCAAAGAGATCCTTTCAGAGCTTTCTGATAAGAGTATTCTTGCAATAGCGACAGGCAGGCCGGCAGCTGAGGCTCTTTATCCTGTTGAGAAGCATGGTATAAAATATTTTCGTAAAATTATAACGCTTGATGATTGCCTTGCGGCTGAAGCAGAAGAGCTGAAAAAAAGCGGCAGGGTTGTCTTGCTCAGCAAGCCTCATCCCTACATGCTTGACACAGCGGCAAAGCAGATTACGGCAGATGACAAAGCAGTTGACAGGTTTTATTATGTAGGGGACATGCCTGATGACATGATTGCGGCAAAAAAATCCTCTTTCCCGTTTACCGCAGTGGGAGTTACGTTTTCAGCCCCAAAAGCCTCTCAAGGCGCTTCCGGCGGCGCAGACGGGACAGCGGTGCGCCTCAAGGCAGCCGGTGCTGATCATATTGCTGATACTCCTGAAAAGCTTTTTAATATTTTAACAGCAGAATAAAAAACCGGCACCTTACTGTCCGCAAAGCACCGGTTCCTCCTATTCTGCAGGCCAGGCAAAAAAGTTTTTAGATTTTAACCCCGTATTCGGTTTGAAGGTATCTGATGTTGCTTTGGGCGTTATCATATTTAATCTTGCCGTAAGTATAAAAATCAAACTCAATTGTTGAAACTGTTTTCTGGATAAGGCTCCATAGAAACCAGTAAATATCGGGAAATGGTTTGAACATATCAATGTAGTAAAGTACCTTGTCGAAATCTTTCCCTTCACAGTAACTTTCAACAATCTTGAGTTCATACTCCCGCGGCACAAGAATCTCCTGAAACATATCAGCCAGATCGTAGTATTTGGGCCCCATACCGCCGTATTCCCAGTCTATAATGTAAATAGGCTTTTCAAACTTATCTTTGTATTCTTCTGTGACAAGGATGAAGTTGTCAGCAAGAAGATCGTTATGGGTTATTACATAATCCTTAACCGGTATGTTGATTTTTTCATCCAGTTTTTTTAGTTTTGCGAGTGTCCCCTCAATATCATATTCGGGAAAATCAACATTGAGTTTGCTCAAAATACCGTACATTTTAGTGCATTGTTCATAGGGGTTGAAAATATAATCCAGAACCGCGCCGCTTGAGTGTATGCGCCTTACAGGATCCATTATTGTTTCCCGGAGCTCATCTTTCAAAAAATCAGAGTTTTTCATTGTGTAGCTTCCAGTTATGAACTCTACAATTGTAACATTTTTTTCCGGCATATACTTGATAAGTTTCGATGTAATACCGGCATCAGCCATCTGCTGGAGCGCATGGGCTTCCCTGTCCCTGTTTATAAACATTTCTGTCTTGTCTCCGTAGATTCTGATTGCAACATCTCCCTTGTCGCATCTTGCCCTGTAAAGCTTGTTGGTTATCCCGCCGCTCAAAACTGATACATCAATATCGCTCCCTTTCCATTCCGGTAAAAGGTCCGCAACAATTTTATCTGTAAATTCCACTTCGAGCAGATTAAGTTTTTCTGACATCAGTCAGCCTCCTGAAAAAAATATCTTTAAATTATTATAAATAAAAGAGCCTGTGATGATAACATCATCAGTTCCCTTATTTTTCCTGATTAAATACGGCAGGTGATTTCTGCCAGTCAGAGTAAACTGATTCGTGTTTAGCCGCCTCAGCTACAATATCAATACCCTGTTTTAGATTATAATTTTTCCACCACACGTAGTAAACCCAGCATATGACCAAAAAAAGCACTGCGATTGATCCTCCCATTACAACATCGTCTGTTGCAAAAAATGTCAATATGGTTAATGCAGATGACATTATGATGGAAAGGACAGGCCAGAGCTTTCCTCCCGGTATATAAAAAGGTATCACATCCTTGTATTTTTTACCGTTTACCTTGATGTTTGAAAGATTGATATATGATGCGACAGATATAACAAGCCATAGAGGAAAGAAAACAAAGTTGGCTATTACTGAAACAACCCTTATCGCGCCTGAAAATACAGAAAAAAGGATAAACCCTCCGGTGACAAGTATTGGAACTGTCGGTGTTTTGTGTTTTTCGCTGATCCTCCTGAATGCCTCAGGCAGCTGCCTCTCCCGCGCCATTCCATAGAGCATTCTTGCTCCTCCGTATATACAGGCGTTTGCCGTGGTTAGGGCGGTGGATATGGCGGCCCAGTTCATGAATACAGCGCCTTTTCCATCCCAGAGTATCTCCATCGCTTTTACCCAGACGCTTGCGAACGGCCCTTCCGGCGCAAGCGCGAGCAGCTCATTTTCCGGTCTCAGGCTTATAATCGCAAGCCCCCCTGAAATATAAATAATTCCTGTTATGACAGTACCTGTAACAAGGGCTGCCGGTATTTTTTTTTCCGGCTTTTCTGTCTCCTCGGCAGCCGGAAGAATTGTAACAAACCCGACATAGCAGTAGACGCCGAAAAATATTGAAGTCATCCAGTCTGTAAAACCGATAGATTCCTTGAGTACTGCCCAATAGGATATATCAGCTTTCCCTGATGAAAGAACAGCAAGCGGAACAGCAAAGAGGGCAGACCACATCAGAATTCCCAGAATAGACTGTGTTCTTGATGTAAGGACTACTCCCATAAGATTAATTCCAATAAATAAAACTGTTACGATAAAGCCCCACCAGAAGTAATGAATCTGCGGAAAAAAGAAATATATATATCTCCCGAGCGCCATAAGTTCCGCCCCGTCAATTGAGATCATACCGAGCCATAACGCTATAGCGGTCAGGAACCCCAAAGTATCGCTGCCGATAACCTTTCTTGCATAGGTTGCCACACTTCCGGCGGAAGGGTAGCAAGAGGCAATTGTAGCGGTGCTGAGCATCGCTACAGTTTCAGCCGCCATACCTATTACATAGCACCAGATAAGGTTCAGGCTTCCGACTGACGCTACAATATCGCCGCTCATCATGAGAAATCCGACACCTGTAACAGTTCCGCTTGCAAGAGCGACCAGACCAATAAAATTGATCCCTTTTACCATTCTGGTCCCTTCTTTGGGGACAGCTTCCGTCATTTGACTCCTTTCTTAATATACATAAAGAACATGAATATGTTTATATTGTTCATGTGCGGGTAATATTTTAATGCTAAACCATAATCCCGGTTTGTCAAGTTTTTTAAAATAAAAGAGATCCCAACGCGCACAGTATAATAAAATGTCTGCCTAAAAACGGAAAAGAGAGCTTACCCTTAAAAGAAAACCCAACCCTAAAAGAGGGGACAATACTTTTTTACAGTTAACTTTAATTAAAACTATATGGGCAGCCCCAACACTTATTGATAAACAATTATTATTGGTATATAATCAGACATGTACATATGTAGACAGGTAGTTCTGTAAAGAATAATCTGGTTTTCTAACATACAGGAGGAAATAATTATGAAGTTAGCTATTGGATGCGATCCAAATGCAGCAGATCAGAAAGAAGCAGTTAAAAAGGTACTGACTGATCTTGGACATGAATTTGAGGATTACGGCAGCACA
>JAVEZE010000176.1:0-5157 GCA_034003145.1 Spirochaetia bacterium
ATCATGGAATATTTGGCAGATTATTGCTATTTTAATCATCAGGACGCTATTGTTGATCCAGGAACTAATATCAAAAGGAGCTGTAATTGATTATTAAAAAATATACACTCGGCCCGGTACAGACAAACTGTTATCTGCTTATCTGCAGCAAGACAAAAAAAGCCGCAATAATAGATCCCGGCGACAGAAGCATAGAAATAGCGGATTTGATTTCAGCGGAAAAATATGAACTTTCTGTCATAATAAACACACACGGGCACTTCGACCATATCGGAGGGAATAAATTCTTTTCAGGCGGAAAAGTTCCGGTTGCGGCCCACATTCTTGAATATGATCTTATAAAAGCAGGGGGAGGCTCTGCCATGTTCGGAATTGAGTCCGAGATTTCACCTGATCCGTCGATAGATGCATCACAGATCAGCGAAATTACATTCGGAGAAACAACACTTGAAGTAATACATACTCCCGGTCATACACAGGGGCACATTTCGCTGTACCATAAGGAATCATCATCCCTTTTCTGCGGAGATGTCCTTTTTTTCAGGAGTATTGGAAGGACAGACCTGCCCGGAGGGAGCCAGAAACAGCTGCTTGATTCGATCCGTAAAAAACTTTACACCCTTCCCGGAGAAACAGTTGTCTATCCCGGCCACGGAGGAGAAACTTCAATAGAAGATGAAAGGAAACACAATCCGTGGACTGCCGTTTAGAGGACTTGGATATTACAGACTGATTTATGGCTGAATGCGTGTTGAAATGTTAAATCTTTCAAAAAAATAATTTTAATACTATAATTAACAGGAGACGGCCTGCCAGGCAGATGCCGCTTTAAACCAGGGGAGTACATAATGATTTTAAAATATCTGATGATCGGCGGATTTGTCGCTGTCATCATTTTTCTTGCCAAAATTTACCCGAATCTTAAAAAAACAAAATGGGAAAGAAAAATAATATCAGCCGGATATCTCAGGGCACGAAAACACAGGGACCTTGCAGATGATGTAATTATAAAGGGGATAAAAGAAGAACCTTCTGCCTGGCAGCTCTATGTTGATTTATTCAGGAATTATTCATCTCCCTGGGACATGAAAAAACTGTTTGATGTTATTTCTTCAGGATTTAAAATTACAGACCACCCGGGAACAGGGGCGGCAGAGGCATGGTGCCTCATTGAAGAAGGGGTTTTTGATAAAGCGCTTGAAATCCTGAACAGGGAAGATGTCAAGGACTATATGATTGAATATAACCTGCCGTATCTTTCAAGGCTTTATTTCAAGCAGGAAAAATACGCTGAATGCGAGAAAGCGTTTATTTCTTTCTATAAAAAAATATATGACGATGAATCCGAACCGGAGGAGAAAAAACTTTTTGGAGACCTTTCGGCAGAAGAAATAATAATATTGCTATGCGCAAGAAGAAAGCTGGAAAAACCATGGAAAAAAACTGCGAAGATTATCCCTGTCAAATCGCTCCATGAGGAAGATGACTGGAGTGCTTATTATGAGAGGCTGCTTGATGAAGAAAAAAAGCTTAAGGTAGAGACCGGAATATACGGCCCGCCGGAGAATGTCTACACTTTAAGGAAAAAGGAACTTGATGAAAAACTTGAGACTGTAAAAGAGCTGCTGGGGAAAAAATAATTTTTCGCGGATTATATCTGCTGATTTATAATCCCGCGGTTCATTGATCCACAGGATTATATCCACAGGATTATATCCACAGGATTATATCCGCTTAGGAGGGTTTTATGATTTTAAAATGGATTATTAACAGTTTTGCGGCATTAAATGCCAACAACAGACCGGGGGAAATCGCATCAGCCATAGCGCTTGGAATTACCCTTGCGATGATTCCTGCTGGAAACCTGACATGGGTTTTACTGCTCGCTCTTACTTTTTTCCTTAAAATAAATTTCGGGGTTGAGATGATTGTAATTGCCCTTTTTAAGCCGATGGCATCTCTTGCCGATCCCCTTTTTGACGCTGTAGGATATAAAATACTTACAGCCGGCACTCTTGAAAGCTTTTATACAAAACTATACAACACTCCGCTTGTTCCCTATACCGGTTTCAACAATACAGCGGTAGCTGGCAGCATTATTGTAATGGGTGTTCTTTTTGTCCCTCTCTGGATAGCCTGCCGGAAACTGATTGCACTCTACCGGGCAAAACTGCGCGACCGTTTTTTATCAAGCAGTATTGTCAAAAAAATCGCAGCCCTTCCAATAGTATCAAAAGCTGCGATGCTGTTTTCAAAAGCAAACAAATTGCGGAACTTCAGGGGGTGATGAGATGGCAGCTAAACTTAAAAAATTTTTTAAAAAATCCTGGCCGGCTAAGAAATTTGAAAAAAAGCTTCTGGGGAAAGTCTTTCTAAAGGATGACAGGGAGCTTCTCCTTTCTGCTTACGAAAAAAAAGAAAATCAATATATACTTATAGAGCCGGACAACGCAGATACCGTAAAAAAACTCAACAAACTCATTCCCGGAATCAAAAAGAATTCAGGAGCGCTTGGGATTGGAAAGATCGCCTCTCTTGCCGTTGTGGTTATTTCCTTTACTGTTTTTACTGTTTTTTTCCAGAATCCGCTTGCGGAAAAAGCAATGGAAAAAGGGCTTGAAAAAATATTCAGGGCAGAGTCTGAGGTTACAGGCCTCCGCTTAAGCCTTTTCGGGGGATTTATAAGATATAAATCGATGCAGGTAGCAGACAGGGATAATCCTGACAGAAATCTTTTCCAGACAGGGGAAGCTGTAATTGACCTTGATATGTCTGAAGTGCTTAAAGGGAAATTCGCAGCCAATGAAATAAAACTTGAAGATTTCGCTATCGGAGAAAAAAGAGCGGTAAGGGCAAAAGCAATTAAAGGAGCTGTTAAAAAAGAAAAACCAGCTTCCGGAGCCGCCTCTTCTGATGTAATCAAGGAAGCTGCTTCCGCAATTACAAAACTTCCCGACAACCTTATCCCGGACAGGGAGACAGTAAAAAAAGTTATTATCGAAAAGGCTGATCAGCTTTCAGCTCCGAAAGAGGCGGAAAAAATCGCATCTGAACTTAAATCCGGAGCGGAAAACATAAAAGCCGGGGTTGAAAAAACTGAAAGCGATATCAAAAACCTGGAAAAAGATGTAAATGAGATTATGGCTTCAAAACTTTCCTCAAAGCTTGATTTAGCCGGGGCCAGGAAACTTGCCGACCGGATAAAATCAGCATCGAAAAGAATCTCCTCAATTACAAACACAGTTGAGTCATCACAAAAAGAAATTGAAAAATTAAGGAAAACAGCTGCAGATGGAAAAAAGAATATTGAAAAGGCAGTTTCAAATGATATTGAATATATTATCTCTCTTTTTCCCGGAAAAGGCTCTTTCTCTGTTTCCTCACTTGCCCAGCCGCTTGTAAAGGAAAAACTTGACCCGTTTATGCAAAAATACGGCAAAGCATATGAGATTATCATCAAAATTAAAGAATCGGGAGATAAAAAAAAGGATGGAGCTGCCCCTGCTGCGGCTGAAACCAGACGGGGACGGGATGTAAGATATGCAGTCTACGGTTCGCCTTCACTTCATATAAGAAAAGTTTCAGGCTCGTTTTTTACGGGAGAAAACAGACATTCCCTTGAGATAAAGGATATCACAAACAATCAGGAGCTAGCGGGAAAACCTCTTGTCTTCTTGATTAAATCCAGCCTGGATAATATCAAAACCGAGGCAGACGGCTTTTTTGACACAAGAAAATCTGCTGCTGATTTTTCAGGTATTACAGTTGCTGTGACAGGAGGTAAAATTTCAAACCTCTCATTCCTGGCTCCCGCGGGAATTGATAAGCTGAGCGCGGATATGGATATTTCCGCATCTACAGCGATATCAGCTGATAAGGATTTCACCGGTTCAGCCGGGATTTCACTTGAAAAGTTCAGGATGAATACAACCTCCCAGACTGGCAGGATAATTTCAGGTATTATTGAAAAAGAAAACAAGATTGATTTCGAGGCAAAATACTCCCTAAGCAAAGGCGATTTTTCGCTTAAGATAAAAAGCTCACTTGATAATCTGATTGCAAAAGCTGTATCGCCTGAAAAAATAGCGGCAGAAGTAAAATCCTTTGCAGCAGATGAACTTGCAGAAGTTCTAAAGGAGAAAGCAGGAATACAGGCAGAAGCTGACGCGCAGATCGCAGAACTTGGTAAAAAAATCGGCACACTTGAAAAATCAATTAAAGATCAGAAAAAAGAGCTTGATTCAAAACTCAAATCACTGCCCATAAAGTTCTGAATAAATTCATGACAGGATAATCAATGGCAAAAGCCGCATCATCCATGGTGCGGCTTTTTTATCCCCTTTTCTTAAATCAGCGATATCCTGAAAACAGTCCCATGTGAATCCTGTCCTGTTGAAGCAGCAGCGCTTACTTCCCATCCATGACTCTGAAAAATGGATTTTGACGTTGAAAGGCCGAGCCCCATACCCGGTTCTCTTCTTGAACTGCTTCCGCGGTAAAAAGGCTCAAAAATATATTTAAGTTCTTTTTCATCAATCCCTTTGCCGTTATCTGCTATCTCTATCACGGGTTTTCCATTTTCCATGAAACAGCGCAGGCTGATTACAGCACCGTCAAATGTATAGCGGAGCGCGTTTGTAAAGTGGTTTTCAAGCGCCCTTTCAAAAAGGACAGGATCGCACGATATTTCATATTTTTCAGGGATTGTATTTTCATATATAAATTTTTTACCAAGTATCTCGCAGTCTTCCCTGTAAATTATACTTAAGGAATCAAGAAATGCCTTAAGCGGAACAATTTTCCTTTTTAACTGCCACTCTCCTGTTTCCATACCCGCAAAATCGATGAGGTCTGAAATTCTTTTTTCAAGGGCAGAGGCTTTTTCCGATATTATATCCAGATATTTTTTTTGCGTCTGGGCATCGGAAGCCATTCCGTCGTTTATCGCCTCAAGATAACCTTTTATGCTTGTAAGCGGTGTCTTAAGATCATGGGACACTGCCATAAGAAACCTTGATTTCCTCCCGTGGTCATCCTTTAGTGTTTCCCTCATCTTTTCAAATGATGAAGAAAGCGCGGCGACTTCATCGCTTCCCTTCACTTCAAGCTGAAAATCAAGATTCCCGTCAGCAATTTTTTTTACCGCTGATTCTAGCC
>JAVEZE010000177.1:0-5152 GCA_034003145.1 Spirochaetia bacterium
TGAACAGGGGGTGTGGGACTTAGAGTTTTTTCAGAAAGCGGCTGTCCATTTTTTTCTGCGTCAACAGCTTTAGACTGCTTTTTTCCAGCTCTGCATCCTGTAAAGGCAATAAACAGAAAAAAAACAGCAGTTGAAATCAGTAAATATTTTCTCATCTTCATGTTAAGGAATTATATCATATATTATCAATTATTTGACAGTTCTGTATTAACAGTTCTATAATTTTCTAATGAGGCTGTACCTCTCTTTCGCCATTATAATCTCTGTAAGCTGTTTTTACCTCGGGGTTATAGCTTTAAAAGGGGAAGGGAGGAAATATGGGCGCAAACTGTTTTTCCTGATGTGCCTGACAATGGCATTATTTCTTTTCTGCGCAGGTTTATCTGTATCAAGTGATAACAAAGAAAATGTTGTGCTGTGGTACAGGCTTTCCTCATTGGGATTTGCCCCGTTTTACGCGTTCAATCTCCATTTTTACCTTAATCTTGCCTATGGAGGAGGATTAAGAAAAAAAGATTTATTCATTTATATTCCTGTTCCTTTTATCGTTGCAGCGACATTTATTTCCACATCTCTTTTTGCTGATTTTGTTTTTATTAACAGATACTGGCGCTTTTTACCGGCATATAGTTCCCCGTGGTTCTGGTTATATCTGTTTTACTATTTTCCCTACACTGCATTGACAGTCTATCTGATTCATAAATGGGCCTCCCGATTCGGGAAGCGCAGGCAGATGAGACAAGCTCATCTTATTTCCACTTTTACCCTTATGACACTTATAATTGGCAGTTTTCTGGATTTTCTCCTTCCATATCTTTTTGAGGTATCAGTGCCGCCGCTTGGACCTGTAACTGTGGCATTTTATATTTTCGGCCTCTGGTTTGTCCTTTTAAGATACAATTTTTTGGAAACAACGCCTCATCTTGTCGCAAATGAGATACTTGATAATATAAATGAGATGGTTTTCCTTCTTGATCCAGAATTGAGAATATCAATGGCTAACACTTTTGCAGTCAGTTCTCTTGGATTAAATAACGATTTTGAAAAAAATCCGGTTTATTTTCCTGATCTTACCCAGAAGAAAGAAAATACGGTATCTATTTTTGACAATCTTAAAAACAGCAATGCTGAAAATCTGAAATCCAGAGTTGTATTCAATCATGAACATGACCCGTTATACGGTGACTCATACATTTCAATTATCAAGGATTCATTTAACGAAGTGAGCGGTTTTCTCATCCTTTCAAAAATTATTGAATCCATAACTGATTTTATTGAAACATACAAAATCACAAAAAGGGAACTGGAAGTTATCGAATTATGCACTGATGGAAAGAGCAGCCGCCAGATTGCGGATCAGCTTTTTATTTCAGAGCGCACAGTAGAAACACACCTTACCAATATTTTCCAGAAAACCGGTACATCAGGGAGAATTGAGCTTTTTTCACTCACTTCAAAATACAAAATTGTCTCATCTACGTAATTTCCACGATGTTTTTTATTGAAAATTACGTAATTCCCACGATTGAAGTCGGTAAGATCCAAAGCCTAAACTGAAAATATAATATTTTCAGGAGGATACGGTATGGAAATTAAAAAATCTTTTGGTTTGGGAATGACGGCGCTGATGTGTATATTAAGCGCATCTGTTGCCGCTATTGCGCTGGTCTTTGTTCTTTCCTGTTCAGAGCCCGGGGCAAGCGGAGGTGAGGGGGCTGACTTTGATGCCAGCAGCTATTACACAAAGGCAGAGATTGATGGGATGCTCCCCCGCCACGGCGGCAACGAAGCATTTGTAATGAATGAAACACTTGATACGTATGGCGAAGGGTATCCTATCACAAAACCTTCAGGGTACCGTTACCTGATTCTTCAGGCAAGCGGCGGTATTGCAGACTCGAAATGTGATGTATACATTGGCGAAGGCTCTGGAGCAGGAGATTCCTATGCAACGACATTACCGCCAAGTGGCACTTCAAACACAACATATCTTCTGTTTTTCAATCTTGAATCCTATGGTTCTGCATTAAAAGTCTGGTCACCGGGACGAGCTTCTGGCGAGGATATTAATGCTTTTACTGCTTTATGGTTCAGATAAGCAATTATTGAAGTAGATTTACGTCCGGAGCAGGCCGGGTTTATTGCGGGCGGGAATACCGTATTGATATTTTCTGGTTAGCCTGCTCCGGACTTAAAAGCAGTTTTTGCAAAAATAGATGTAATCATTTTTTAAGATTTTTTATCATTTACATATTTATTATTGCTGATAAAGCTTTTTATACTCCGTTATTGTCTCATCATCAAGAGCGCCCATGAAATAAGACTCTTCCCGGGATGAAAGCGGCTTCATGAGGGATGATGATGAGTCAATATGACCAAGTCCCAGCATGTGCCCTATCTCATGAGCCAACAGCCCTTCGATGTAATATGAGTCAGGAGTGTTTGTTTCAAGTGTTGTAAAACGGGCAAGGCTCATATTGAAAATTATATCAGATTCTGCAATAAATCCTTTCCTGTCGTAATAGTTAAGACACCAGGCCGCCTTACCCGCCGGTGCCTCATCAGGCCAGGTAATCAGGAAAGAAACAGTATTCCTTCCGTCTCTCTTGAGCCCTGCCTTTCCCCTCCCTGCGTATTTAAACCTGAAAACAGTTGCCTCGCCCCACCTTCTGAACGCAGTAATGACAGCTGCCTCTGTCTGCAGGTTGGCTTCTTTATTAATATAATATATTACATCAAAATCTTTCCTGACATGATCTGCCTCTGCGCTGTTTTTCCGCACACACCCTGTCAAAACAGGAAAAATTGCAATAAACATATAGATATAAAGATAGCAGGTGTTTTTCATTTTATATATTATAGCACTTGTCATAAGTTTCTTTATTATTAATGTTGTTTTTCATTAAAGGAACTCACCTTTGCCTTTCTCCTCTTTTGACAATTTAATTAAATAAACCTATAATCTTGTATCACTGTAAAAGGATGGAATCCGTATGAGTAAAACACTTACACAGAAAATAATAGAAAATCATTTTGTTTCAGGTTCAAAAACAGCGGGAGAGGAAATTGCGGTAAAAATTGACCAGACTCTTACCCAGGACGCGACAGGGACAATGGTATACCTGCAGTTTGAGGCAATGGATATAAAAAGGGTAAAAACCGAGCTTTCAGTCTCCTATATTGACCATAATACACTTCAGTCAGATTTTAAAAACATGGATGACCATAAATTCCTGCAGAGTTTCGCCAAAAAATACGGATTATATTTCTCAAGAATCGGCAACGGGATATGCCACCAGGTTCATCTTGAGCGGTTTGGGATACCGGGGAAAATACTGCTTGGATCAGATTCCCACACTCCTACAGGAGGGGGGCTTGGAATGCTCGCTATAGGGGCAGGAGGCCTTGATATAGCATGCGCAATGGCAGGGGCCCCTTTTACCATGTCAATGCCATTTGTAACCGGGGTAAAACTCACCGGCAGGCTCGGCCCCATGTGCAGCTCAAAAGACGTTATCCTTAAGCTGCTCCAGATTGAAACTGTAAAAGGGGGTGTCGGCAGGGTTTATGAATACTACGGATCCGGGGTTGAAACCCTTTCAGTTCCCCAAAGAGCAACAATCACAAACATGGGAGCGGAACTGGGCGCGACAACCTCAATATTTCCATCTGACAGCATAACTGGGGAATTCTTCAAGCTTCAGAAAAGGGAAAAATCCTGGGTAGAATTCAAAGCTGATGAGGGATGCAGATATGACAGGGTAATTGAGATAAATCTTTCAGAGATAGTACCGATGATTGCGCAGCCTGATATGCCTGACAAGGTTGTTCCGGTAAGCGATGTTGAGGGGATAAAGATAGACCAGGCCGCAATAGGATCATGCACAAACTCATCAATAAATGATCTTGGGATTGCATCAGATATTCTTGAAGGGAAAACTGTAGCGGAAAATGTATCTCTTGGTATTTCTCCAGGTTCTAAACAGGTATTTGAAAGCTCACTTGAAGCAGGTATTATAAAAAATCTTGTAAAAAGCGGCGCGAGAATACTTGAGAGCGCCTGCGGGCCATGTATCGGTATGGGATTTGCCCCATCATCAGGGGGAGTTTCAATAAGATCTTTCAACAGGAATTTCAAGGGGAGAAGCGGGACAAAAGACGCTAAAGTATACCTTTCTTCCCCTGAAACAGCTGCCGCATCCGCCCTTTTCGGCGTTATTACAGATCCGCGGAAAGTAAAACTGACTCCAAAGGATTATACAAAATTTATTACAATTGATGATTCCATGATAATCCCCCCCGCGCCGGAAAGCGATTTTGACTCACTTGAAATCGAGCGCGGCCCGAATATCAAACCGTGCCCGAAAGCGCAGCCCGCAGAGGCGCAGTTTGAGGCGCAGGTTTTAATAAAAACAGATGATAACATAACAACTGACCATATAATGCCTGCAGGGGCCAAGGTGCTCCCTTTCAGGTCAAATGTCCCGGAGATTTCAAAGTTTACATTTGAAGCGGTTGATCCTGATTTCTATGAAAACGCGAAAAAAGCTGGAAAGGGAATTATAGTGGGGGGAGAGAATTACGGACAGGGTTCATCCCGGGAGCATGCCGCACTTGCCCCCATGTATCTTGGGATAAAAGCTGTAATAGTAAAAAGCTTTGCAAGGATTCACAAGGCAAACCTTGTGAACTTCGGAATAATGCCGCTTACGTTTAAGAATCCATCAGATTACGGTCAATTGTCAAAAAACGATATTATCTATTTCCCCTCTTTTGCGGATGATATTAAAAAAGGAAATCTGGTTAAGGCGGTAAACAAAACTACTGGCAAAGAGATTGTATTTACACATGATCTTGCCAAAACAGCGGTAGAGGTTCTACTTGCGGGCGGTATGCTTAATTATACCAGGGGAAAGATGGTGTAACAGGGTTTGATGCTAAAAACTGAATTACTGCTGCGCCATCTGGATATTGATTATACAGAACCGGTGCGCGATCCCCTCTGGGGAAACATAATGCTCTCTCCCGGAATGAAAAAAATACTTTCTTCCGGGACACTGCAGAAGCTGAACAAAATAAAACAGCTGGGCCCCTCCTATCATGTCTATCCCGGCGCGACCCATACAAGGCTCTGCCACAGCATCGGAGTTTT
>JAVEZE010000178.1:0-5136 GCA_034003145.1 Spirochaetia bacterium
TGCTCTTCCGATCTACTGCCATTGGAGTTGAAATCATTACCTGATCATCCTGTTTTACAAGAACACCGCCATCAGCCGCATAAACAGAAGTACTGCCGTTTTCCCCCGAAGCTGTTACGATACAGCGGACCAGTACTGAAAGAAGATCAACATGACCAGGAAGTATGGAAAAACTTCCCTCAAGCCCTATTGCTGAGACTTTTACAGCATCAAGTTTATCAATAACCCTGTTGGGAGTCATAATTATAAATTTCATATCTCTTTTATACTTCCAATCATATAAAGTTCGCTTTCATCAACTGTATCGAAATTTCCATCCAGTATCTGTTCACATCCTGTAAGTGCATCCGCAAGTGAAACCATTTTCCCCTGATTTCCGGTAAACTGTTCTGTAGTAAAAAAAGGCTGGGTAAGGAACCGTTCAATCCTCCTGGCTCTGGCTACATTTTCCCGGTCTTCACGGGAAAGATCTTCCATACCAAGCATTGCAATTATATCTTTAAGCTCGTCATATTGAGCAAGGGTTTTTCTCATCTCTCTCGCGATATCGTAATGGCGCTGCCCTACTATAGTTGGGGTAAGCATTTTTGAGCGGCTTTGCAAAGGATCAATTGCCGGATAAAGTCCCTGGCTTGCCCTTTTCCTTGAGAGGGCAATGGTTGCGCTCAAATGACCGAATGTATGTACTGCGGCAGGGTCGGTAAAATCATCTGCCGGAACATATACAGCCTGAACAGATGTTATTGCGCCGTTTCTTGTACTGCATATCCTCTCCTCAAGTTCTCCGAGTTCTGTTGCAAGAGTAGGCTGATATCCAACCCGGCTCGGCAGTCTTCCAAGAAGGCCTGAAACCTCAGCCCCTGCCTGAATAAAGCGGAAGATGTTGTCAATCAAAAGCAGCACATCCTGTTTCTTTTTATCCCTGAAATATTCAGCCATAGTCATGGCAGTATGTCCTACCCTGAATCTTGCGCCGGGCTGTTCATTCATCTGCCCGAAAACCATAACAGTATTTTCAAGTACACCTGCTTCTTCCATTTCACGGTAAAGCTCTTCTCCTTCACGGGAACGCTCCCCGATGCCGCAAAAAACACTTACGCCCTCATACCCGACTGCGATATTGTTGATAAGTTCCATTATAAGTACAGTCTTGCCGACACCGGCGCCGCCGAAAAGACCGGCCTTACCCCCCTTTTCAAGTGGAGATAAAATATCAATCGCCTTGATTCCTGTTTCAAAAGTCTCTTCACTGCTTGATCTTTCATTAAGAGGGACAGGGTCCTTGAATATTGGTTCATACCCTTCAGCATCAACATCGCCAAGATTATCTATCGCGTTTCCGTTAACATCAAAAACCCGCCCCTTTACAGCATCTCCAACCGGAGCTGTAAGAGTAGTTCCGCTATATTCAAATTTCTCATTCCGCGATAAACCGCGTGTTGGAGTCAGCGCAATACAACGGACAGTATTTGGAGTCAAATGCTGAATAACCTCCAGTATGGTTTTCCCCTCAGCGCGCTGATCAAGCCCTTCCATTTTGGAATGTATAGGGGGGATTCTTTTTGAAAAACTGAGATCAATGACGCTGCCTCTTACTGAATTCACAGTGCCGTAAATTTTTCCGCTTTTGTTTTTCACAGCCATTATTTT
This sequence comes from Spirochaetia bacterium, assembly GCA_034003145.1. Lineage (GTDB taxonomy): Bacteria > Spirochaetota > Spirochaetia > CADAEX01 > CADAEX01 > JACKPD01. Next base: position 1,651 of record JAVEZE010000178.1, read on the forward strand.
TTTTTCTTAAGCTCTTTTGATGCGTTTTTGATACCGTTATTTATATCAAGAACCGCGTCCTTGAAACCGACTTTCATTTCCGAAAGTGCATTACTTGCTGTTGAAAAAGCAGACTCTGAGCTTTTTTTAACTTCATCCCTCTTTACCCTGAGGTCTGCAATTATTTTATCAAACTTTTCTCTGGCTTCAGCTGATAGTTTTTTACCTTCCGATTCCAGTTTATCGATTTTTGCATCATAATTGTCGATAGCTGAATTTATTTTTGCTTTTAAAGCTTCTTTTTTCCTGTCATCCATAGTAAAACCTCTTTCATTATTATTGTACAGGATATTTCCAATAAAAGCAAATCAAGGCAATAAAGACTAATTATTGTAATGACAAAAAAGTGGATCCTGGATCCGCGGTTATAAAACAGGAATCGCTGATATTTAACTTCCAAGGAGGGAATATCTGCTGTAACCGAATGTAAGTTTTTTTGTCCCTTTTTTAACTTAAATCTTTTCAAACCACCAGGAAAGTCCAAGCGTTAAGGTATCTCCCAAATCATGAACCGCATCAGAGAGAATAGCAACGCTGTTGGTAAACAAGGCTCCGGCAATTTCAAATAATGTAAAGAAAAGATTAAGAAAAAAAGCAGATGCAATATTATTGACACTTCCATGGTGGTTATTGTCTGCACTTCCATGGGAATGCGTATTTTTATCATTCATATAATTCATAGGATAAGGCATAAACATTAAAATTAAAAGTTCTCTTCTCCTTATTTTAACTCCATGCTTGACTTCGGGTTTTTCATTACCTAACTTTAATTATAGCAAAGGGGAATTTTATGGAAAAAAATTATGATGTATTGGTAATTGGATCTGGGACAGCCGGACAATCCGCAGCTTATAAATTGAAAAAGGGAGGATTAAAGGTCGCTCTTGCAGAAAAAAGCGGTAAACCTGGAGGGACCTGCGCGCTAAGAGGGTGCCAGGCCAAAAAATGGTTTTATGAAGGGGCAGAGGCTGTGGCAAAATCCCGCCATCTTTCAGCCCTTGGGATAACAACTCCTGCTGAAGCAGACTGGAGGGTGCTAAGAGATGAGAAAAATAAATTCACTTCCAAAATACCTGAAAGGACAGTAGATAATCTTAAAAAAGCAGGTATTGATTATCTTTCAGGTGATGCTGTTTTTTTAGATAAGCACACGCTTATGATTGATCAGCAGAAAATATCTGCACGTTATACGGTAATTGCAACAGGAGCTGTTCCGTCATCCATACCTGTTAAAAATTCAAATCTGATGATAGACAGTACTCAATTTCTTGAACTTGAAAAACTCCCTCACCAGATTGTTTTTATAGGAGGAGGATTTATCTCTTTTGAATTTGCCCATTTTGCAGCCCGTCTTGGAAGATCTGATACACGGTGCGCAATTCTTGAGGCAGGGCCCCGTCCGTTAGCTCCTTTTGACAAAGAAATGACTTCTCTTTTAACAGAAGCCTCAAAGACAGAGGGAATAGCAATCCATACCGGTATGCAGATTACTTCCATTGAAAAAAACGGCAAAGCTTTTACTGTGGTGACTGATGGCGGGAAAATGTTTGAAGCTGATCTTGTTGTCCACGGCGCAGGGCGATCCCCCGATATAGCTTCCCTTAGCCTTGAAAATGCCGGCGTTGACTACACAAAAAAGGGGATTACAGTTGACAACAAGATGAGTACCTCAAATCCCGACATTTATGCCATTGGAGACTGTGCTGATACAGTTCAACTTGCAAGGGTGGCTGATGCAGAAGCAGATACCGCAGCAGAAGACATTATAAGCCGTCACAATGGAAAAGAGGGGACTGCTGTTATGGATTATTCTGCTGTCCCTTTTCTCCTTTTTACCTATCCGCAATACGCAATGGTTGGATCCACAGAACAGGCGCTTGAGGAACAGGGGATATCCTACAAAAAAAGTTTCGCAAAGGAACTCTCAATACCTACATATATTCGGGTCGGAATGAAATCAGCTGCCTACAAGATTCTTTCAGATGATAAAGGTAATATTCTCGGAGCACATATAATATCTGATAACGCAGCAGGGCTGATAAACATATTTTCCTTGGCAATGGCTAACAATATTTCTGTTGAAAAACTCTACAAGATGAGCATCATGACACCCTACCCCTCAAGAGAAAGCGATATAATATATATGCTGAAACCGCTGCTCCCCTGATACGGGTAAGGCGAATAACTTGATTACTTTTTTATATTCTGTTTAAGATGTTTATGGTTTAATAGTTTTTTCTAATTTACCGGTAGGACTTCTCATTGATTGCGGAATAAATTCTTTTGCCGAAAGGAAGAGGATAATGCGTTTATTAAACAAGGGAGTTAGCTCTATGGAAAACAAGATTCTTAAATTTGTACAATGGCTTAAGGAATCTAAATATACTGTGATATTAACAGGAGCTGGAATGTCTACTGAAAGTGGAATCCCTGATTTCAGGTCCAGTGATGGGCTATGGAAAAAAGTAAATCCAATGGAACTCGCAAGTATTGATAGCTTAATTCAAAATTATGACACATTTCATAAGTTTTATAAAATGAGGCTGGAGAGTTTATCAGGTGCTAAACCGCATAAAGGTTATGATATATTGGCTAAGTGGGAAGCTGATGGCTTAATTGACAGTATCGTAACACAAAATGTTGACGATTTTCATTTAGCTGCAGGAAATAAAAATGTATATCATCTTCACGGTTCTATAAACAAATACCGATGCAGTAAATGCAATAACCCAGCAGATAAAAATGATTTCATGGATAAAATACCTTGCAGGAAATGTAATGGCTCTCTTAGGCCTGGTATTGTATTATTTGGTGAGGAATTGCCAGAAAAAGAACTATATGCTTCTATTGATGAAATTGAAAAGGCTGATTTGGTAATTGTAATAGGAACAAGTTTAACAGTTTTTCCAGTAAGTCAGCTCCCTGATATTGCTAAAGGAAAAAAGGTATATATAAATAAAGAAATTCCAGACAACAGTAAATTTGATTTAAACTTCAAAGAAACAGCGGGAGAATTATTGCAAAGGATTGAGAATCTCTTTTGTATGACACAGAAGGATGATTTGATTCGGCGGAAAAAAACAAGATCTGCCGGGCTGCCGGAGAAACCAGATCTCTGAGACCTGAACGTTCTCCATTCAGGCAGAATATTTAGAGCCTTTATCCGTTATTGTAACGTAATAATTAAGGCCTTCAGATTCAATTTTCACAAGGTCTCTCTTTTCAGCATCCTGTAAAAATTTCTTAAGCCGGGAGTAGCCGAGCTCTTTTATATCTATCTTTTTTTTGATCAGAACATTGTTGAGTTTTGTGAAAAGTATGCGGTTGTCCTTTTCCCTCCGTACAAGGTTTTTAAGCTCTGCAAGCATTGCGGCGAAAGGATCATAAGTTCCATTTACCTTACCTGCACTCTCCCTTACTTCAAGATAGATATTCTTGTCATCGCTG
>JAVEZE010000179.1:0-5134 GCA_034003145.1 Spirochaetia bacterium
ATAATTCCTGTACTTGAAGAACTTGCCATTACTTACCAGGTTGATATCAATAATCTTCCTATTGTCGGAGGATGGGGCGGGTGTTCTTCTGTGGTTCCGTTAGTGGCTAAGATAAAAAACATGAAATATCTTATTGGAAAAAATGCTCATGTTATTTCTCCAATAGGGGTTGCTCTTTCCATGGTTAGAGAGAGCGTTGAAAGACATATTGTTGATCCGTCAGAAGAGGATCTTGATGATTTACGCAACATAGTAGTTGAAAAACTGGTTTCAACAGGAGTAAAGCGGGAGAGTATTAGCGTAGAAATCACCACAGATCCGCTTAAAGGGATTTATAAGGCAGTTGCAACTGGAGTTAATAATAATGTGATGCACCAGAGAGATAGAAAAAGCATTAGTGCCGGGGAAATAAATGATATTGTGCGAGAACATGCAAATATTACTCCTGCTGTGAATATTGAGAGTGACAGATGTAACGATATGATTGTTGCATCCTTTAGAAAAAAAGATACCTCATTTCTTAAAAAAATTTTTTTCCCTTCCACCAGGAGGATCTATGTGCTTAGTCATACGGGACAGATACTCTATAACACTATTCATGGGGAGTATAGAGAAAGCGCAATGGGCACTATTACAAACGATATGAAACTTCTTCTTGATAAGTATTCTGAATATGGTGATATGGGCGAAAGAATTCCTGAAGTTTTCATAGTAATAAGTAACAAGATAGTTGATTATTCAATGATCCGCAAACGGACTGAGCTTATTACAATGTGTAACACAATCTCAAAAGGATATGATAAAGATGAAAAATGTATCATTATCCTCCAATTATGAGTTGTTCCGGTATTTTCAGGAAGAAGAACACCAGCTGTTTATCCCCTCTAAAAGTGATGAAGAAAAAAAAGTTCTCTCCTTTCTTTCTACTCTTGCAGAAAAAGGACTTTTTTTGACTAAACAGATGGGATACAAGGGGAGCATCCTCCCTGTGATACAGTCACATCAGATTCCGGTTATCCGCAAAGAAGGAATTATCCCTTCTCTCCTTGGTGAGTATGATCATTTTTATAACAAGATCTTTCTTTACGATAACATTATTGAAAAATATCAGTTTAACGGACCTTTTTTATTGGAAGAAGTGCTTCTTACACATGAGTTTTTTCATTATCTTGAAAAATATCATATTGGTGATGTAAAGAAGATCTGCCTGAAAAATAAAATAGGTAAAAGGAGAAGTGCTGTTTTAAAACAGAGTTCAGAAGTTGCATCCCATATATTTGTAAAAGAGCTCCTTTCTCTACCCACTTATCCCCCTTCTTTGCTGCAAAAGAGAATACTGAATACATCTAAAGGTACTATATGAGAAATTGACTCAATTAATTTTTACGGATATGTTTTCCTGAATCCTGATACCCGCGGCGACACAGTTACTGACAAAGGAGATGATATCCCTTTTTCAAGGTAATGATAACCAAGACCTGCTATCATTGCCCCGTTATCACCGCAAAGTTTAAGTGATGGGCTGAATACTGTTATCCCTTTAAGCTCTGAAAGGGAAGAAAGGGATTTTCTCAAGTAAGAGTTGGCAGCGACTCCTCCGCCGGTAACAACAGTTTTTATCCCTGTATCTTCCGAAGCTTTAAGCAGCCGCTTTATCAGCATATCAATAGCCGCTTTCTGGAAAGAGGCTGCGATATTTTCATTTGATTTTTCATAGCCGCTGTTATGGAACTGGTCCAGCTGGTTTATCACTGCAGTTTTAAGCCCTGAGTAAGAAACATCATAGGGATGATTTCCCTTGTGGAGTGAGGGGTCGGGAAATGAAAATGCCCTGTTATCTCCGGTGGATGCGAGTTTGTCTATTATGACACCGCCGGGATAACCTAAATTATAGAATTTGGCGACTTTGTCAAAAGCTTCTCCGCACGCATCATCAATAGTAGTGCCGAGTATCTCTATATCCTCATAATTTTTTATTATTGCTATAATTGTATGGCCGCCTGATACAAGCAGGGCAAGATAGGGATAGCTGATATCATTTTCAAGATGGGCCGAGTAAATATGGGCAAGGATATGATCTACCGCAATAAACGGTTTTCCTGATGCGAATGAGAGCCCTTTTGCGAATGAAAGGCCCACAAGCAGCGAACCTGAGAGGCCCGGCCTGTTTGTAACTGCTATCCCGTCAATTTTATCAAGCGTTATGCCTGCATCTGAAAGTGATTTTTTAACTACACCGTTAATCCATTCAACATGTGTGCGTGATGCTATTTCAGGTACTACACCCATATAGGGTTTGTGGATTTCAATCTGAGAAGCTACAACATTTGAAAGAAGGGTTTTTCCGTTTTCAACTACAGCGGCGGAAGATTCATCACAGGAGGTTTCAATTCCCAGAACAAGCAATCTATTCTTCCCCCAAAAGGAATTCGCTTGCATCCTTAAGAGAGAATCCTTCCTCGATAAGGTTTGGGTATATCTGCATCATTGTGTCAGCCAGTTCTGATGACCAGACATGACCTATCATTACTGCGTACCCTTTGTTTTCTGCTGTTGCGCGGCCTGTATTTAACGACTCCATTATCCCTTCCCTGTTGTCGACATTATCCAGAAATATATCTCTTTGTGCAATAGTGAAGCTGATCTTTGCGGCTGATTTTTTGCATACTGATTCCGCGGTAGTAAGGCTGTCGATAAATAAAAGAGAGTGTTTCTGCAGATATTTTAGTATGATATCCATCATTCGCTCGTCTGAAGTTACTGCTGACCCCATGTGATTGTTAACACCTGTTATTCCGGGAAGCGAGTTGATATTTTTTTCCAGGATATCTGTTATTGTTTTTTCATCCATTCCTGTTTTTATCGCAAAAGGTCCAGTATTATTCCTGTTTATGGCATCCATTGGCTGGTGGAGTATTACTTTTTTACCTTTTGCAAGAGCAAGTTCGGCCGACTGTCTTGAATATTCAAGGCCGGGAAGAACAGCTATTGTAAGATTGCCGGGAAAATCAAGGAAAGGCTTTAATTTCTCAAGGCTGTATCCTGCATCATCAATGATAAAATAAAGGGATTTCTCTTTTTTTTCTGCTTTTTTAACAGCTGCAGCTTTATAAATATTTTTATCTGACATCGGAACTGGATCCGGAGCGGGGGGCAGGGCAGGGATCGGGATTGAGGTTAAAGCAGTGTTACTGCTGCCTGCGTTATTTTTATTGAGAGAGATCTCTTCTTCTGCCTGAACTTTGAGATCATTTTCTGTGAGGTATTCATCTGTAATTTTTACAGAATCATCAGGGCTGAAAAAAATGAGTATTACAATCAAAAGGGCTGTTAAAGTTAACAGCCCTGATATAAGTAATTTTATTTTAAACTCAAATTTGCTCAAAAATCACCCTGTCCCGATGTTGATTTGTATAACTGCATATACATCATTTTTGCAATTCCGAGGTTGGCAGTTTTTGCCATTTTTTTGGCATAATCATCGTAAAGCATATCCTCAAAGTAATTCATTCCAGTTGTATCTGTGGCTGATTCAGAAAGTGAGGTTTTTTCTACTGTTTTTCTCATGGAATCAAGCATCTGCTTTATAAAGATAGTCTCAAATTCTGAGCATGCGTTGTAAAGTTCCTTGTTCGCGGGTGTAAATTTATTTCCTGCAGCTGAAGCTTTTAATTGTTCTATCCTGCTGTTATCGTAAAACATCATGCTGTTGTTTATATTGTTCATATGTCCCATTTCCCCTTTGTTGCAAAATTACCGAGCTATCCCGTTACCGTTTAAGTCCGGTTGCAATACCTAGCATTGTATCGCTTGTCTGTATCGCTTTTGAATTTATCTCATAAGCCCTCTGGGCAACAATCATGTTAACCATTTCCTTTACTACAGATACATTTGACATTTCAAGAAACTGATGGATAATGCTTCCCATGCCGTCGTATGCAGGCCTTCCTCCGATGGGATCTCCGGAAGCGTTTGTCATTTTAAAAAGGTTTTCTCCTATTGCGCTTAACCCGGCCGGGTTTACAAACCTGTAGATCTCAAGCTGCCCTACTAGGATGGGATCATCGTTTCCCGCTACCTTTACAGTAACACGGCCGTCCTGGGTTACAGTGAGGGATTCCCTTACAAATCCTTCCGGAAGTGTAATCTCAGGCATCAGCCTGTAGCCGTTTGAATTCAGAATCTGCCCGTTAGAGTCAATCTTGAAAGAACCGTCTCTTGTGTAGCCGAATGTTCCGTCTATAAGCATTACACGGAAAAATCCCTCTCCCTGGATTGCCATGTCAGAGACATTCCCTGTTGCCTGAAGCGAGCCCTGGGTGAAGATTTTCTGGGTGGCAGCGGTTTTAACTCCGTGGCCGACCTGGATACCGGTAGGTACAACTGTAAGCTCTGTAGCAGGCGTTCCTGCAGTTCTTGCTGTCTGATACAGCAGATCCTCAAATTCGGCCCTTGTCTGCTTAAACCCTGTCGTATTTACGTTTGAAAGGTTATTTGAAATTGTATCTATATTAAACTGCTGTCCTATCATTCCTGATGCGGCAGTCCACAGCGATCTCATCATAATCTAAACTCCTTTAGGTTAAACTCTTACGCCTTCGTTTATCAGCTTGCCTGTAATTGAATCGTGATTGCTTACCGCTCTCTGGTTCGCCTCATAAGCGCGGTTTACTTCTATCATCTTTACCATCTCAACTACAGGATTGACGTTTGAACCTTCGATAAATCCCTGTCTTATTTTGGGGAGATTTTCTTCAGCAATTTGCACTGCCGGGCCTGATTCTGGCGTATCGATCCAGAGAGAGCTTCCCTGTTTTTTGATATATCTATCCCGTTCAAACTCAACCAGTTTAAGAGAATCGATCTGCTCGGTCTGCTGCCACTCATTTTCAATCATAGATATAAGTCTGTCTGGATCTTCCGGCAGTGCCTTGTTGACAAAAATACGCCCTTTCTGGTCAATTACAAAATTATTTTCCTTTATGCTGATAGGCCCGTTCTTTCCAAGCACAGGATAGCCTTCTTTTGTAAGAAGCATCCCTTCCTTTCCAAGGGTAAAAGCGCCGTTTCTTGTGTAGCGCTCGCCAAGTGGAGTCTGAACAGTAAAAAAACCTTTCCCGTCCATCGCAAGGTC
>JAVEZE010000180.1:0-5124 GCA_034003145.1 Spirochaetia bacterium
ACCAGTCACATATTGTTTAACAAAAGTCATATTTTCCCACCACAATCGAGTAAGCGTTTTGGCAACTTCCTCCGTCATATCTTCAGCGCAGGCAGAAAAGCTTGATGTCATAAGCTGTGTTGTGTCAGAGAGCCCAATTTCACTCCCAAAAATACTCAGATAGAAATAAGGGTTAATTTTTAAAAACTCGCGGAAGTTTTTATCAGGTTCAATTGCAATCTGAATAAAACTATCCCCTGATGGAATAGTGTCAATATCAGAAGCTGTCGGGTGCTTGAGGCTCGATTCCTCATAGCCGAGATTGTACCATATACAATCTACCTCTCTGCGCATCAGCATTCGTATTCCTATGCTTTCCCTCACCCGATATATTACTGTATTTTCCTGATTGATATTATAAAGACTTAGAAGATATTCAAGGATATCCCCATTTACTGCCTTTTCCGAGTAAATAGCTATCCTCTTTCCCTGTAAATCTTCAATTTTTTTTATTCCGCTGTCCCTGTAGGTTATAAGGTTGTAGACAGCCGGCCACAGGGCAAACATTGCCCTTATCGGCTGCGGTTGTTTCCAGTAGACGGGATCTCCATGGTAGGCAATGTTTGCCTCAGGTCCTTTCAAAAAAGCTGCCTGGGCTTTATTACTACTCAGCATTTCGATTTTTTCATTATCTGTCGAGGGTGAGGTGCTGTTTACACCAATGAAATCCGTGTTTGAAGTTATAAGTCTTGCCCACGCTGATCCGGCAGAATAATAGGAGCCTGTATTGTGTGATTTGATAAACAAAAAATCCCTGCGGCCAAGTGAAGGCTTTTTAATTTCTTCTTCACATGATGCAAATAAAAGTATTGCCGAAATGATTAAACAGATCACCCATGTATTTTTCATTTTTTCATTTTATCCTGTCATTTGGAAGCAGTCCAGTTTTTAACGAGCTATTGTGTCAAGACCCGCTGGAAATGGCCCATTCCTTAAGCCATTAAAAATTATACTATTAAAATAAATTATTACCCTGAAAATTTGATTATATTATAAATATAGCTTTATGGAGTAGTTTATGAATTTTAATATTATATCGTTGTTTTCTCTTCAGGTATCTGAAATAGAATCAGAAAACGAAAATTCCGCTCTGCTGGATGCATATTCTGCAGCTGTTACCGGCGTTGTTGAAAAAACAGGTCCTTCTGTTGTATCTATTCAGGTTAAAAAAAATAAAAATGATTTAAACAGAAAGGAATCGGGAAGCGGTTCAGGTGTAATTTTTACACCTGATGGTTTTATCCTGACAAATCATCATGTTATTTCAGGTTCCGGGGAAATTGAAGTCAGCATGCTTGATGGAAGAAGAATTCCTGCTTCTGTGATAGGCAGTGACCCTTCAACAGATATCGGTGTTGTCAGGATTTCTACAACTGATATACAGGAAGCTGAGCTGGGGTTTTCAGATAAATTAAAGGTAGGGCAGCTGGCAATAGCAATAGGTAATTCACTGGGGCTTCAAAATACTGTTTCTGCCGGAGTAATATCTGCACTTGACAGATCAATGAGAAGCCCTTCCGGAGATCTCATAGTAAATGTGATTCAAAGTGATACTGCAATAAATCCCGGGAATTCAGGAGGTCCGCTTACAGACAGCCAGGGACGTGTTATAGGGATAAATACCGCAATTGTATATCAGGCTCAAGGTATAGGATTTGCAATTCCTGTAAATACTGCAAGGTTTGTTTTATCTGAACTTATCAGCCATGGAAGGGTGCGGCGTATCCGGCTTGGAATACTTGCTGCAAACAGAAAAATAAGTCCCCATATACAGCATGCAATGGATATCAGCACACCATCGCTTGTTGAAATAACCCATGTTGAAGAAGGGAGTCTTGCAGAAAAAGCAGGTCTTTCTGTAAGAGACTGCATATACTCAATCAATTCAATCCCTGTATCTTCAATTGATGATCTTAATATTGCATTAAGCAAAATTGTCAGGGAGAAATATATCGAGATAGGAATCATAACTAATGGAAGCAAGGCATTAAAAAAACTTGCGAAAAAGGAAGAGGAATAGCCGCCCTGGTTGATTTTTGATGTATAAAGTTCTTCTGATAAGTATCAGTCTGTAAAGTATTACTAAATGAAATCCTTCTGTCTTTCTGTAAAGAGTTTTTTCAGCTGCACACGCCAGTAGATCCAGACAATATTAAAGCCTGTAAATATCGCAAGGAAAGCCCATAGCGCCTGAGGGCGGCTGTGGATATTCTGAATCAGGTTTATTACAAATCCCAGGATAGCTGCCCCTGACCAGATAATCTTAAGATCAAGCATAGACAGGAAGGATTCCAGAGAGCTGTTTCTGGCAAGCCAGGATTCAATACCTATTGCAAAAAGGGCTGCTGCCACCAGCCGGGCTGCCACAGGATCCACAGTTTTCCATCCCAAAAATGTCAATAATTCCTGAGGCACAAGTAAAAGAGGTACAGCTACAAGGATATCTGCAAAGAAATGAATGATAAACCAATATTTTAAACCTTTTTTAAGCCTAATCTCTTCCATTTTTTGTTGTTCCCCTCTTGAAGAATCAAAGGTTTTTACAGGAAAGTCAAGTTTTTCCCATATTTTTCCAAAAGGGCAAAGAAAAAATCATATACTTTATTTAATATAAGGGGGAGAGATGAAAGACTTGGGAAGCATGCTTCTTCATTCCGGTCCGTTTCGGGAGATAGTAATGGGTAATACCGCCCTGGTCAGGGGCATGGTGGAGGCGGGAGTTGAGGTTGTGACCTCCTATCCCGGATCTCCCACTCCGGAGATTGCCTCAGCCATAATGAGCATACCAGCGGAAAAACGGCTGTTTTATTTTGAGTATTCTGTCAACGAGAAAGTGGCAAGCGAGGTTGCCCTGGGCGCTTCGGTAAACGGCCGTCTTTCAGTCGTTTTTTTTAAAAGTGTCGGCCTTAATGTGGCTGCCGATTCATTTGTGCAGTTTTCATTGCTTGATATCAAAGGAGGACTTGTGATTGTCCTTGGGGATGATCCGGGTGCAAACTCCTCACAGAACGAGCAGGACAACCGCCATCTGGCCAAAATGGCTTATACCCCAATCCTTGAGCCTTCAGATCCTTCTCAGGTCTATACCCAGTTTCTCGAAGCATGCCGCCTTTCGATAGAATTATCAATGCCGGTGATTCTCCGGATGACAACACATGTGTGCCACGCCAAGACGCCGGTAGATTTTGGATCTACCACTCCTCTTCGAAAAGAACATCCTTCCCTATTCAGGCCTTCCGGTGATGAGTATATTCCGCTGGTTTCAACGTTATCCGCCATGAAAGCAAGAGCGTTGAAAAAGCTTGCCCTGTTTGCCGGCCGGATGGAGGATTCACCGCACACTTTTGTGTCTGATAACGGAAACAGGGAAAAAGGGATTATTACCTGCGGACTGCCTTTTAAATCACTTGAGGATGTTCTTGAAAATGTTACACAGAAGCCGGATATTCTCTGCCTTGCAGGTCCCTGGCCCATACCTGATAAAAAGATACTTGAGTTTTGCCGGAACCACAGGGAAGTTGCAGTCCTTGAGGAACTTGATCCGGTGATAGAACAGGAGGTAAAAAGCCTTCTCTTTGATGCAGGCCTCAACCTTCGGATACGGGGGAAGGAAGTGCTGGAGTACCGGATAGGAGAGATGGTTCCTTCCAGGGTCCGCTCTTATCTGTCCCGCATCTGGCCTGATTTGGGAATTACAGTTTTAGAAACTGAACTGTCCCGGGACTTTAAGGAGCTGCCTCCCCGGCCTCCCCAGATGTGCCCCGGCTGCGGACACAGGAGCGCTTTCCATGCAATTAAAGAGGCACTGTCGGAAGATGATATTACAGTGGCTGATATCGGCTGCCATACCCTGGGATATCTTCCACCGTATCAGATGGGCAATATCCTTCTCTCCATGGGGCATTCAAGCGGCACAGGCGCGGGACTTTCTCTTTTTAATCCCGGCCGCAGGGTTGTCTCCTTTTTAGGTGATTCAACCTTTTTTCATGCCGGACTCCCGGGTATCATCAACGCTCTTTATAATCGTCACAACATAACCCTTATTCTCATGGAGAACGGGACAACCGCCATGACCGGCCACCAGGAAAATCCCGGAACAGGAAAGACTGTCAATGGTGAAGGAGTCAGGATCTCTATACGGAAGGTTCTGGAAGGGCTGGGTGTCCCATTGATTCTGGAGGTTGATACATATCAGCAGAAAAAACTTGCCGATGCAGTAAAAGAGGCTATGGATTTTGAAGGATTTTCTGTAGTTATTGCCCGTCATCCATGCATGCTTAAGTTTACAAGGGACAACCGCCGAAAGGGAATCAAAATCTCATCAAGAGCCTGGATCGATCCGGTAAAATGCAGCCGGATCCATGACTGTGTTTCGGTATTTGCCTGTCCTTCCTTTATTCTGAATCCTGATGACGGGACAGTGACTGTAAACAGCGAACTTTGTATCGGCGACGGTTCCTGCCTCCAGACCTGTCCGGTAAAAGCTATTGAACTTAAACGGGAGGAAAGCCATGAATGACTTAAGGCTTAATATTTTTCTTAATGGAGTGGGTGGACAGGGCATCGGGCTGCTCAGTGAGATTTTAATGAGAGCTTACGACCGGGCAGGATTTTACGTCATGGGGGTTGATACCCACGGTCTTGCCCAGAGGGGAGGAGGAGTAGAGTCTCATCTCAGGGTAGGATATACCCGGGGAAACCCCCTTGTGGAGCCGGGCCTCGCTGATCTGGTTCTCTCGCTTGAGAGGACTGAGGCTCTCCGTGCCCTGATCCGTCAGCTGCGATCCGGGGGAACCATGGCTTACTACGATACCCTTTGGCAGCCCTTGTCAGACAGGCTTGGAGAGACCAAACCAGTTACACAGGATGATATTAAGAAAACAGCCCGGTTCCGAAAAGTTGAAATCCTGCGTGTGCTGGACAAGAACCTTCCTGATGTGAGGATGCAGAATATAGCACTCCTTGGAGCCTCCTTTCATGCAGGGCTGCTTCCAGGAATGACTATGGAAGCACTTGAGGGCTCACTGGGTGATCTTATGAAGGACAGGGTGCTGGATGCCAATCTGCAGGTGCTAAGAGACACCC
>JAVEZE010000181.1:0-5099 GCA_034003145.1 Spirochaetia bacterium
AAGAAAGACGCGGGGCAACCCTCTTTTTGTTCGCGAAGCTGCGCTGATGTTTGCAGGTTCCAACCAAATCCCCAGAGAAAGGTACAGGGAAATAATTGATCGTGATATGCCGAATGCGGTTAATATTAACATAAGCCGGAGATTAGCCTCTCTTTCCCCGCTGTGTATTGAAATGCTGAAGAAAGCTGCCGTTATCGGAGAATTGTTTACACTTGATGAACTTAAGCTTCTCGATTATTCATTCCAAGAGAGCTCCCTTGATTTATTTGCGGATGAAGCTGTCTCTGCTGATTTTGTCCGTTATTCAAGAGAAGAAAAAGCATACCTTTTTTCACATTCAGTTGTACATCAGACAATCCTGCTGAATGTCAGGGAAGATGATGTGCGCCGGGACAGGATCAAACTTGCAGGGGCGGCGGAAAATCCTGACGCGATAATGACGAAAAAAACCGCTCTCAAGCTTGCTTCATGGTGGAGTGAAGGCAGAGGGCCTGATGCCAGGGGAAAATATCTGTATTATTTACTTGCCGCGGGGGACAGGGCTTTTACTGAAGGGCTGATGGAAGAGGCGGCGGAAATATACGAGAGGGGACTTGGGCATTTGGCTCTGCCGGAAGAAAATGAAATAACAGACAGGGAGGCGGAAATACTTGTCAAAATCGGAAAAGCAAGATTCAGGACAGGAAGCCGTATTTCAGCGTTACCTTATTTCAAAAAAGCATTTCATTACTATAAAAAACAGAATGATATCGAACGAATGGCAGATATAGCATATCAGCCCGGTTATCTTGCGGCAGGTGACCCCGGTTTTTATAATTTCTACAATGATGTTCTTGATATGCTTGATTGTGATTCACCTCTTAAGGCAAGGGTTTTGTCGGCATACGGAATCAACCTTCTTGTCAATAAGGGAGAATACAGGAAAGCCAGGCAAATTCTCGATTCTGCTTATAAGACGGCAGAAAATTGCGGCGACATCCTTTGCATGCAGAGGACGCTTATCGGACTGTCATATATCGACTATAGCTTCCATAGATACGATGCGGTTCTCTCCACTTTTGCCAAGGCCTCACTGCTGTTGGAAAAACAGCCTGATATATTTACCGAATGGCATATCCATGCAGCATCAACAGCTTTGGTAAGGGCAAGGAACAGCGGCGAGCCTGGGGATATAATCAAATGGGTACCCTTGCTGGAGGGGATTGCAGGCTGTGCCAAAGGGCACCCGTTTATAAGACTGAGAGCCCAGCTGCTTCTTTTTTTATCAGCATATCTGCTTAAAGAGCCTGCCATGGCCCGTGAAGCGTTTACGCAGTTTAATCTAAAAAAGGATTACAGGTACAATGTTATCAGGCCTTACCTACTTGAGCGGTTTAAGGGGCTCGCCGAACACACACTGGGCAATCATGAAAAAGCTGTAAAATATCTTCAGAAAGCGCTTGATTCAGCCTTGTTTTTCGGTGACAGGCCGTTATCCGCATGGATCAGGTTTGAACTGACAGAAGCAGCGGAAGGGCTTGAGGCAGAACCCGGCCTCTCCGGCAGTGGCCTAAGGCATTCTCTTGCTCTTTGCCGCGATGACGCTTTTTCTCTCGGGATGATTGGGCTTGTTGGAAAAATTGATGATTTATCGAAAAAATACGGTTTAAACAGCGGAAATAACGGGAATTCCCTGGAAATGCACCTCAGCGCAAGGGAAACCGAGATTTTAAAACTACTAGAGAAGGGATTTTCAAATAATAAAATCGCAGAGACGCTTGGTATAAGTTTTTTCACTGTAGTCAACCATGTCCGCAATATTCTCAAAAAAACAGGCGCTGCCAACAGGACCCAGGCCGCTTCCTGGGCGAGAAACGAGATGTTCCTTAACAAGTACCCGGACATTACCCGGAGAGAAATTGTATAAAATATTACTGTGTATTAAAATTTGCATCGGTTTAATATCTGCGGCAGAATGATACTATTTTTATGGAGGGGCCGATGAAACCAAGAGGAACAATGATGATCGAGCACAGGCTGATAGAAAAGATGCTTGATATTGCGAAAAAAGAACTTGAAGTGATTGAAAAAACCAAAAAAGTAAATCCGGTTTTTATCGATACTATTGTTGATTTTATAAAAATTTACGCGGACAGGACCTATCATGGAAAGGAAGAGGTTATCCTTTCAAGGGAGCTTGAAAAGAAAAAAATGAATCCTGCAGACACAAAAATGATGCAGGAACTTGTTGATGAGCTTGAGAGAATGCTTGATGAATTCCGGGAATTCTACAGAAAGATGATACATGAAAAATACAACAGGCTTTATGAGGCTCTGATCAAAAATTACAGCTGAAAAAGAATAGTTCATGGAGGAGAGTCCGGGTTTTTAAATTTCTTTATATACTATAAGTTCAAGGCCTGGAATATCCTTAAAATCTTTTCCGTTTTTTGTTAATGGTTTGTGGCCATGCTGAACTGCAATTGCGGCAATCCATAAGTCCTGGATCCTGTGCTCTTTTGCCCTTCCATGTCAACCTGGATGCAGGTGTCAATCAGCCAGCACATGGGTTTCTCTGATCATCATCAAGTGTCCGGCTGTCACGGCCTGCTTCTATCCATCCTTCAGCGGCGGAATCAGGAAGAATGCCTGTAAGGTCATAAAATACTTCTCCGGCAGTCATAAAAGGTTCGCCAGGGACAATGCGCCCGATTCTTCTCTTGTTCCGCACATGAACTATTTCTTCTCCGGCTTCTTCAATTTTGTTGAGGGCCGATTTTAAATTGCGGGCAAAATCAGTAACTGACATGATTATCATTTTAAACCTCTGATTCACTGCTCTCAACTGCAGTTATATCCAAGCTCTCAAATTCATAAAAACTTCACAATACGCACGACTGGATTCCACATAGTTTGTTCATTATCTGTTAAAGGCTGCGGTAAAAAGCGACATCCGCAGCCGGGGAGAATGATGATGAATATCAGGAAAAAGATGCTGATTCCTGCCGTAATGCTGCTAATTTCGGCTGCCGGGGTATTTGCCTGCGAATTTACCTATAGTTTAACCGCGCCTGACGGAAAGGTGAGCCGTCTTACTCCTGCGGATAAGGTTTCCCTTGAAGAGGGTGAGCAATATGTTCTTACTGTCTCATATGTTGAGGATCATAAGAAATGCACTGTAGCACCTGAGGATACACTGTTTCTCCTGGAAGATGAGAGATGGAAAGCAGGCAAGGATTATCTGCCTCTCACCCTATTGTCTTCAGAAGGCTGGGCAGTCGACGGGAGAAGCTACTTAATTTCCTTTACCTTTACTGCCTCAAAACAGGGAAACTATCCTCTTGAGATTATCCGCGAGTGCGCAAGGGGCGGGTACAGGGCTTCCCTAAATTTTATTGTAGCCTAGGCTGGGGAAGCTTTGAGGTGTCTGGCTGCCGGAACTATATTTCCGATATCAGGGAGTGATTTGGATGAAAAATAAAAAGCTGTCTTTATTTAAAATATCTTTACAGATAATTGTTGTTCTTGCTGTTGCCTCAATTACTGCCGCTGGATTTATGGCAGAGAAGGGGATAGCACTTCCTGCGTGGGTACCGACCTGCCTTCATGGCATCTGCCCCTTCGGCGGAGTTGCGGCGCTTGGCAGGGTAATTACGGGCAGTATCTTTATCCCGCGCACAGGGGCCGAAAACCTCTATAACCTTGCCGCTGTCCTTGCCGGAACACTCCTGTTTGGCGCTCTTTTCTGCGGATGGCTTTGCCCCCTCGGTTCTGTGCAGGACTGGGTGTTCAGGGCAGGCAGGCGGTTAAGGCTTACCGGGAAAAAATGGTTTTCCGCGCCGCGGTCAGGGCTTTTTTTTAAAATCGGGGTTTTTCTGACTTCAGTCCTTCCGTATTTGAGGTTTGCTGTACTCGGATTAATCCTGTTTGCGACATACCGGAGCTTTAACCTTGTCTTTTCGCATATAGACCCGTTTTACGCCCTGTTTCACATCTGGACAGGCACGGCCCTGCCCCTTTCCATGGCAGTTCTCGGCGGAGTTCTTGTCTTATCTCTTTTTATCCGCCGTCCGTGGTGCAGGTGGCTGTGCCCGTTCGGCGCTGTACTTGGTTTTGCCGGTAAAATTGCCCTGTTTACAGTCAGGCGCAATTCCGAACTCTGCATCGGATGTAAAGCCTGCGACAGGGCCTGTCCTTCAGGTATAAAAATTTCTGAACCTGATAAAATTACTGACAGCAGATGCAGCAGATGCCTTGAATGTATCGAATCCTGTCCTGTCCCCGGCACTCTTTTATTCTCGTCCCCGTCTCTGACAAGAGACAGAAGAGCTGTTCTCTCTCCGGCACGCGCTGCCGCGGCTGCGGCGGTAATCCTGTTTTCTTTTTTTATTCCGTTTGCCGCGGAAAATATTTCTGATGCTATGACGCCCCGGACAGAAGGGGCGGTTATCCGCTCTTTCTACAGCGCCGGAGAAAACACGGGGAGTGAAGATTCTGCAGTCCACAGTCCTGATGGGATACCGGCACAGGATTTGACCGGTTCCATGACGCTGAATCAGGCCGCATCTGTTTCAGGTCAAGATGTATCAAAACTCCTGGCGCTGCTGGGACTTCCGGATGACTTTGACCCTGAAGTCAAACTCAGGGATGTTGAGGAGTATTATGGGGAAAAAAACCTAAGGTGGATAAAAGAGAAGGTTGAAAGCGGATTTGCCGTCCTTCCCTCTTCAAAAGAGCTTTTGTAAAAACACAAAAAAACGGCGCACCTTGTGCGTACCGGAATTTATAAAATCAGGAACTTAAAAAAGTTCCATGGAGGATTAAAATGAATATTATCAGAGAAGTATTAAACAGAAAGAAAATTGTCATCACTATCGTAACAGCCCTTGTTCTTTTTACATTGCCTGCCATCTTGTTTGCCGCAGCAGGGCAGGGGAATATCACTGACAGTACGTCTGCTGAGCTTGACGGCAGAACTGTCGCTGAAAAAGGGAGCAGGGGAACTGTCTCCGGTACCCTTTTATATCAGGACAGTGAGTGGTATCTGCAGGCAGGCGAAAGAACTTACGACCTGCAGATGGGACTTTACGGCCATGATGAAAAGATGACAGGACCAATGT
>JAVEZE010000182.1:0-5014 GCA_034003145.1 Spirochaetia bacterium
GCTGTTTCTCAAGTTTTATAATTGACTCATCAAGCCGTAATCCCCGCAAATCTAGTTAAAATGCAGGTTTTTCTGTATTTTTAAGCTAATGATGCAGCAAAACCGCTTTTCTGGAAGTTTCCCTCCCCTTGCCTGTTTTTATCCTGATAAGCTCTTTTTTTTCTACCTCAATTTTCATGGATCCCACAGCAACAAGAAATTTACCGTTTTTCAGAATTCTGATTACTTCTCCTTTTTTCTTCTTATCACCTACATATACCTCATTCCCGGGTTCAATTAAATCATCAGTAATTTCATCTGATTCATCAGGTTTTTCTGTTCTTGATTCAAATATTTCTTCCCGCTCTTTTATATTATCAATAAATTCCCGTGCTTCTTTTCGCGACTGTTCATCTGCCCCGTGTTCAATAAGCTTTTTAATTACAGATTCAATTTTCTGTCTGCTTTCTCTTAAAAAGCTGTTTACTGCCCTGTTTTCCGTATTGCGCAGCTCATATTCCATCCTGCGGATAGACAGTTCCTTAAGCGCGGTTTTTCTTTTTTCTTCAATTATCTGTTTTTCAATTTCTTCAAATTTTTTTTCTTTTTCAACAAATTCCTGCTGTTTTATGCTTATTTCTTTCAATAGCTGATTTATGTTTACTTTTTCGCTTCCAAGATATTTCCTTGCGGAAGAGATAACTTCACTGCCAATTCCGCTTTTTTGCGCAATATCAATACCAAAGCTTTCTCCAGGAAGATTATACACTATCCTGTATTCAGGTTTATATGTTTCCCTTTCATACGCGACAGAAACATTTACAATATCATCCCTGCCCGCGGCATAGTTTTTTAGTGTTCCCTGATGTGTAGTTGCAAGAAAAACAGTCTCTCTTTCAAGAAGGATATCAAAGACTGCCATTGAAATGGCAGAACCTTCATCTGGATCTGTTCCGGAACCAGGTTCATCAAGCAGCACAAAGGATTTATCTGTACTTAGGTTGAGGATTTCTGCGATATTTTTCATATGCGCCGAAAAAGTGGAAAGGGAACCGGTAATAGACTGTTCATCACCAATATCTGCGAGAACATTATCAACCATGCTGACAGAAGAACCTTCGTCTGCAAGCACTCCGGTGCAGAACTGATTCATCAGTATTGAAAGTCCTGCTGTTTTAAGAGCCACTGTCTTTCCGCCTGTATTGGGCCCGCTGATTAATAGTGCTTTTGTGTTTTCTGTAATAATGATATCAACAGGAACTGCATTTTTTCCCAGAAGGAAGTGGCGCGCATTCTTTAGAACAATCCCTTTCTCTATTATTTCCGGCATTATGCATTTATTGATATACGCGAACCGCCCCCTTGCTATAATTGTATCAAGAAAAGTTATTTTACGAAAAATATCATTTATAATTTCACTGTTTTCCCTGATTTTTTCTGTAATTATTCTTAGTATTCTAAGTATCTCTATTCTGTATCTTTCTTCAAGTTCGATTATTTCGTTGTTGTATTCAAAAAGCTCAACCGGCTCAATAAAGAGAGTCATCCCTCTTGAAGATGAGCTGTGGACTATCCCTTTTATCTTGCCTTTGAAATTTTCCCTTACAGGAAGCACAACACGGTTATCCCTTATTGTTGAACTGTTTTCCTGAAGAGATGGTGAAACAAGAGGATTGTTGGTAAAACTGGAAACAATTTTGTTTATTGTTTTATTTACGTTCCCGATTTTTACCCTTATCTCTTTTAATTCCTTTACATTCTCATCCCTGAAAACTCCCTCTTTTGTCACATATTTTGAAAGATATGATGTAAGCTCAGAGCTCTCTTCAAAATCAAGGTTTTCATGTATGAGGAAGTTGTCAGTAAGTGTTATAAGGCTTTTTTTCATGGAAGAAGAAGAAATCAGGTAATTGAGAATCAGCGCGACATCGGTGCAGTCAAGAACACTTCCTTCGACTGACCCCTTCCTGATTATACCGCCTATATCAGGCAGCCTTACATCTGGAAGAGAGCGGCTATCATCAAATATTTTTTTGACAGCAAATGCAGCGCTGCTCCTTTCTTTCCATATTTTTTCATTGTTTGTTATTGTCTGTTTCAAAAGCAAGGCAGCCCCTGCCTCTGACAGGCAATACTGAGCTATATTTTCTGTTATTTTTTCGAATTCAAGTAATTCAAGAGTATGCTGGACCATATATTTCTTCCGATATTTCTGTCATTTCACTGTAAAGTTTAAGATATGTTTCATAACGGTCATAATGTATTTTCCCGGTTTCCACAGCTTTTTTCACTGCGCAATCTGTTTCCGCAATGTGGGAACAACCTGAAAAACCGCATTTATGAATATACGGAACAAAATCGATAAACATTCGAGATAATTTTACCGGTTCAACCTTTTTTATGAAAATATCCCTTATCCCTGGTGTATCAATAATTGAACCTGTGCCAAGAGGAATAAGAATTGAATAATTTGTAGTATGTTTTCCCCTGTTATATTTATATGATATTTCAGAAGTTTTCTGAGTCTCGCTTCCTGTCAGGATATTAATTACACTTGATTTTCCGACGCCTGAGTGGCCGGCGAAAGCGCATTGCCTGCCATCAATCAACTCTTTCAGCTGATCAATCCCTTCATGTGTTTTTGCCGAGCATTTTAAAACTCTTATACCTATCCTCTCATAATCTTCCAGCCGCTCCCTGGTCTGGCTGCTTATTTCAAGATCTGTTTTATTCAGTAAAACAACAGTTTGATAACTTTTTTCTTCTGTCAGCATGAGCCGGTCAAGAAATCTCGGGCGGAATGGAGGATCATCAGGTGATGCCATGCAAAAAAGGATATCAATATTAGAGGCTATAAGCTGTACCGCCATTCTTTTTCTGTTCCATCGGGTAAAAGCGTTTTTCCTTTCATGAACCGAGGTTATAACTCCATGGAAATCAGAATGGGAGTCTCTCTCAAAATCGACAATATCGCCTGCAGCTAACGGATTATAAAGCCCTTCTGATTGCCTGAAAACTTTTCCTTTTATTCTGCACTCATATAATTTGTTATCAGAGTCTACAGTGAATATATTGTTTATTCCGAAAAGAATTCTGCCGGTAAGTTTTTGGCTGCTCATTTCTTTAAATAATACCGGAATATCTGAGTGAAAATCTTTCTGCGATTTTTTTATAATAGACTGTATCCTTTGACTCTGAAGTTATATAAAAATCATTATTATTTATCCTGCTTTTTTTATTCCGGGTTACCCCTTCGGCAAGACGCATAACCTGCCTTGAAACACCGCTGCGGGAATCGATAGTCCTGATTGCATCGGGGAACAGGCTTTCAAGATGTTTATCAATAAAAAGGAAGTGAGTACAGCCCAGTACCACATGATCTACTTTTTTTTCAATAAAAAAATCAGCAGCAGGTTTTAAAATTGACAGAATTTCATCTTTTTGAGCATCAAGAAACCTGCTCTCCACAAAAGAGACTATACCGGGATCAGCATATTTGAATATTTCGCAGCCGCCGGCATATTGGGATATCAGATTATCTGTATAATGATCTGATACAGTTTTATTTGTGGCAAAAAGCCCTATTCTTTTGTTTTCAGAGACTGATGCCGCGGGCTTGACCGCAGGCACGACCCCCACAAACGGGATCTTGTATTTTTCCCTTAAATAAGGAAGTGTTACAACAGTCGCTGTATTACAGGCAATAACAATTATATCAGGATCAGTTTTTTCAATAAAACGGGATACAGCTGATAATACAATTTTACGTATTTCTTCGCCTGATTTTATACCGTAAGGGAAATTAGCATTATCTGCCAGATAAACATAATGAAAATCAGGTGAGATACTTCTTAAGTTAACAAGATATGGTATACCGCCGATGCCGGAATCAAAAAAAGCTATTGTTTTACTCATCACCAAAAAGTTTTAAAAATTTGTCTCTGGCTGCTTCCAGCTCTTTTTTAAGTTTTTCCTGATGTTTTTCATCTGTCCGGTCAACATATACAAAATATTCGCAAAAATTCGCCCGTTCCTTGTCAATAACCTGTTCAGGTATGTTTTCATGGCAGTCCCAATGCGCTCCAGGTTCATAAAATTTGCAATTAAGGCATACTTTTAAATCTTTTTTACAGCTTTCACAGATTGATTCTCTTGTAATTTTTAAATTATCAGCAGATTTTCCGCAATAATAACACATGTAATAATAATATAACGTAATTTCCATTACATCAATTGCTGTGTTGAAAAATGATTATTTTTATATATAATAATTAGATATGTTTAATAATGAAAAATGTATTTCTGATGGATGCCATGAAAGCAGATTAACAGGACAGATTGTTTGCTATAACCATCTTGCGGATAAAGAGATCCTCTTTTCTGCAATTAAGCAGCTGCTTGATGAAGAAAGCAAAATACTTGATCTTAATATTTCAGGCGCTTCACTTGAAAACCTGGAGATTTCGGATAAACGTTTTTATTCCTGTAAATTCTCAGGAACAGCCTTTAAAAATGTTAAAATTCGCAGCTGCTATTTCAGGCAGTGTTTTTTCGATTATTCTTTCTTTGATAACTGCATTATTGAAGATACAAATATAAAATTCACATGCTTTGCCGGATCAAAAATAAAAAACTGCAAATTCATTTCTTCAGATATTCTGCATACAAATTTTAATGGAATTGAAGGGAGCGATATTTTGATTACTGAAACAGATCTTTATTTTTCTTCCTTTATCAATTCAGATATCCAAAACACTGTTTTTGATGACTGCAACCTTAAAAAGGATAGTTTTTTTTATTCCAGGAGAAAAAATGTTTCGTTCAGAAATTCAAACCCGGAAGAAGCATTTTTCAACAAATGGGACAGGTTTGAGGCGCAATGAAACTATTTACTCTTTATAATTCAACAGGATCTGTCAACACTTACCTGATTGGCCATGAAAACGGCGGCGATGCGATTATTATAGATCCTGGCAAGATAGACCTTCACATACTGGATATTCTTGAAACTAACAACTACTACATAAAATCTATT
>JAVEZE010000183.1:0-4902 GCA_034003145.1 Spirochaetia bacterium
CGTCTGGGCATCGGAAGCCATTACGTCGTTTATCGCCTCTAGATAACCTTTTATGCTTGTAAGCGGTGTATTAAGATCATGGGACACTGCCATAAGAAACCTTGATTTCCTCACGTGGTCATCCTTTAGTGTTTCCCTCATCTTTTCAAATGATGAAGAAAGCGCGGCGAATTCATCGCTTCCCTTCACTTCAAGCTGAAAATCAAGATTCCCGTCAGCAATTTTTTTTACCGCTGATTCTAGCCTGTTTACAGACTTCAGGATAGAGCCTATAAATATGGATCCAAGGATTGTGCCGGCAGCAATAATAAAAAAAGTAAACTGAAGCGTTTTAACTAAAATGAAAAATTTCTCCTTCTCAAGCTCGGGCGGGATCCGGCTGTAGATAAGAAAAAAATGCCATTTCCTCCCATCAATAATAAAACTTTCAGTTATTGATTTACTGTCCCTCCCTTTTATGCTTTCATAGAATTTCGGGAAAATTATACTGAAATAAGAACCCGGCGGGATAAGGGGAATGTTCGAATATTCAACAAAACCTCTCTCATTGATAAGACAAAGTTCTATCCCTTCCGGGATTTTCAGATCTTCAGTCCGCATCCTGTAAACTGAAGGATAGAATTCCATTTCAATCCATTTCGAAATTATAAATCTCTGCTCAATGGCAGAATTATCCAGATTGATATGATTATTGATAAGAAATACCGAGAATGAAAAAACCAGCGGGATAATTGCAAAACCGGTAATTACCGCGAAAGTCTTTGTTTTTAAAGTCAAGAGATCAATTCCTTTCTTATTTTATATCCAAGGCTGTGGACTGTCTCAATCAGCTGCGGATTTGCCGGGTCTTTTTCAAGCTTCTTCCTGAGCCTTTGTATATGCACAGCTACTGTTGTAAGATCGCCGAAATTATTCCCCCATACTGCGCTGTATATTTCTTCCGGGGTACTGGGCTCTCCCGGATTTTCAAGAAGATGTATAAGCACCTCGAATTCCCTGGGAGAAAGAGGAATCCTTTCATTACCCTTTTTCACCAAATAAGCGTCTTTGTCGACGGTGAAGCCTGAAAGCCTGAAAATGTTTCTGCCTGATCTTTCAGCATCATCAGACAACGCATAACGTCTCAAATTAGCCCTTACACGGGCGGCAAGCACCTTGGGAGAAAAAGGTTTTGTAACATAATCATCAGCCCCAATCCCCAGGCCAAGTATCATATCAGCATCATCCTGCCTGGCAGAAACAATAACGACAGGAATAGCGTAGTCTTTCCTGAGCGCCTGAAGGAATTCAAAACCATCCATCCCAGGGAGATTTATGTCAAGCACGATAATATCTATTTTACCGTTTTTGACTATCTCAAGCCCCTTTTCCGAGGTTTCAGAATATAAAACACTAAACCCCTCATTCTCAAGATATAGTTTTATTAACTCCGCAATTTCAAATTCATCTTCAATAATCAGAACTGAGGCTTTCATCTATAAACCTTTATATATACTTATACACACTTATACACTCTGAAGACATCCGACTTCAAAAAACTTTATCCCCTCTTCTGTAAATTTACCTTTGAATT
Source organism: Spirochaetia bacterium (assembly GCA_034003145.1). Taxonomy (GTDB): domain Bacteria; phylum Spirochaetota; class Spirochaetia; order CADAEX01; family CADAEX01; genus JACKPD01. The sequence continues at coordinate 1,574 of JAVEZE010000183.1, forward strand.
CTTTTATAAGGTTTTTAAGTTTTTCCGCACGCGCATCATCAGTATAAATTATCAGCATAAAATTTTCTTCCGGCCATACGCTTGTCCCCATTTTTGGATTTGTATTACCGCGTCCATATATGATTGGTATTTTTGTGTAGGCAGAAATATCAGCTTTTTCAAGAATATCCATTATATAATCCTCAACAGAACGGTTTGCGATTATCTCAATTCTTTTCACAGCTTTCCCTCCATCCGCTTTTTATTAAATACAAAATACATAACAGGAATAAACACAAGCGTGATAATCGTGCTTGTAGCAAGTCCGCCTATTACAGTCTGCCCTATCGGCTGAACAAGCTCTGACCCTTCACCAGGGAAAAAAGCAAGAGGCACCATGCCCAGAATTGTTGTAAGGGTAGTCATAAGGATAGGCCTCAATCTGCTCACCCCCGCCTCAACACATGCTGCATGAAGTTTATACCCCCTGTTGACAAGCAGATTGGTATAATCTACAAGGACAATACCGTTATTGACAACAATACCTGCAAGCATTACAACACCGACAGCGGTAAAAAGACTGAACGGTTTTGCTACAATCAGGTGAATCAGAACAACTCCTATAAGCATAAGAGGGACAGTCAAAAACATTATAAACGGATCCTTAAATGACTCAAACTGGCTTGCCATTACACCGTACACCAGGAAAAGAGCCAGTATCATGATTGCAAGGAATTTTTTCCCGTAATCCATCAGATCTCCGTAATCGCCTGAATATTCAATAGTCACAGCATCATCAAGGATTATATTGGTGCGGATAAGTTCTTCAATCTTTTTTTCAATAACATTCAGCTTTGCCCCTTTTTCGATTCCTGCCTTGACATGAATAACACGGGTCTGGTCAGCCCGTTTTATATCAACAGGCCCGGTCCCGGTCTCAAGGGAAGCGAAACTGGAAACCGGAATATACTCTCCTCTTGTGTTTGTTACATATATTGTTTTAAGGTCGGGAAGCTTTTTTCTGTCAGTTTCTTCAAGAATAACAAGTACATCAAGTTCTTCATCCCCTGCCCTGAATTTTGTCGCCCTTATTCCGTTAACAGCTGCTTTAACCTCATTACCTGCTGCTGCCGCCGACAAGCCAAGCTCATACATTCTTTCCCTGTCAAATCTTATTTCTACCTCAGGGAGACTGTCTTTAATATCTGTATCAGGCTCTTTTGCCTCAGGAACATTTTTTTCAATCAGCTCTTTTATCGCCTCGGCTGTAGCTGTGGCAAGTTCAAGGTCATCTGATTTTACAAGAATATCTATAGGATCCGGATTTCTGGGGCCTCCCTGCCTGCTGGCTGTAAACTTGAAGACAACCCCGGGAAATTCTTCAAAGTGGGACCTCAATTTTCTTTTTACATCTTCAGAACTGTCTTTTCTCTCTTTAAACGGAGGAAGGCCAATATATAATTCCCCTTTATATGAGTCAGCCGCTGAAAAAAAGCCGGATGCTGATCCTGAAGTTTTAATAATTTCTTCAAACCCGATTATTTCAGATGAAGCAAGCTCCTCAAGGCGGTCAAGGATTTCTTTAGTAGTCTCAAGATTGCTGCCCACAGGAAGTTCCACAGAAAGGGTAACCTCATCATCTCCTGACATTGGAGACAACTCAAGACCTGCAAGAGGGAGCATGGCAAGGGAAATTATAAATATTCCTGTTACAACAGTAATTGTAGTTTTACGCCTTTTAAGGACAATATTGAGCGCTTTCCTGTATGTTTTCTCAAGACCAAGAAAAAAATTTTCCGACGAGGTATCGATTGACGCCAGAAAAGCGTTTTTTACCGGTTTTTGTTTCTTTGTATAGATTTTTAAATATTTACTTGAAAGAACAGGGACCAGAACCAGGGCAACAAAAAGCGATGAGACAAGAGCTAGAACCACAGTAAACGAAAGATCGCTGAACATTATTCCAAGAAATCCAAGATCTGACCTGAACATTACTACCGGAATAAAAACACATATTGTTGTCAGTGTTGATGCTGTTATTGCCCCTTTCATTTCTTCGCTTCCAAGAATCGCTGATACTTTAAGCTGAGCACCCTTTTCACGGTATCTGTAAATATTTTCAAGTATTACAATGGATGAATCCATAATCATGCCGACACCAAGGGTAAGCCCCGCAAGTGAAAGGATATTGATGGTTATCCCTGAAAAATACATGCCCATCAATGTAATCAATAACGAAACAGGGATTGATACTCCTATAACAAGGGTGCTTTTGACAGTACGGAGAAAAAAAAGCAGGACTGCCATTGCGAAAAGTGCTCCGATAAGCGCAGAACGGCTTACCTGGGCAATTGAATCCTTTATAATTGTGGTTGTGTCTCTCAGTATGCTGAGGGAGACCCCTTTGGGAAGTTCTTTGTTAAGCTCCTTAACTTTTTCAAGCACGTTCTCGGCAGTCCTGACTGAATTGGCGCCGCTTTGTTTCTGCACTATCACATAAATTCCAGGCTTGCCGTTTATGAAAACAGCCTGTGTCTCATCTTCAAGGCTGTATGATACGTCAGCAACATCCTTAAGCTTTACCGCTGATAGAGATCCGCCAGAAGAGGCAGATCTGTAGGCAACAACAGAATTCTCAATTTCTTCAATTGATTTAAATTCCCCCTTGCTTCTTACAATAAAATCATAGGAACCGGAAGAAACGCTTCCTCCTCCTACATCAATGTTCTGGGAAGAGATTGCCCTTGCAATCTCTGAAACTGTAAGGGAATAAGCTTCAAGCCGGTTTTTTGAGACTGCTGCCCTTATAATTTTACCTCTTCCGCCGTTAACCCTTGTGAGAGCTACCCCCTTAACCTGCTCAATTCTGGGCTGTATAATATCTTCCGCGATACTCTTGAGTTCTTCAGGAGTTCTTGACCCCTCAACTGTGAGAAAAAGGATTGGTATCATTGAAGGATCAAATTTGTAAAGAACAGGTGTTTCCGCATCAGATGGCATAAACGATTTGGCAAATTCAAGCTTGTCCCTTATGTCGTTAGCCGCTTCCGACATATCCTTGCTCCAGTCAAACTCAAGCAGGATTAGACTGCTTCCTTCCGAGGAAGTTGAAGTAATCTCTTTAAGATCAGATACATTGGAGAGGTTTCCCTCAAGAATCCGTGTAACATTTTTTTCAATATCCTCTGGCCCTGCCCCTGAGTAGGTTGTAATAACAACAAGGACAGGAGGATTAAAATCCGGATAAAGATCAATCGGAATACCAGGCAGCAGAAAAAGGCCCAGCCCTACAATCAGCGAAAAAATTACGATTATTGTAACAGGCCGGGAAACAGCGAGTTTTGGAAGTG
>JAVEZE010000184.1:0-4895 GCA_034003145.1 Spirochaetia bacterium
CATGCCCTGCCGTGGCTCAAAAGATCAACAAGAGAGAAACTTGTTAGATGTCCCCCGTTTGTCCCTCCAAGCATTATGGCATAGCCTCCCATGTCTGTTGCAAGACACAAATTATCTTTTGCCTCTTTGGCAGCAGGGTCTTCAAGCGCTTTCTGCAGATTCTCAACAACAAGGCCGATTCCGCTTTCCGCGACTTCGCTTATCCTGCCGTATGCATCCTTGTTCCCGGCTGCGCTGTAAAGTACTTCAAGGCAGTGCGCTATTCCGTCAAGCGCTCCGTCCATGGTAAGAGATGCAGGTGATCCGTAGGTTACTTCATAATCAAAAACAGGAACAAGAGGAACTATTGCCTCATCAACAATAAGTTTTTTCTGACCTGTTTTAACATCTGTAATGTTTGAATATTTTGTAAGGTGAGCTCCGGAGCTTGCGGCTGTCTGGATCGCAAGATGGGGGGTAAGTTTTTTACCTGTTTTATTTACAGCTTCAGTTACTTTCCCCATACCGAAATAATCTTCTATACCGCCTCCGATAGTTCTTAAAACTTCAGCTGCCTTTACAGCATCTATGGTACTGCCGCCGCCGAAACTGATCAGCACGTCAGGGTTATGTTTTTTTATTATTTCTGTAATTCTGTATAAATCCTCTCTCGGGCAGTTTGGTCTGGCTCCATTGGTTTCACCTGCTATTTCTACCCCTGCTTTTTTAAGTGATGCTCTTATAGTATCGAGAAACTTTTCAGAATCAGGGAAAGTTCCTCGTACAATAATGCATTTTTTTCCATACTTTGCAGCAATTGCCCCTGTTTTATCTAAAATACCTCTTCCATATAAGTATTTATCACCCTTGAATTCATAAAGAAGTTTTTCCGCATTTTTTTTGTAATTCATAATATATCCTTTTATTTCCCGCAAATCGCAACAGCCTGGATTTCAACGCACGCGCCCTTTGCAAGAGTGCCTACTTCAACCGTAGCTCTGGAAGGAAAATTATCTGAAAAATAACTGCTGTAAATTTTATTCATTTTTTCAAAATCATCCATCCTTATAATATAAACTGTGGCAGAGACAATCCGGTTCAGAGAAGAACCGGCCTCCTCGCAGATGGATTTTAGATTTTCAAATATCTGAACTGTCTCGCTTTCAATCCCACCCTTAACCAGTTTACCAGTTTCAGGGTCAAGAGGGAGAATCCCTGATGTAAAGAGAAACCCTCCCGCTTTAACAGCCTGTGAATAAGGGCCGATCGCAGCGGGGGCTTTATCTGTATTAATAATTTCTCTGGTCAATCTTTTTTCCTGTATACTCATACTATACTTATATTACATTGTTCCCGGCAGCCATAATACAATCTGCGGAAAAGCAATCATCAATGCAAGCTCAACTACTATTATAAAAACGTAAGGTATCATGCCCCGTATTATATCTTTTGTTTCAATGCCAAGCGCAGGAGGAGCTGCCCCTTTGAGGAAAAACATCGCGTATGCGAACGGGGGGGTGAGGAATGACATCTGAAGGTTGACAATAACCATCATTGCAAACCATAGCGGGTCAAAACCGAGTTTCGGAATAATGGGGGCGAGAATCGGGACCATTACAAAAATAATTCCGATCCAGTCTATAAAAGCGCCCAGAATAAAACATATTACCATTATCATTGTAAAAACAGCCCAGTTTCCGCCGGGGAAATTGAGAATAAAGGTTTCAACAACTTTACCGCCGCCCGCGCTTAAAAACACGCTTACAAACGCTGTTGAGCAGCTGGCTATAAGAAGTACCATTCCTGTAAGCTTTATTGTTGAGAGAGAAACATCTTTAAGTACTTTCCATGAGAATTGTCCGTAGGCAACTGTCAGCAATGTAGAAACAAGAGCTCCTACTGCCGCTGCTTCGGTCGGGGCTGCTATACCAAAGTAGATAGCTCCCAGAACAGAGAAAATAAGGATTGCTGCAGGTACAATTGTTTTTACTACCAGCAATGTTTTTTGTGAAAAGGGGACATTTCTTTCTTCTTTTGGAATAGCAGGGGCAAGATGAGGCTGAAAATGGCATCTGACCGCGATATATATTATATAAAGCCCTGAAAGCATAAGGCCTGGTATAAAAGCTGCCATAAAAAGCTTTCCGACAGAAATTTGCGCTACAGGGCCGTATACAATCAGCATTATGCTCGGGGGAATAAGGATGCCAAGCGAGCCTCCCGCGCAGATAGCACCTGTCGCGATACCTTTGTCATATTTTCTTTCAATCATTGCCGGAAGCGCTACAAGTGTAAGCATTGTTATTGAGGCCGCGATAATCCCAACGCTTGCTGCCATGATTGTTCCAATTACTATACTTACAATCGCAAGGCCGCCCCTGAAACCGCCGAACCACAGGTAAAGGGCATCATACATTTTCTTTGCTATACCTGATTTTTCAAGCATGTTGCCCATAAATACAAAGAGCGGTACAGCCATAAGGCCGTAGTCAGTAACGATAGCATAAACCCGCCCGTATATAAGGTCGAAGGAATTGGGCCCGAAAAGCATAAGCCCTGTAATAATACCTACGCCTCCTATCGGAAACGCCAATGGAAAACCGGAGAGTACTCCTATAAAAAGGGCTGTAAACATACCAATTGTAATTGCTTCAGGTGATAAAAAATTAAACATTCCTAAGCTCCTTTTTATAGATCAGGTAATAAAGATCTTCAATAAACTGCGCAATACATTGAAGCGCAAAAAAGCAGAATCCAACTACCATTAAGGTTCTGAAAGGAGCTGCCGGAGGAAGCCAGCTGCTGTCAATCATTTTTTCACCTGTTTTCCATGCCCTCAGTGCCCATTTTGAACCGGTAAAAATCAATACATACACAAGGGGGAATAGAAAAATTATTGAAAGAATTACATCTATTAACGCCTGTATTCTTCTGGAAAGCATTCCATATACAACATCTACCCTTACATGTCCGCCAAGCTTGTGGGTATAACCCCATCCAAGTGTCCCTATTGAGCCTAAAAGCATTTTTGAAGTTTCAAGCGCCCAGACTGTTGGTGAATCAAAGACATATCTTGCTGTTACCTCAATAAAAAGAACCAAAACCAGGGCCATAACCAGAAATTTAACAAACTGTCCAGTCCCTTCGCTTAAAGTGTTGATGCCTGCTACAAGTTTTTTTGCAGGTGCCCAATCTTCACCAATAAACATTTTTCCCATAAATTACTCCTGTATAATCAAGAAGCCCGTTTTCTCCCCTGCTGTCAGCAGAGGAGAGGAAAACGGACTGGTTTGTATTATTTTACGTCAAACTGTTCACAGATTTTTTTCCATGCCATAGCTTTTGTGTAAACATCAGCATATACAGGATCTTTCTTTGACTCTTCGGCAAAATACTCATTTGCTTTTTCATAAAGGAGATTTATAACATCCTGGGGAACTTTTTCAACAATAGTTCCGTATTTTCTGAATTCCGCAACCGCGCCGGCGTCTTTTGCAATAGCTGATTGATAGTATTCCCTTGCTATCTGATCTGTCGCAAGTTTTACAATCTCTTTGAGGTCAGCGGGAAGTTTGCTGTATACATCGCTGTTTACATAAATACACTGAGTGTCACAGGGTGCTCTTGATGGGTCAAGATACATGTATTTTGTAACTTCGTGAAAACCCATACCCCAGTTGAGTGACGGATTGATGTATTCAAGCGCGTCAATTACGCCGCGCTGGGCTGATTCATAGATTTCGCCGCCGGGAAGGAATACAGGAGTTGCCCCCATTTTTTTGAAAATAGCGTTAAGAGCTGTTGTTCCAAGTCTGATTTTAAGACCCTTGATGTCTGCGACAGATTTGATCTGCCTGTTGGACTGGGCCCAGACTTCAGCAGGGCTTAGTGTCAGGATACCGACATACTCAACTCCGAGGTCAGCGTAGATTTTTTTAGCAATCTCTGTCCCCTCATAATTCATCCACATTTCAAGCTGGTTAGCGGTAAGTCCGCCTGGATACTGTGTAAAAAAAACCGCAGCCGGGACATATCCGATTGTCCAGCCCGGAGGGCCGTGTATGGCTTCAACAGAACCTGACATAACAGAGTCAAACTCTTTTCCTGCAGGAATAATTGAACCTGCTGTATACGGCGTAATTTCAAGTCTTCCGTCTGAAGCAGTGTTTACGATATCCGCGAATTTCTGCGCCGCTTCATAGGTTGCATCCCCCGCAGGCGCCCATGACTGAAGTCTCCACTTGATCACTTCAGCTTTCGGCGCAGCTTCACCAGTGTCAGCTGCTTTCTGTCCTCCGCATGATACTGCAAGAACCATAAAAATGGACGCAAGCATCAGCGTAACGATAAGCATTCTTCCTTTTTTCATTTTTTACTCCTTAAAAAATTATTGAAAACAGATTTTAGTCTTAAAATAATTTTAAGACATCTCAAAAGAAAATTGTAGAAAAAAATATGTAGATATTATTTTGCAATAATTGTGCCATCCTTAAACAGATATGTCTGACCGATATGATAATTCTTTATAAAGATTTGAAATTTACAGGAAAACCCTGTTTTACCACTGCGAAACTGATGAAAGAGACCATACAAATCCACCTGATAAGTGTGCAAAAATACCATGGCGCAATGATCTAAAATGGTGTAATATGAAAAAACCGGCTGAGAACAGCAAAATATGCGGTATTTTACGGCATCTGCTGTTGTTTTATACAGCACCGGCAAGGCCTGATATATGATAAAAAGTGCATTTGCAATTCTTCCGTATAAAGAACTCATTGAAATTACCAATCAGTTTTCTTCGGATTACGATCTTGAAGTAATGCCTGACGAGAAAAACTCCGAAAGCGCCATCCCCGCAGCCCTGAGAGCCGAGAAAAACGGGGCCAGGGTTATCATAAGCCGCGGCGGAACAG
>JAVEZE010000185.1:0-4893 GCA_034003145.1 Spirochaetia bacterium
CTATATTGTGTTTTTTTAGTATCGGTGTTTCATTATAGGCTTTCAGATTTTCCTGACTGATGTAATAGTCTATATTATCTTTTGTAAGATATTTTTTCCATTCATCAAATTTTGAAGACCTGATTATCGAATTAAGAGTATCGATCAGGATTGTTATATGAGAGAAAGTTCTTGAATATACATCTTCTGTAACTTTAAACTCTTTGCTGTTTTCTGTTTCCTGTTGAACTTCTTCAACTGTTAAGGAAGAATCTGTTTTTTGTTCAGAATCCGGTGTTGTGGTACATGATATTACCGGCAAAAATGCAAGTAAAGTTGAAAAAAACAAAAAACAACCTGTGCTTCGTGAAAAACCAGTCATAAACCTTGTACCTTTCATAATATAACATTATATTATTTTACAGCTTTTTGTCAAAACTAATTTTAATTTTTATGTCTGCTCTGCCTCTATTTTATTATTTGGCATATCATGATATGATTATTTTTGATTAAATTGACAGATTATATATTTCAGGAAGGTTATGAATACAGTAATGGTTAAAGCAGTTTTTCCGGGATCTTTTGATCCTCCTACCAACGGGCATTTGAATGTAATTGAAAGAGCTTCAAAAATTTTTGAGGAAGTTCTTGTTGTCATATCGGTAAATCCCCAGAAAAAGTATTTTTTTACAGCGGAAGAACGTTATGGGATGATGAAAAAGATACTTTCCGGCTATGATAATGTTCATCTTCACATCTGGGATAAACTTATTGTCGAATTTGCTGCAATGAACAGCGCGAAAGTAATTGTAAGGGGAGTCAGATCATTGACAGATTTTGCATACGAGCTTGAACTCGCAATGATAAACAAAGGGTTGAATTCCGGTATAGATACATTTTTTATCCCCACAGATTCAAAATATTCACTTCAAAGATCGTCAGCGATAAAAGAACTGGCTTCTTTTGGCGGTAATATTTCCAACATGGTGCCTGAACTGGTTGATAAGGAGCTAAAAAAGCGTTTTGGCTATAGTTCTTGACAGAACAGGGTGCTTTAAAGTATGTTTTCCATTAATAATTACAATGATGACGATAAATCATAATAAAATATAAACGAGAGGTTAAAAAATGGCTGTACCAAAGAGAAAACCGTCTAAAGCAAAAAGCAGAACAAGAAAATCTATCAATATGAAGATATCTGTCCCTACTCTTGGTGAATGCGGAACTTGCGGAAACAAGGTAATTCCGCACAGGGTTTGCCCAAAATGCGGATTTTATAAAGGAAAACAGTATTTAGGTCTTGAAGAAATTGCATAATTAATTTATAAGTTTCTTCTTTTTCCAGGCTGCTGATGTAAACTATATACATGCAGCAGATATTTTAAATTTTTCTGTCATTACAGGAGGAATCAATGGACGAACTTTTTGATAAAGTTAAAAAAATTATTGCTGAGAAACTTGATGTTGACGAGGCAAAAATCACACCTGAAGCATCTTTCAGGCAGGATCTTGGCGCAGACAGCCTTGATACATACGAGCTTGTATATGCACTTGAAGAAGAGATGAATATACAGATCCCGGATGAAAAAGCAAATGAGTTTGAAACAGTCGGAGATGCTGTAGAATTTATCAGATCAGTAGCAAAATAAATTGAACGTATTGGGATTTCAGAAACAATTCAAACTGAAAACTCCTCAAATTAGTCAGTCAAGAAAAAAAGAATTGCTTTTGTTCCAAAGTCATGCTGAGCTAAGGTTCAGAAAACTTGATTTTCTGAACCTTGCTTTTTGCCACCGTTCTTATGCCAATGAAACCCAGGAAGATGTCGACAACAATGAAAAACTGGAATTCCTGGGCGATTCTGTTCTTGGACTTGTTACAAGCGAATATCTTTATTATCTGCTCCCTGAAAAGGCTGAAGGTGACCTGGCGCGGATAAAAAGCTTTGTGGTAAGCGAAAACACCCTAAGCATAATTGCCAGAAAAATAAAAATTGACAATTATATACTGATAGGAAAGGGTGAGGAATATTCAGGAGGCAGAAACAAGAAAGCGATACTGGCAGACTGTGTTGAAGCCATAATAGGGGCATATTATATTGACAGCGGTATCAAAGCTGTCCGCACCTTTATCCTGACCCACATTGTCCCAGAGATAATGAAGGTTATTGAAAACCGGCATGACAAGGACTACAAGACGCTTCTTCAGGAATTTGTCCAGAAAAAATATAAAACATATCCCAAATATAAAATGCTGAAAAAAACCGGCCCTGACCACGACAGGACTTTTCTTGTTGAGGTAAAAATCAAGGAACAGGTCTTCGGCCCTGGCGAGGGAAAAAACAAGAAAGCGGCAGAACAGAGTGCGGCTAGTATTGCCTATAAAGCGTTTATCGCTGAAATGGGAGAAATCGAAGCAGGGTTTGAATAAAGAGGTACCCTGAAAAATTGTTAATTCATTTAAATTGTTATTGAAACCAGCTTATCAAATATCAAATCTGGAATTATAAAAATTTTTAGCTATCTCAATCAGTTTCTCTTTTTTGTTCAGTAAAGGATCCTCAAGGACAGACTCAAGCAGGAATTCCAGTACCTTTCCCATCTCAGGCCCCTTGGGTATTCCTGAATCTGATAAGATGTTACCTGTAATATCGAGATCTTTTATGGAAAAAACTGATTCGCTTTCAATAATCCTGTTTATCCGGTTTATAAATGATGTATCATTCGGGCAGCTTACATATTTTCCCGCCATACCGCCCCTGTCGGCATATCGCAGCTTTAAAAGCGGTTTTATGTTATCTATCCCCACCTTGGCAATAAACCTCCGCACAGCGCTGTCGCTCCACTCTTCAGAGTAATTAAACATATGGTTTTTTATCAGGTGAACTGTCTGTGCAATTGTGTTTTTCGGGAATTTCAGCCTGGTCAGTATTTTACCTGCTATTTCTGCAGAAGCCTCATCATGGCTGTAAAAGGTTGGAACATTATCCATTATTTCAAGGCATGAGGGTTTGCCAATATCGTGGAGAAGCGCAGAAAGCCTTATTATGAGATCTTTTTCCGCAAAATCTGCCGAATATACAGAATGTTCAAAAACATCAAATTTATGCATTTCCCTTTGTCCGACCCCGCAGCCCTCAAGCAGTTCAGGGATGACATACTCAAGTACTCCCGTATCCTTCATTATGAAAAAAGCGGTAGAAGGTTTGTCAGATAAAAGTATCTTTATTATTTCATCCCTTATCCTTTCTGCAGAAATAAGCTTTAATCTGTGTGCTTCCATTTTCATGCCGGATAAGGTGTTTTCATCAATTTCAAATCCAAGCTGGGAGGCAAACCTGCATCCCCTTAGGACTCTGAGCCCATCCTCTGCAAACCTCTCCTGCGGATTTCCTATAGCTCTTATAACCTTTTGTTTAAGGTCTTTAAGCCCCTCCTGGGGATCAAGTATTTTACCTGTCAGTGGATCAAGCGCCATGGAATTAATTGTGAAATCGCGCCTTGCAAGGTCTGCTTCTATTGAAGCGCTGTATTTTATTGAGTCAGGGTGCCTGCTGTTTGTGTAGGTGCCGTCAATCCTGAATGTTGTTACTTCAAGTGAAAACCCGCGGAATAATACAGTAACAGTTCCATGTTCAATACCTGTAGGAATAACAGATTTAAAAAGCTTTATAACATCCTCGGGCAGGGCATCAGTTGCAAAATCATAATCTGATGGTTTTATTCCGCGGATGAAATTCCGAACTGCGCCCCCTACCAGGTAGCACCTGAAGCCTGAGTCTTTGAATCTTCTGCAAAAATCTTTAATCTCACGAGGTATTTTCACTATGTTAACAGTTAACACTTATTGTAAATACGATGTCAAGAAGTGAGGTATTTCAAGGTGATATCCGGAAAAAAAAATAAGAAGCTGTATAAGCGGTATAAGCGGAGCGGAATCAGCGGAATCAGCGGAAAACAGTAAAGAAAAAAAAACCCGGCCATTCAAGCGGCCGGGCTTTCAGAATTATTTTTTCAATTCTGCTGTCAGTTTTTCCTTTTTTACTGGAAAAGCTGCATAACAGACTGGCTCTTCTGGTTAGCCTGTGCAAGCATAGCGGTAGAAGCCTGTATAAGGATCTGGTTTTTAACAAATTCAACCATTTCCCTTGCCATGTCAGTATCCCTGATTCTTGATTCAGCAGCCTGGAGATTTTCCGAACCGACTGCAAGACCTTTAACAGCATGGTCAAGCCTGTTCTGGTAAGCGCCAAGATCTGCTCTTTGCTTGTTTACCTTCTGAAGCGCGGAATCGATAATTGCAATAGCCATATTTGCCCTGTCTGGCGAAGAAAGGGAAATAAATGTTGCGGATCCCGGCATGCCTGACGCGCTTTGAATACCAAGGCCCTGGGCTGTCATTGTCCCGATAAAAATCCTTTCCCTCTGATCCATGTTTGCGCCGATATGGAGCCACATGCTTGCTGTAACAACATTTTCTCCAGTTTCCCGTGCAAACCTTCCTGTCATCATGTTAAGTCCGTTAAACTGAGCGTGTGAAGCAATTCTGTTTACTTCATCGACCAGCTGAGATACCTCAACCTGTATCTGCATCCTGTCTTCTGCTGTGTAGATACCGTTTGATGCCTGGATTGCAAGTTCCCTTAACCTCTGGAGTATGTCCTGGGATTCCTGAAGATACCCTTCTGTAGACTGTATAAATGAAATACCGTCCTGGGCATTCTGTTCAGCCCTGTTAAGCCCTTTGATCTGTGACCTCATCTTTTCAGAAACAGCAAGACCTGAGGCATCATCGCCAGCCCTGTTGATTCTCATGCCGGATGAGAGTTTTTCCATGTTTTTTTCAATGCCGAAGTTGTTGAATTTTTGTGTCCGCGAAGCGAACATCGCGCTTAGATTGTGGTTAATAACCATC
>JAVEZE010000186.1:0-4890 GCA_034003145.1 Spirochaetia bacterium
CAAAGCCAGCAGTGGAAAAGCAACAATCAACGGCAATGAATATAGTGTCTCTGATATCTATGACGCCATAGTAGAGCTGTATTATTAAAATAAAATTCTTATCTATGGATTACTGCAGGTCATCGGTCAAATCCTGCCGGCAGATGACCTTTTTTTAATCAGTCATAATAATTTTATTTCAAAAAGATTATTTTTTTACAATCTTTTTACAACCTTTTACATCTCCCTGACAACTGTAAATAAAACATCACATACACTTGATTACAGATCAAATAAACAAGAGGTGATTTTATGAAACGGATAACTATTTTTATTATTACTGCGATGCTGATTTCATTACAGCTTCCGCTGTTCTCCCAGAGCAGGAGAGATGAGGAAAAGCCGGTTATACAGCTCGCGCTGCTGCTTGATACATCAAACAGCATGGACGGCCTTATCAATCAGGCGAAAAGCCAGCTGTGGAAGATTGTATCAGAAACAGGCAGGGCGAAGAGAGGTGGAAGAAAACCCCTCCTGCAGGTTGCACTTTATGAATACGGGAATGACAATCTCTCCATGTTAAGCAGCTATATCCGCCAGGTTGTCCCTTTTACTGATGACCTTGACTGGATATCACAAAATCTTTTTGAGCTTTCTACCTACGGCGGCAGCGAATACTGCGGAGAGGTGATAAAAGAGGCAACCCGGCAGCTTGACTGGGACAGAAACCCTGATTCTTTAAAACTGATATTCATCGCCGGAAACGAGCCATTTGACCAGGGTTCTTATAATTATGTCAGATCGTGCAATGCTGCAGCCGGCAAGGATATTATCATCAACACTATCTTCTGCGGTAATTTTAAGGAAGGGGTTTCCACTAACTGGCAGCATGGCGCTCATCTTGGCGGAGGACGGTACATGAATATAAACAGCGATTACCAGATCAGCTATGTAAAAGCGCCCCAGGATGAAAGGATTGAAGAGCTTAACTGGCGCCTTAACAAGACCTATCTCGGATACGGGGACGCAGGATCCGCAAAGAAAAAAATGCAGGCCGAGCAGGATGAAAACGCTTCAGGCGTAAGCCGCGGAAGCCTTCTTGAAAGGGCGAAGGTTAAATCATCATCCAGCTATTCAAACTCATCCTGGGACCTTGTCGATGCATGGTCTCAGGGTGAAGTAGCACTCCCGTCAGTCCCTGCGAATGAACTGCCTGAGGAAATGAGAAAAATGACAGACAGGGAAAAAGAAGCTTATGTAAAAAAGATGCTGGATGAGAGAAAAATTATTCAGGAAGAAATATCAAAGCTAAGCTCTGAGAGGGATGATTATGTCAGGAAGCAGACTGTTCTAAAGGATGTCGAGACACTTGACAGCGCGATAATTGACGCTATAAGGGAACAGACAAGGGCAAAGGGTTTTGACCTTGAATAAAGCCCGATTTTCACTAAAATAAGGGTGATGGCCGGAATGAGAAAAAACTTTTTTATAATACTATTCTTTGTTATTGTTTTTGTTCCGGCTGTAATTCTCTCTGTTTTCGCGGTAAGGGCTGTAAATCAGGAAGAGGTGGTTCAGAGAAGGCGGCTTGAGGATGCTCTTCTTCTTGAGCTTGAGCAGACAAATACAATCATCAATCTAAACCTCCAGCAGATAATCCAGGAGCTCCACGATTCAATCCCCTTGCTTGATAATGCTTCTTCAGGCGATCCGGTCAGGAACCTCATAGATTGGAAAAAATCCAATCCGTTAGTCGGCGTCCCCTATCTTTTAAAACAGGACGGATCAATCCGCTACCCTGAGATCTCAGATACCAAAATGTCACCGGAAGAAAGCGATGCGGCAAATCTTTTTTACTGGCGCTACCTGAATATTTTCTCAAACAGGGAATCAATTCCTATATATCAGAATATCGCATCAGAGTATGAAAAAGAAATACTTGATGAGCAGCAGCTTTCCTCAAAAGAGATAACCTCATCAGGTGATGATGATAAAGGCTCACCGGCCGGTGCCGGAGAAAAAAATGCACAATTATCTGCCGGGACAGTATCGGATAAGGATTCTGAAGAACTGAACAGCTCGGCAGAAAAAAGCATGGCCCCGTCCCCCTCTTTAATACCTCCTTCAGAAAAGCAATCGATGAGGTCAAAATCTGCCATGAGTCTTTTTGAATCTGACTCTGCTGTTCAGGAGAAGGTTTATAAAAAAGCCGAAGAGGAAGGGCAGCAGTACCTAACCCGCAATGTTCTGCCCCAGATAGCGCTCACTCCGAGAAAGGAAAAGACCCAGACCGTTGTAAGGTCTGTCTATATTGAATCTACAAGATACTTTGAGGATATTATAAAAGAAAGTGACTACGGAGTTATACCGCGCCTGTTTGACAGCGCTTTTATTCTTCTTTACTGGGAAAAACGTGACGGCATTGTCGCGGGATGCGAAATTGAGATGAGGGAACTAAATGAAAGGCTAAAAGAGACGATACAGACCCCTTCAAATTCTTTCCGCCTTATAAATATACTTGACCAGGGAGGCATTCCTTTAATCCCGGCTGCGGACGTGAACACGGATACTAACGCAGATGCCAGCGCGGGCGCCGATACAGCAGGCACAGCGGAAAAATGGAGGCAGCCTTTTGTCGCAAAAGAGATAAGCGGCATTCTTCCCTACTGGGAAACAGCCATACTGCTGCGCTCGCCGGAGGAGTTTCAGAAACAGATTGAGAGCTCGCGCTACTTACTCTCGCTTTTTGTCGCCCTTATGTGCGTTCTGATTTTCACAGGGATAACTGCCATATACTATTTCTCATCAGCCCGCCTGAGGGAAGTGCAGCAGAAAACCGGATTTGTCACAAATGTTTCGCATGAGCTTAAAACCCCTCTTACCTCTATCCGGATGTACTCGGAGATGCTTTCGGAAGGGTATCAAAGCGACCCTGATAAAATTAAAAAGTATTCTTCCTACATAGCATCCGAAAGCCAGCGCCTTACAAGGCTTATAAACAATGTCCTTGATTTCGCAAAGTTTGAGAAGGGGACAAAAATTTTAAACCCCGAGTTAACCGATATAAATAAAATTATTGAAGAGCTGCTTCCCTCCCTGAAGGAAGAATATGAAAAAATCGGTTTCTCAATAACCGCACCGGCAGACACAACTCCTCTTACCGTCATGTGCGACAGGGAAGCGGTTCTCCAGGTGCTTATCAATCTTTTTTCAAACGCGGTAAAATACTCAAAAGAGATAAAGCATATTGAGATACAGACCGGAAAAATCGACAGATGGGCATCAGTAAAAATAATTGACAGGGGAACAGGAATACAGAAAAAATACCGCAAAAAGATATTCAGGGAATTTTTCAGGATTGACAATGCAATCACTTCAGAGACAAAAGGGACAGGGCTCGGCCTTTCCATCGCGAGAAAGATAATGAGACAGCACGGCGGTGATTTAACATTTACTCCTTTCAATACTGATGATTACAGGGCGGGAAGCATTTTCACTTTGCTGTTTCCATCAGCGGAAAACACAGGGATGGGGGAAAAAGGAAAAACCAGATGATAAAAATACTGATTGCCGAAGATGAAAAACCAATCAGGGAGGGGCTTTCCGATCTTCTCTCATCAGAAGGATATGAGGTGCTTTGCGCGGATAACGGTGAAAAAGCTCTTGAGCTTTACAGCTCGAGGGCCATAGACCTCACCCTCCTTGATATAATGATGCCTAAACTGAGCGGATACGATGTGTGCAGGGAGATTAGGAAAAAAGACACGGCCCTGCCGATAATTTTTCTCACGGCAAAAGAAGAGGAAATTGACAAGGTTGTGGGCCTTGAGCTTGGAGCTGATGATTACATAGTTAAGCCTTTCGGAGTAAAGGAACTTCTTGCCAGGATAAGGACTGTTCTTCGGAGAACACAGTTTTCCGGCAGCGGTGAGGGGCACTCAAAAACAGGTGAAGAGCCCTTTGAATTCGGAGAGTGCCGCGTCGACCCTGCCCGCTTCAAACTGCACAGAAAAGATGAATCATTCGACCTTACTGAACGGGAGGTTGAACTGCTGACCTATTTTTTCAGCCGTCCGGGAGAAGTTCTTGGCAGGAACCATCTTCTTGACAAGTTCTGGGGAATCGAATACAGCGGCACGACGCGCACCCTTGATCAGCATATCGCAAAACTCAGGCAGAAGGTTGAGGATGACCCTGCCCGTCCGCGCCACATACTCACAGTTCACGGTACAGGCTACCGCTTCAGCAGGGGATAAAGCATCAGCTTTCCCTCAGATGCAATAATGTAAAATTAGATGCAATCTGAATAATGCATATTAAAATATTTCAGATAAGGAGTTATCAGTTATGAAAATTACAAGCGAAGAGGATTTACGGACTGATGCGGTTATGGATGCCGCGAAAAGAATGATGACAGCTGCAAGAACAGCGCCGAAAGCAAAGGGAAAGGACAACCTGACAATCGCGCTGCTTGATAAAGAGGGAATAAAGGCAGTTTCAGATAAATTAAAAGAAATGCACCGCGAGATGAATCTTGCCGATTTTTTTCTGCGCGATGCTGTAAACATTCTTTCAGCCGATGCCATGATTATAATTGGAACAAAAATAAGCTCAATGGGGCTTGCTCCATGCGGTATGTGCGGGTTTGCCGACTGCGCGGAAAAAAACAAACATCCGGATCACCCATGCGTATTCAATACAGGTGATCTTGGAATCGCGATCGGTTCCGCGGTAAGCGCAGCAATGGACAGCAGAATCGACAACAGGGTTATTTATACCGCCGGGCAGGCAGTTCTGAGGATGGGCATACTTGAAGATGACGTAAAAATCGCATACGCGGTTCCGTTAAGCGTAAGCAGCAAGAACCCTTTTTTCGACAGAAAACAGGAAGAGCTGCTTAAAAATGCTTGA